>JARGFW010000388.1 GCA_029211085.1 Deferrisomatales bacterium | reverse complement strand
GCCGTCCCGACCCGAGCCGCGCGAAGGCGAAGCGCAAGAAGAAGCTCGCCAAGGCATCGCAGCGAAAGAATCGGCGAAAGTGACCGCATCCCGCGGCCGCGAGCCGCCGGCGCGCTGTGTCGAAGGTCGGGGTTGCGGTGTGGGGCGGTTTCTACAGGTGAGCCCCGGGGATGCCGCGCGCCCCGCTCGGTGCCGCAGCGGACCCGCCGGTCACAGGCCCGGCTGCCAGCCCAGCACAAGGTCCCGTTGGGCCGGCGTCTGCGGGGAGTCCTTCGGGAAGGGCACGTCTTGCGCGACCCGCAGCTCGGTGATCCGCGCCAGGGCCAGCGGCCCCGCCCGGTCGCTTGCGGACGTGCCGAGCAGCCGCTCGGCGTGGCGGACGAGGTAGCAACCGACCACCGTGCCTGTCCGGCCGCGCCCGGCGAGGCAGTGCACGTAGGCCGGCATCCCGCGGCCCAGAGCGGCGTCGAGGGCGTCCAGGATGGAAATCATGAGCCCCCGGGTGGGGACGTCGAAGTCCCGGATCGGGAAGCGGGTGTGGGACACCTCGACGGCGCTCTCCGCGGTGAGCGCTCTCAGGTCCTCCTCGTACGGCCGGAGAGGCCCGAGGCGTGTGACCTCATCGGCTTCGGTCAGGTCGAGGAACGTCCGGATGCCCGCGTTCAAGAGGGAGGCGAGCTTGGCCCGCATTCCCGCGGCGCTCGGCGAGCCGGGGTACTCCCCGGCCATGAGCCTCCCCCGGACGACCCAGTACGCGCTCGCTTCGGCCAAGTCAGGGTCGGTCACGGGCATCGATCGCTCACCGGTCCTCGGCGCATCGGCGATGACAAGCCTCCCCGTTCAGTTCTTCCGGTAGACATTGAGCCCCACCTTGACCTCCTCGCGGCCCGGGATCGCGGCGTTGCCTTCGGTGGAGGCAATGATGATCGTCTTCCCGGAGGACGATGGCCCGAACTCCTTGGACAGATCCACTCGAATGGTGAGGACGTTGCCGTCGACGGTCATCTCCACGTTCTTCATCGTTTCCCTCCTTCTTCGAGCTCCGCCCCGAGGACCTTCGACACGAACCGATCGTCAAAGGTCTCCCCCGCCACCAGGGCGCGGATCCTCGCCCGCGTCTCGTCGGAGCGCCCCAGCCGCTCGGCGGCCTTCCGGGTGTGGTCGTAGGCGGACCAGACGTCGGCACTCGTGACGTCGTAGCCGTAGCCGAGGACGAGCCAGTGCAAGGCCGCCAGCCCGGCCTCGAGGGCGAAGCCGGGGTTCTCCTCGGCGAAGTCCCGGGCAGCGCGGGTCAGGGTGCGCGGGTCGCAGGGGCTCTGCTTCGCCAGCGCGATCGCCTCGTCGAGGAGCCCGGCGTCCTTGGCGGCCGCGAACCACTTGCCCTCGCTCCCGGGCGTGCTCGCGACGAGATCGCGCAGGATCTCGGCCGGCTGCTTCCCGGGGTACTTCTTGGCGATCGCGCGGAAGGTGGCAGCGTAGGAGTTTGCCTGATTCGCCTCGATCGCGTAGCGCGCGTACGCCTCGTCGGCCATGCCGGAGGAGAGCAGGATCTCCTCGCACGCCCGGGCGATGGCAACCGGGCTCGTGTTGCAACCGCGGGAGGCCTCGGCGTACCGGAGGGCCTCGGCCTTCCGGCCGCGGGCGACGAGCGCCCGGACGCCCCAGCGCCGGTCGGGCCAGAAGGGATAGGGCGCCCGGGCAAGGAGCTCCAGGAGTTCTTCGTGCCGCTCGGCGTGGAAGAGCGCGCTCAGGCAGTTGACCGCCCCCGGGAAGAAGCCCCTGAGCCCGGGGTCGGGGCTCCAGGCCATGCGCACCGTGCCGATGAGCTCGTCCGCCCAGTGGGACGCCAGCTCTGGCGAGGCGCAGAGCGCGCCCCAGTGCTCCCCGAGCCGCTCGATGTACGGCATCTGGTCGGCCTGGTAGGCCTCCCAGAGCCTCTCCAGCCACGCTTCCCGCGTCCTGGCGTCGGCCGGCGCGCGCGCGATCAGCGGCACGAGGGTCTCGATCGCCTTGTTCACCGCCGTACCGATCGCCCCGGACGAGCTGTCCACCTGTTCCAGGGCGGGCGACAGCTTCTCCAGGAAGAGCACGGCCCCCTCGGCGGCGAGCAGAGGGTCCCGCCGGGCGACCGCCTTGATCTCCGAAACGGCCTCCTTCACCCGCTGGATGGCTGGCTGCGACTTCCAGCCGAAGGCGCGCCGCCGGAAGCGCGCGGGGAACTGCCACTTGAACGACTCGGGCATGTCGGCAACCCGCCTTCGATTGGGGGACGTTCGGCGAGGGGCCTCTCCGATCCAGGGGAATTCCTGCGAACGGCGAAGACCCTGTCACGCAGCGGCTCGCGCACACTGCGAAACTCTTCCACGCGGTGCGAAGTGTGGGACCAAACCTATTAGGATGTCCACGACCGGTGGCGAGCGAGACAGTATAGCGCACGCGTCCAGGTACGCCGAGGACTGCACGGGAGAAGGGCGCTTCCCCGCAAAGCAAAGCATGTGAGAGACGGCGGGGCGGGCGGGGGCACTGGTCACCCGGAAGGGTTGCGCAGCAATCCTGGAGCACCGCTCAGGGGGACTCTGGTCCACCGCGAGCCCGGCGTGAAGGGGCTTGACGTCGGGCCCCCACCTTGCTTGCTGGGGTTCGGTCGTTGTCCGGTCTCGTGGGCAAAAATAGAGGGGCGGAGACCGCGGTGGTCTGCCGC
>JARGFW010000085.1 GCA_029211085.1 Deferrisomatales bacterium | reverse complement strand
AACACGGTGATGACCTTCAGCAAGGTGGAGTACGACCAGGGGATTGACGAAGATATCTTCACCGAGCGCTACCTGCGCAAGGCGCCGCGAAAATACATCAGCCGGTGAGAAGAAAGAGCAGGAGTCAAAGGCGTTTTTTGACAGGAATCAAAGGATCAACAGGATGGGGAAAGCCAGGGCAGGGGCGGTTCGGGTGTCTGGATTCAATCCCGTAGATCCTGTTAGTCCTGTCTGAAAGAGCCCTTGAAGTCGCCTTTCAAAAGAGGATGCAGATGCGCAAGCACGTCATCTTGATCGGAACCTGGCTCGCTGTGACTCTCCCCGCAGCCGCAGCCGAACTGCCGTTCCACGGTTTCCTTGAGGTGGCCGCAGGAACCCGGGTGGTGGACGACGAGCACGCCGACGACGACGTCCTGCTGGAGGAGGCCCGGTTCCAGTTCGACTTCCTGCGCGACGGGGACTACGGCAGCCTGACGTTCCGTGCCGACCTGCTCCACGACGGGGTCATCGGCGAGAGCAGCATCGACGTGCGCGAGGCCAACGTGGCCCTCACCCCCCTGGATACCGTGGACCTCAAGCTCGGTCGCCAGGTGCTCACCTGGGGCACGGGCGACCTGATCTTCCTCAACGACCTGTTCCCCAAGGACTGGCAGAGCTTCTTCATCGGGCGCGACGACGAGTACCTGAAACAGCCCTCCGACGCGGTGCGCGCCACTTGGTACGGAGACTGGCTGAGCGCCGACCTGGCGTGGCTGCCGGTGTTCGAGTCCGACGGGTACATCTCCGGGGAACGCATCTCGTTCTGGGGTGGTGCCGGCCCGGTGGGCCCCGCGGACCCGATCACCCCGATCCCCACCGACACTCCGGACAAGACCCTGGGTAACAGCTCCCTGGCCGGACGGATGTATGCCACCCTGCTCGGGTGGGAGACCGCCCTGTACGGCTACCGGGGCCACTACGGCCAGCCCAAGGGCTTCGACGGCAGCACCAACACCTTCACCTTCCCCCGCCTCGAAGCCTGGGGCGCCAGCACCCGGGGCACACTCCTCGGCGGGATCGCCAACGCCGAGGTGGCCTGGTACCGCAGCCTGGACGACACGGACGGCGACGACCCCACACTGCCCAACTCGGAGTTCCGGGCCCTGGTGGGATTCAGCCACGAACTGGCAACCGACCAGAACCTGGGCCTGCAGGCCTATCTGGAAAGGGCGCTGCAAACCCCGGCTGGCGGCTTCACCGACCAGAACCGCTGGTGGCTCACCGCCCGCTACACCGGCCTATTCCTGCGGCAGAACCTCATCTGTTCCCTGTTCGCGTTCTACTCCCCCAGCGAGGACGACGCCTACCTCCGGCCCAAGGCCACCTACAAACTATCCGACGAGATCCAGCTCACCGGCGGAGCCAACTGGTTCATCGGCGCCCACCCGGACACCTTCTTCGGCCAGTTCGAAGACAACACCAACCTCTACGCTCGGGTGCGCTACAGTTTCTGAGAGGCGCCAAGTTCGCGGCCGCACCCTCCCGTCCCTGTGCTCCGGGGCGCTCGCCCCTCGAAGACCCTAGCCGCTCCTGCGATTGCTCCGAAGGCATGGTGGGTCCGTTGCGCTTGATCCACCCTACGCTCCCGGCCCCGGCCACCCGCGGCGCTTTCGATCAGTCCTCCGCTTCCTCCAGCACGAAGTCCACCCCGGCGACCACCGGATCCGAGAGGCTCAGGTCGATCGGGACAGGCCCGCCGGCCGCCAGCCCGATGGCCTGGAGCTGGGCCGGGTCCGCCCGCACCCTATAGGCGCCCAGGGGCACCCTCTGGAACAGGAAGAAGCCGTCGAACGCCGACGCCACCTCCTGGGTGACCTGCCCGTCTGCGTCCAGCAACTGCAGCTTGATCCGCGGCTGTTTTCGCACGTCCTGGTCCCTCCTCACGTACACCGTGCCCTCGATCTCCCCCGTATCCATCACTAGGAACTCCAACACCGGCGTCGCGCCGGGACGCACCAGCACCCGTTGTCCCTGGGGGGCCACCACCCAGTACGGGTCCACCAGACTGGCCTCGTCCACGGCGATGTCCACCAGCCGGTGCGCCGCCAGACAGGGAAGGAATGCCTCGCCGCGGCCGTCGGTGACCGACTCCGCCAGTGTGCGCCCGTTGACCTGGAACCGTACTCCCTCCAGGGGCTCGTCACCGGGGCTGGGCGACCCGTCGCCGTTGCGGTCCAGCAACACCCGCACGGCAGCCGACGCCTTGGCGGCCATGGGCCCGGAGCGCACGGTCCACCGGCGGCCCACCGGATCCCGGCCCAGGCTGAAGGTTGCCGACAACCCGGCGGCGTAGGAACCGTCGTCACGGACCTCCCCGTCCAATCCCAGAGCCACTGCGGCGAAGCTGCGGTTCCAGCCCAGGCTCCAGGTGGTCTGGTGGTCCGTGAACCGGTAACCGCAGCGCAGCCGAATCCCGCCCAGGGAGCCCGCCGACCAGTCCGCCGAGATGGCCGTGTCGCGCAGCCCCCCCGCAGGAGCCAGGCCATAGCCCAGCTCCCCGCGTACCGACAGACCGCGCCCCAGGGTGCTGAGCAACAGCGAACCCTGGCTCTGATCGGCGGCCTCCGTGGTCTCACTCCCCCCCCTGCGGCGCTGCCAGTTGAGCCGATTGGTCACCAGCACCGGACCCGCGCTCATCGAGAGCCGGTGCGACAGGGTCTGGCTGACCCGGCCTGAGCGGCGGGCCTCGCGATCAGCTTCCAGCCCGACGCTGAAAGGCAGCAGGGCACTGCCCGCCCACTCCGCCCGCAGTCGGGTGCGATCCGAAACCGGATCCCCGTCCTCCACGCGTTCGCTTTGAAACCCCCAGAACCGCCCGTGCTCTGCAAACCAGTTGGTGTCCAGCATGCGACCCTGGGCCGCTCCCTGCAGCGCGGTACCGCCGGAGGTGTCCAAAACCCCGTCCAGGGTGGCGAACACGGCACCGAGAGTGAGGCGCCCCCCCACCCCCAGGTACTGGTGATGCACAGTTTCCTGACCCTCCTCGATGGGCAGGCTGGCCAGAGAGGTCGCCACGGAGAAGCGCCGCCCCAGGCCGCGCTCCCAATCCAACAACAGGCGAGGCTCCCCGCGCGCCGGCCCCGCCGCCGGGGCGCCGTCATCGACCTCCAACAGATCGGCCTCGTGCTGGTTTACGGAGACCCGCAGGTGTCCGCGTCCGGGCTCGATCAAGCCCGGTCCCACGTAGAGCGGATAGGGCACCCGGCGCTCCTGCCCCTGGGGGCCGTACAGCACCACCTCGAAATCGTTGCGCCCGAACAGTACCGGCACGTCGACAAACTCGTAGCGCCCGTCACTGCCCACGACCTGGAAGTCCAAGAGAGCCCCGGCGCGCTGCAGTTCGGCCTCCCACCCGGGGGGAGCCGAACCGCGAAGGGTGGTGCGATCGAACTCGTCGGGGCGATCCAAGGGGAAACTCGACAGCACCGCCCCTCGGCCGCGCACGCTGCGGGACACCAGGGCGTTCTGGGGGCTGAACACGTCGCCCACCGCGAACTCGGTGACCCCCAGGGGCCCCAGGCCCCCCCCGGAGGGGTCCCGGCGGCCGACACGAAGTTGCAGGTCGGAAAGACCGTCGTCCTGGTTCCCGGACGCGAACACCTCTCCGGTCATCGTCAGCAGATCGGCAGTGGCCAACACGCTGTGGGAGCTCTCCCAGCTCTCGCCTCCCCCGGAGTCGCGGCGGCGGCGCGCACCCAGGGAAAGGTCTGCGAACGGCCAGGAGAGCCAGTCGTAGGCGGTCCCCACCAGGGGGAAAGCGGGTTGCTCCAGGGAACCGCGCCGAGCCAGAGCCCGCTCCCGCCGGCCCTCCCGCTCCAGGCGCCGCTCCAGGGGCAGGGGTTGGTCGGAACGGAGATTCACCCGAAGTTCGTTTCGGTCTACCTCCAGCACCAGACCGAACCACCTGCCGAGAGTCTCGGTGTCCACATAGAGGTCGTCCGGCTCGGAGCGCACCTCAGCGGGGGACGTCGGGAAGGCCTCCCCAGACAGCCGCACCCACCCTTCCACCGCATCGAGTTCAAGGGTCTTTGCCTCGGCTCGGAACCAACCCCGGGCCGTCGCCGCTCTGGAATCGACCCGCACCGGGAACTCCACCGCGGCGCAGAACTCCCCCAGGGGCAGGAAGACGCGACCGTCCCCGGCCAGGGCCGGCACGGCGTCGGACAGGACATGGGAGCGCAGCCGTAGCTGCAGAACGAGAAACTCATCCTCCGCCCCAGAATCCGGAGCAGCGGCCGCAGGAAGCCCCGCCAGCAGCACGAGGCCCGCCAAGGCGACTGCCACCAGTGGGGGTATCGTTTGGGCCATCGCAGGAAGCCGGCGGGACCGGGCGTCAGTTCAAGGCGAGAGAACTTTCTGCCAGGAACGAGCGAGAACTGCCGTCCGGCGACCGGTAGGTTACCCGCACCACCCCCGCCACCCGCTGCACCGGATCAGCGGTGAGGGGAATCTCCACCCGCCGGGATCTGTTGGGAGCGTACACGGCCACGCCCCGCATCGTCCCCAGCGTCACCGGCGCGCCCCCAGCCGCTGGCTCCCACTCCACGGTGACGTCCCCGTAGGCGCTGCGGGTTCCGGCGCGGGTCAGACGGAACCCCAGACGGGGTGCCCCCGCGTCGGCAGCGGGCGCGACCCAGGCCAGGTCCGTCAGCGCCATTTCAACGTGGGTTTCCCCGTGCCGCACGATGAGCGGGATGGTCACCGCGGTGGTGGTGATCAGCTTTACGCTCAACTGCCCGTCCCCCAGGTCGGCCTCGGTCGCGGGCGGCTCCCCGGGAGGAGGCAGGGTGCGGATCATCAGGTGGGAGCGGTACTCGCCGGCCACCAGATCTGCCGGGCGCCGCACCATCAGGCGAACCTTCTGGGTCTCCCCAGGCGCCAGGGTCACCTGGCGGGGACTGTAGCGCAGCATGGCCGCGGCGCTGTGGGGCGCCGTCTCCCCCTGGGGCAGGTCCTCCAATCGACCGTCGTCGGCCATGCGTTTCTCCACCACTTCCAGGCGGTACGCCTCGGTGCGGCTGCCCCGGTTCATCAACGTGAGCTCCGCGGAGCGCTGTCGCGCCTCCACCACCACCCGGGTGGGAGCGATGAGGAGCCCGCCCACGCCGCCCTCGGCGGCAGCCGCCGGAGACAGTGCCCCGGTGAGCAGCCAGCAGAAGACCGTACCGTGCCAGACCCTGGCGTTGCGGCGTACCATTCAAGCACCTCCTGGGGGAGAAAGGCCGCGGGCGGGGCAGCAGCGCCACTCCGCCCGCTTCCGTTACCGGGGCAATGACGCCTACTGATAGAGAACCTCGAGCTGGATGGTGGCAGTGTGTGCGCCGACGCTGGCGTTGGAGGCCACATTCAGTGTGCCGCCGATGTTGATCGGCTGGGCGGTACCGTCCAGAAGCAGTGTGTCCCCCGGGTTGGAGACCAAGTTTGCCGTTTCCAAGGTTACCCCGGTGCCGTCCATGGGTGATGTCACAGTGAGATTCAGCCCCACCGTCTCGTCGGTGCTCCCGGAAACGGTGAACTGGGCCGGTTGGGCACCGTCGAAGTAGGCGCCGTCGCCGGGACCAGGGGTAACCCCACCACCCGTGGCAAGCACGAAGTCCTGGTTGCCGATGGACGGCGGGGCGATGGTGCCGAATTCCATGTCCAGCACCTTGACCACGGTCAGAGGGGCGAGAATTTCCACACTGGCGCTGGCCGTGCCGGTGGCGGCAAGAGCCGAGCCGGCGAAGAGTAGGGAACCGGTTGCTACGAGGGCGATGAGGGTGATCTTCCGTGTCATGGTGTTGCCTCCTTGGGGGGGTCTGGGTCGTCACTGACCCGCTGTTTTCGGATGCTGCACTCACCTTGGGCCCGGGACCATTCCCGGCCTCACTGATAGTTGACCTCGATCTGGAACAACGTCCGGGGGCTGCCCACCTTCCCCTGGCTACCTACCCCCAGACGCCCCCCAACCCGCACCGTGGCGCGTCCTTCCGCGTCCAGCACCCCGGACCACTCCGGGTCCGAGGTAAACTCCGTTACTGTCACCTGCCGGTCGATCAACAGCCGGTTGGGAAGGCTGATCTGGAACACCCCATAGGGCACGCCGACGACCTCGAACAGCGCCGGACCGTTGTCGCCCCCGAGTGCCACCAGGCCGCCCCCGGTCACCGGCCCACCGCCAGTGGGCCCCACGCTGATCCATCCGTCCCCGGCCCCCTCCCTGACGACGATGCCGAAGCGCAGGTCTAACAGTGTCGTCACGTCCAGGGGCCTGGGGTCCGGAGGCTTGGCCTGGACGGGGCCTGCCCCCTGAACCACCACGGCCATCAGGAGCATCCAGCTCCACGCCCGCGAGCCTCGGCGCCTGGGAAGGCACGGTGCGGGATCCCCGCACCACCGAGAAATAAGTTTATACATGATCTTTTTGCATAACATGCCTCGCAAAAACATTTATCGGCACCCAAAGATTTGACTTTAGAAAACAATTAAACCTTTTTTTGAAAATAGTTTCATATCCGATAACCCGTCGAAATATCAGCATAATTGATGTTTTTAGGCTATTTTCAGAGACTCAGTGGCAGCCACTTGGAGCCATGTCGAAAACATCTTCACCAAGCACACCTCGCAATTCATTCGTACAAATGGAATCGCTACCTCCCCCTGGAGGCTCCCCCGCGCTGCCGGGGCACTCAAGTCGCGGGGAGGGTCCACCGAAAACTCTTCATGTCGACACCGAAAAGATTCCGGGCCCGATCCCTGGTGCCTCCCGAGGGGGGCGAGGTATGGTGCCGGGCAGGCCTTTCCCATGAGACACCGAGAGGAAGCATGACCAAGTCCGTACTGCTCATCGACGACGAAGAGACCATGCGCCTCATGCTCGCCGACCTGCTCACCATCGAGGGGTACGAGGTGACCCCTGCCATCGACGGGCAAGACGGGGCGGAAACCCTTGAGCGACTGGGGCCCGGGTTCTTCGAGTTCATCCTCTGCGACATCCGCATGCCGCGCATGGACGGGCTGGAGTTCCTGGAGCGGGCCAAGAGCCTGGGGTGCTCGGCGACCATCATCATGATGTCGGCCTACGGCAGCCTGGACACCGCCATCGAGGCCCTCAAGCGTGGGGCCTACGACTACCTGTCCAAGCCGTTCCGCACCGACGAAGTGCTCCTGACCCTGCGCAAGGCGGAAGAGCGGGAGAAACTCCTGCGCGAAAACCGCGAACTGCGGGAGAGCATCCAGCGCGACCACGAGATGGACAACATGGTCGCCAAGAGCGCACAGATGCAGGAGGTGACCGGTCTGCTCCGCCGGGTGGCGGACTACAACTCGGCAGTGCTGTTCATCGGTGAGAGCGGGGTCGGCAAAGAGACCCTGGCCCGCGCCCTCCACTACAACTCCAAGCGCCAAAACGCCCGTTTCCTGTCGCTGAACTGCAGCGCGGTCCCGGAGCCGCTGCTGGAGAGCGAGTTGTTCGGTCAGGAGCGCGGTGCGTTGCCCGACGCTCCCCGCACCACTCCGGGCGCCCTGGCGGCCGCCAAGGGCGGCACGGTGTTCCTGGAGGAAATTGGCAAACTGCCGCCGTTCATCCAGATCCGCCTGGTCAAGGCACTGCAGGACGGCCACACCCACCGCGCCGGCGGCACCGAGGAGTACCCGGTAGAAACACGGGTAATCGCCTCCTGCCTGGCCGACCTGCAGCCGGCGGTGGATGATGGAAGTTTCCGGGAAGATCTGTACTACCGGCTCAATGTGATCCCGATCCATGTCCCGCCCCTGCGCGAGCGCCGGGACGACATCCCCCCCTTGGTGGACCGCTTCATCGCCCGGTATGCCGCCGAGGCGGACAAGGAGGTCGGAGGTGTCGCCCCCGACGCCATGGAGGCGATTCTGCGCTACGGGTGGAAGGGAAACGTGCGGGAACTGGAGAACGTGATCGAACGGGCGGTGGTATTGGCCGAGGGTCCCGTCCTGGAGTTGGAACACCTGGCACCCTGGCTCCACGACGAACAGGGGCGGGGGGTGTTCGGTGTGCTACCCGACGACTACTCGATCAAGAAGTCGACGGCCCGGGTCGAAGAAGAACTGATCCGTCGGGCCCTGCGCAAGACCCGCGGCAACCGTACCGAGGCGAGCAAGATCTTGGAGATCAGCCACCGGACCCTGCTCTACAAACTCAAGGACTACCACATCGACGAGTAGCCTGCGTCACGGAGGACCCGGCAGCGTGCGACATCCAGCCCCCCACTCCGCAGCCCTGGCCGCCGGCGTCGCGATCCTGCTGGCGCCCGCCGCCCAGGCCGCCACCGGCGCCGCGCCGGTGCACGTCACCATCGTGCAACCGCTGCAGATGAGCACGACCCAGGTGATGGAGTTCGGCACCATCGCCCCCCCCAGCGAGGGCACCCAGACCTTTCGGCTCGATGCCCTCAGCGCGACCCTCGAGCCCGGCCCCGGGACCGGCACGGCCAGCGGCGAGGCGTTTCTGGCCGAGTTCGCAGTCACCGGCGATCCCGACCGGGCCCTCGACGTGCAAGCAGAAGTAACGCAGGACTTCGCCGACCCGGCCCTCTCCCTGGGCAACCTGCAAGTCGGCGGCGCAGACGCCTTCGACAGCGGTGGCCAGGCCACGGTGCGGATCGGTGGCACACTCTCCGTGGCGGCCGGCGCCACCCCCGCCACCCACGGCGATGCGGTCATTACGGTGACGGTCAACTACCCCTAGAGAGTTCAACGGTCGTAGGTCACCCCCACCAGCCAGCCCCAGCCCTCCCAGTCGTGGACGCCGTAGCGCAGGGTGCCGTCCAGGCGCCAGTGCTCCCACTGCCAACCGAGCACGCCGGCGTACAGGCGGGCATCGCGCTGGCGTTCCACACCGTAGGGGCCGTTGCTGCCCGCCACCTCCACCCCCCCTTGCAGACCGCCCCCCTCACCCTGCCAGCGCAGGGAAGCCCCCCAGGTGATCAGGTCATCCTGGGAGCGGTTGTGGCTCGGGTTGCCGAGCACCCCGAGCCCCAAGTTGGCTGTGGCCAGCCAACCTCCCAGGTGCAGATCGTACAACCCTGCGACGAAGAAATCGGCCTCGTTGGTCCCCAGGTAGGTGGAGTTGGGCAACTTCACCCCGAAGCGCAGGGACAGCGCCTGCCGGCGCCCCCGCACCACACCGAGCTTGGCCCACAGCCGCAGGTCTCCCGAGTCGTACTGGTCACCGGCCCGGTCGTGGAGCCGGTACAGGAAGTATTCGTAGTCGAAGGACACCTCCGCCCGGCTGCCCACCCCCAAGGTGCCCTGCACCTCGGGGATCGCCCAGTACACCGCCGCCGGGGCGGTGAGCAGTTCCTGACCATTGAAACGCACCTCCGCCTTCCGATCCGTGCGCCCCACCCCCAGGGACAGGGAGTAATGCCCCTCGGGGAGGTTCGCGGCCTCCTCGGTGCGGTACGGCCACTCGGCCGCGGCGGTGGCCGCCGTCAGCAGCAGCGCGAACAACGCCATCAAGGCGTGGGAAGGCCTTCGACTCACGTCACCCTCCTGGTGAGGTCTGCGATCAACACGTTGGTCAGGGCCCACAGCACGTCCAGGGGCAGGTGCAGGTGCGCTCGCGGGTCGGTGAGCAGGCTAGCGGAGGGGGGAAACTCGTCGGTGCCGGCCCACAGCAGCACCCGCACCGGCAGTCGGGGCAGCGCCTGCAACTCCACGGCGACGTCGCCCCCGGAACAACTGCACCCCCCCAAGGCGGCAGCGGCCGCCTCCAGGGTCCCCGGCGCCGAGCCGAAACACCGCTCCAACTGCGGCGTGTTCAGGCTGTGGGGGCCGCGGAAGAAGCCGTCGCCGCCCGGCAGTTCCCGGAACGTCACCCAGTCGCCGCGGGGGTCGACGGGCAGCGCCCGAGCCAGATAGGTCACCGCCACCAGGGCCCGTTGGTAGCCAACCCCCCTGGCGGGGCCGGCGGAAAACGACAGCCTGCGGGCACCGGGTTCCACGCGCAAGGGGTGCCCCAACAACTCGAGGCGAAATGCAACGCCGTCCCAGGAGGCGCCTGCGGCCGCAGCCGCCTCCCCGGGCGCCCGGCGAGCCAGCGTCTCCCAGGTCGACGGGTGCAAGGTGTCGGCGCTGGCGTAGAGGACGTTGGCTTCGGGGTCCAGGTTGGACATCCGCTCCTCGGCGACGGGCGTGGTAGGATGGATCATTGTAGGAGGGGCCCCGCCGAAGGGACAAACCATTTTCGGAGCCCACGGATGGGCGACGTGCCGCGGGCGCAGGATGCGCAGGAGCGGCCGGAGCCAATGAATGGTCAGAGTGCCGCGGGCGCAGGATGCGCAGGAGCGGTCGGGAGGCACGGTTGCAATCAGACGCCCTGCAGGCGGTGCGTGAGGTCTACGATGCGGTGGGCGAACACGGCTCCCAGGCGCCCCACGGTATGGATCTGGCGACCGGGCGCGAACTGGCGGTGGTCCTCGGCTACTCGCCCGAGCGGCTCGCCGCGGTGCCACCGGCGCTGTTGGAGGCTTTCGTGGGCGCCGGCCCCCTGGCCGTGTTGGCCGACCCCAAACCGGGGCAGGTGGTGGTAGACGTGGGCTGCGGAGCCGGGGTGGACAGTCTATTGGCCGCCCAGGCCGGCGCACGGGTGGTGGCCCTGGACCTCTCGATCCCCATGCTGAAACGCCTGCGGCGGGGTGTCGCGGGATGCACACCCCAGGCCCGACTGCTCGCGCTCCAGGCAGCGGCCCCCCGCCTGCCCGTGGCCCGGGGCTGTGCCGACTGGGTGTGGCTCAACGGGGTGGCCAACCTGGTCCCCGACCGCCCCGCCCTGTGCGCGGAGTTGGCCCGGGTGCTACGCCCCGCAGGGCACCTTCTGATCGCCGACGTGTTCGCCAGGGAACCGGTTCCCGAAGCCCTGCGCGCCCTGCCCGAGGCCTGGGCCTGGTGCATAGCCGGCGCCGGTGCCCCGGGGGAGTGGGAAAGACTGCTCCGGAACGCCGGGTTCCGGGGCATAGCGATCGACAGCGCCGAGGAGTTTCCGCCGTTCTTTCGCGGGGTGCTGCGCGCCTGCCAGCAGGGAACCGCGGACGGCTGACAGGATGTGTGGACGCCCCCAACCTGCTACACTTCCAGGGTCTGGCCCACCGCTTCAGGGAAGCCCCCTATGCAAACCAACGGACGCCGCCCCTCCCGCGCATGGATCGCCGCCCTGGTGGCAGCGCTGGCGGCGGTCGGGGTCGGTGTGTTCCTGGGTGAGGCCCGCCAGGTATTGCTCAACGCCGCCAGCATTTGCCTGGCCTGCATCGGGTTGGGCTGAGGGATGCGGCTGCGCGTCCAACTGCTGGCGGCGCTGGCGCAGAACGCCTATCTGGCGTTTCCCTGGACGCGCAACATCTACCAGGGCCCGCTCAAACAACTCTGCACCCCGGGGTTGAACTGCTACTCCTGCCCAGCCGCAGTGGTCTCCTGCCCCCTGGGCACGCTCCAACACTTCATCGCCGGGGTGCGCCCCGCCTTGCGTTGGGGCACCTACCGGTTGGGCTTCTACGTCGTCGGCTTGCTGGCCGCCGTGGGGCTGGTGGGGGGCCGATTCAGCTGCGGCTGGCTGTGCCCGTTCGGACTACTCCAGGACCTACTGTTCCGGCTGCCCCTGCCGAAACTGCGCCTGCCCCAGCGCATCGGCTGGCTGCGCTACGTCGTGCTGGGGCTCACCGTGGTCGCACTGCCCGCAGTGTTAACCGGGGCCATGGGGTACGGAGAGCCCTGGTTCTGCCACATCTTGTGCCCCGCCGGCACCCTCGAGGCCAGCGGCCTGCTGGCAATGATCCCCCCCCTGCGCGAACAGATGGGTGGGGTGTTTGCCCTCAAAGCGGCCGTTCTCATCCTGGTGTTGGGGCTCTCTGCGGTGAGCTTCCGGCCCTACTGCCGGGGACTGTGCCCCCTGGGGGCGATCTACGGGTGGTTCAACCGCTGCAGCCTGCTCGGCCTCGAACACCACCCCCACCTGTGCACCGACTGCGGCGCCTGTGCCCGGGGCTGCCACTCCGGCCTGGATCCGCGCACCGACCAGGCCAGCACCGAGTGCTTGCGCTGCCTCCGCTGTGCCGCCGAGCGCTGCACCCACGCTGCCCTGCGCGTGCGGTTCGGGGGCGGCACGCAAGCCCCCGAGGCCACCCTGGGGAACCCACCGGAGCGAACCTGCTGAAACCCGCGGCGGCGCGGGGAGCGGGAAGCCCCGTCCTCAGCCGGGACCGCGCAGGGCAGCCAACAGCCCCGGGCCCGGGAAACCGCTGACGACCACCTCCCCTGCGGCGGTGACCTGTACCTGTACCTCCCCCGCCGCACCGGCCGCAGCCCGGGCCAGAAGTTGCTCTCCGGCTGCCGAGAGCGCCAGCCGGCGCTGGTTGACGGACCCCGCCAAGGGACCGGCGCCGGCAGCCTGCTCCGCCAGGTACGGGCCGTCCACCAGCAGGTCCACCCGCCCCAGCAGGAGCTGCCAGTCCGGCTCCCCCCCCTGCAACTCCCCCAACGTGTAGCCGCTGAACGCCACCACCGCAGGCCGCGGCCCGGTTCGGCCCGCCAGGGCGTCGAGGAACGCCGCCAGACCAGCGGCCTGGGTGAACGGCTCCCCACCGGAGAGGGTCACCCCGTCCACCGGGCCGGCCGCCGCGAACGCCTCCGCCAGTTCCTGGGGAGACACCTGCTGCCGGGGTTCCTGTTCCTGGAGCCCCGGGTTGAAACACCCCGGGCAGCGCCGGGGACATCCCTGGACCCACACGGTAAAGCGCCGCCCGGGCCCGTTGACTCCCTCGGTCACGCACCAGTGGGCCAGGTTCAGTGGGGCGGCGGTTGCCCGGCGGGAATCGGGGGCGAGGTTTGGCACGGTTCCTCCAGCAGGGAAACGGGGCGGCGACGGTACACAGGGTAGCGTCCCGGGCGGACGCGCGAAAGCGGGGACAGGCACCGGGCTTGACCGTGGCGCCGCAAAACCGGAGAGTGGCGGCGGTTCCCCCATGCCCACCCCTTTCCCCCCTTGAACCCATGGCCCCACCGACCCGCATCACCTTCGTGCGCCACGGCGAAGTCCACAATCCGCGGCGGGTACTGTACGGGCGCCTGCCCCGCTTCCGCCTCAGCGCGCGGGGCCGGGCCCAGGCAGAGGCCATCGCGGCCGCCCTCGCACACCACCCGGCGGATGCCCTGGTAAGCAGCCCCATGTTGCGGGCCCGGCAAACCGCCCGCATCTTGCTGGTAGACCGGGGCGGGCTGCGGCTCTCCACCTCCGCCCTGCTCAACGAGGTGCTCACCCCCTACCAGGGCTGCCTCGAGGACCAGGTGCGCTGCCGCGAAGGCGACTTCTACACCGGCGCACCGCCCCGGTATGAGCAGCCCCAGGACGTGCTGAACCGCGTGCGCCGCTTTGCCCACCGGATGGTACGCCGCCACCCCGGCGGGCACGTGCTGGCCGTGACCCACGGCGACCCCATCGCGTTCTTCACCCTGTGGGCCGGCGGCGCGCCGGTGAGCCCGTCCCACAAGACCAGGCTGGCGCCCCTGGGTGTCGGCGGAGGGTACCCGTCCCACGCCTCGGCCTCCACCTACGCCGTGCCAGACGACCCCGGGGAACTCCCCCGCCTGCTCGCGCACCGCGTCCCGTGACCCTGTCCCGAGGCCAGCGCCACATGGTGCTGGCCACCCTCCTGTTCACCGCCATGGGGGTGTTGGTCAAGCACCTGCGCCATATCCCGGCCCACGAAGTAGTGTTCTTCCGTGCTGCGGTGACCCTGGTGCTGAGTTGGACCGCCCTGCGCCGGGCCGGGGTCTCCCCCTGGGGCAACAACCGCCGTCTGCTGCTGGCCCGGGGGGCGGCCGGCACGGCTGCACTGCTCATCTACTTCTACACCCTCCAGCACATGCCTCTGGCATCGGCAGTAACCGTGCAGTACCTCTCGCCGCTGTTCACCATCCTGCTCTCCGGCCTGTTCCTGGGGGAGGCAGCGACGCCTCGCCAGTGGGCGTTCTTCGGCCTGTGTTTCGCCGGGGTGGCGGCGATCAAGGGGTTCGACCCCCGGGTGGCACTGCCGGACCTCGCCCTCGGGGTGCTGGCGGCGGCCCTGGCCGGGGTGGCGTACAACCTGGTGCGGCGGCTGAAAGGAAGCGACACCCCGATGGTGGTGGTGTTCTATTTCCCCTTGGTCACGTTCCCGGTGATCGGCCCCTACACCCTCACCCACTGGGTGATGCCCCGGGGGATCGAGTGGTTGTGGCTGCTGGCGGTAGGCCTGCTCACCCAGGCAGCCCAGGTGAGCCTCACCAAGGCCTACCACCTGGAGCCCGCCGTCAACATCAGCCACCTCACCTACCTGGGCACCCTGTGGGCCCTGCTGCTCGGCTACCTGGTGTTCGGGGAGACCGTGCCCCTGCCCGCCCTGGTGGGGATCGGCCTGGTGGTGCTGGGGGTGGTGTTGGCTTCCAGGGCGGGAACGGGAAACGGCAACGGCGGAACCCAGGGGCCAACGGCAGAGACCGGCCCAGCGGGGTAAAAGGACGCGGCCCCCGATCTGCCACTTCAGACCTTCGGCTGTCCGGCCGCGTTCGCGAAAAACCGCTCCAGAATCTCCCGGGCCAACCGGTCCTTGGAGCGCCGGCCGCAGGGGAGCACCTCGTGGGCGGCCTGCCGGTACCAGGGGTCCCGACGCTCCATGATCTCGCGAAACGAGCGCTCTGCCGAGAGGTCCGGCCGGTCGGGGTCGCCGGCGCTGCGGCTTTGTAGATACTTCACGCTGCGCTGCAGGTAGATCACGTGGCCGTGGTGGCGCAGGGCCGCAGCCTTGCGCGCGCTGAACACCTCTTCCCCGCCCGTGTCCAACTCCACCACCACCCCGCCACCGCAGTCGATGAGTGCGCCCGCGGGGAACCGGGAAACCTTCTCCACCACCTGGAGTTCCAGCGCGCGGAACCCCTCCCAGCCCCGCTGCGCAACGATCTCGGGGATTGAACAGCCCCCTGCTTCGTAGCGGATCAGCTCGTCGAGGGGAAACAGCGTGAAGTTCTTATTGAGACGCAGGATGCGCCGACACAGGGCACTCTTGCCGGAGCCCCGGCCACCGATCAGCACCAGGTTGCGTTGGGGGACGAGCGTAATGGCCATGGGGTCGATGCAGCCTCGCGGTGGTCAATCACGACCGGAAACCTCTCCAATCGCATGGACGAACAGGAGAGAGCAGGATGGTCTGGTTTCGGGGCGCGCGCCTGCGGTGCGTCCCCCCGGGACAAATTTCACCGGCCCCACCGGCATTTGAGCACGAGTTCTTTGCAGGGCGCCGCGCCCACGGGGCAGAGGCACGACCGCATCGGCCTGGCAACCGCCCTCCCAGAGGATCAACAGCCCCGGTCACCGGACCTCTTCGCCTCGACTCGCGGAGGGCACAGGGTTGTTGGGCGTCAGCGCTTCTGCGAAATGGAAGCCGGCCTTGGCCATACCCTCGCGCTCGTAGAACCTGTGGGCGGCTTCTCTTTGCAGGCCGGAATCGAGGTGCAGCTGTTGGCACCCTTCTGCCACGGCGCGATCCCGGAGCCACGCCAGCAATCTTGCCCCGCAGCCCCTTGAGCGCTGGGTGTCCAAGACAACGAGATCATCGACGTAGAGGAACCGCCCCCAGGCGAGGTTTTCTGCAATCCTGAAACCGGCTACCCCTACGATCCCATCGCCGTCATCCACGACAGCCAGGCGATACCCCCTCTGCTCCTGGCTCCGGACCCGGGAAACGAACTCGCTCTCGGGCACCTGCGGGCGAAGTTCCCGCATCACAGGATAGCAGGCAGCGATGTCGGTATCGGTTGTGGCTGTACGTATGCCCATGGTTCCTAGGCTTGGACGCCGGACAGGTGCACATGAGGATAGCCGCACAGCCCCTTATGGTCCACGACCGCAGAAACGGTTGCACGCGGCGGAACCCACTACGGACGGACAGGAAACGTCACACCGGACGGCGCAGCAAGATCATCGGGCCTACTGGGCCCCGGCCTTGATCAACTCTTCGGCGTAGGCGTCCACCGCTTCGTAGAACCTCTTGGAGTTGCGTCTCTCGCAGTAGCGTTTCAGCCACTTCTGCATGGCGTTGGGGTCGTCCCCGATGCCCCGCGTGAAGTCGCTCAGCCCCTCCCGTTGACTGATCGAAGAGAAGTACCCCTGGGCCCAACTCGCATAGAGGCTCCTGCCTTCCCGGTTGTCGAAGACCTCGATGTACTCCATGCACCCCTTGTTGCCGTAGCCGAACACCTTGGCGTGGGCGGACCCCGCCGACGCGCCCAGCGCCAGGGTCATGGATAGGGCGACCACACCCGCTCCGTGCATCCGCTGCGACCGACGACCGAAGACACTCCTCCTCATGGCGTTCCCCCTTGGGCAAGAAGACCCGGATTGACGTCCAGCAACCACACAGCAGTTCCGCTGTCGGCCCCGTGGGACCGGGACCGCGGCTCCGATCATAGGATGCCCCGCCCGCCCCAGCAAGGGCGCGGGTCACGGGAGGCGCGGATGGCCTTCCAGGGCGGGGACAGGTGCCGCCACACCGCCCCCCTGGGCGCACCCTTCAAGGGGGTGCCACCACCCGGTGGTAGGCCTCCGCCAACTCGAACTCGCTGCCCGCGGCCATCTCCCTGCAGAACCTCCGCAGCCGCCCGGGAAGGTCGGGGATGCCCATGGCCGCTACCTGGGAGCGGTGCTGCAGCAGCGCCTCCACCTTGCGCTCGAAGGTCGCGGTCACGTCCACCCGGTGGTTGACGTCCTCTGCGCCGAAGCACCACACCTCGGCCACCTTATGGGGCTCCAGGCCCGCTTCCAGGAGGTCCGGGTAGGCCAGGTGGTCCCGAGCGAAGGGGAACACCGCGTCCAGCACCACCTGGCCCACCACCCGGTGGTCGCGGTGCCACAGGTAGCGCCGGTAGGGGTCGGAGGTGACCACGATGTGCGGGCGCCAACGGCGGATCTCCCGCACCAACTCCTTGCGGAACCCGGTGGTGTCCTCCAGCCCCTGGTCCGGGTAGCGCAGGTGGATCACTTCCGCCACCCCCAGCACCGCGGCGGCATCGCGCTGTTCCTGCTCCCGCGCACGGGCCAGGTCGGCGGGAGCCACGGCCCGGTCGTTGGTGCCCTTCTCCCCGCTGGTGCACACGACGTACACCACCCGCCTGCCCTCGCTGGTCCAGACCGCCACGGTTCCGGCCGCACCGAACTCGGCGTCGTCGGGGTGGGCGGCGATCACCAAGGCATGGATCGGTTCGGTCATAGCGAGTCCTCGGGAGTCGGGAGTCGGGAGTCGGGTGGTCGAAGATCACAGAGTGAAGGCTCCCGCGCAAGGACCACGGCTTCGCAGATCCCTCTGCGGAGCGGGCGGCGGGGCCGCCCCGGAGCGCGGGGTGGGTCCTCCGGGAACCGGGCAGCGAAGTCCCGTGATCCTTCCGGCGCAAGCCGAACCCCGTCTGCCGGGCCACCCTCGGTTTTCAACATCGGACCTTCCAGCCCGTCGGAGGGGCGGTCCGCCGCCCGCAGAGTCACAAGCCCACCGGTCAAGCCGTCCCCCCTACCGGGGGATGGCCAGCGCCTCGATCATCGCCGCGGACCGGTCCCAGGTCCAGTCTTCCACTGTGGAACGTACTTCCTCCGGAGCGGCACGCCGGGCGGCGAGTTGCGCCGCGATCGCTGCCGCCAGGGGGGCCGGGGCCGCCTCGTCCACCAGCCCCCCGTTCTCCCCCGGCACCACCACCTCGTCCAGCGCGCCGACCCGGGTGGCGACCACCGGGGTGCCGCAGGCCAGGGCCTCCAGGGCCGCCAGTCCGAAACTCTCGTAGCGGGACGGCACCGCCAGCAGATCGGCGGCACGGTACAGTCTGGGCATGCCCCGGCGGGGGACCGAGCCCAGCCATGCCACCCGCGACGCAACTCCCAGTTCGGCCGCCAGGACCACGCCGGCCCGGGTGTCGGCGCCTTGCGGCCCGTCTCCCCCGGCCACCAGCAGCCGCACCCCGGGGCGCAGGGAGACCACCACGGCCAAGGCACGGAGCAGCAGATCCAGCCCCTTCACCGGGGAGAACCGCCCCACGAACAGCAGCAGCTCCGCATCGCCGGGAATGCCCAGCGCCGCCCGGGCCGCGCCTCGGTCCCCAAGGCAAAACGGCTCCCGGTCCACTCCCCAGGGCACAACCGCGACCCGGTCTGCGGAGGTGCCGCAGCATTCCACGAGGAGAACCCGCTCCCGCTCCGACGGGGCGATCACCCGGTCACAGCGAAGAGCGAGGTCCCTCTCAGCCGTCAGGCGCCGGGGCGGTTCGTCCTCGCCGCAGGCCAGCCGGTTCTTCACCGCCCCCAGGGTGTGGAACGTGACCCAGTGGGGCACTCCCCAGCGCGCGGCCAGTGGCTGCCCCGCCACGGCGGACAGCCAGTAGTGGCTGTGGACCCGGTCGTAGCGCCAGCGGTTCGTCTCCACAAGTTCCGACAGTTCGGCGGCCACCGCGGGCAGATGGGTGTATAGCTCTGCCTTCGCCACCGCGTCCGGGACCCCTCCCACGCGGATCAGGCGCACCCCCGGCCGCACCTCGACCGGCACCCCGGGGGGTGCGCCGCCGCGGCAGGTGAACAGGTCCACCCGGTGCCCCCGCCGGGCCAGGGCCGCGGAGAGTTCCACCAGCACCACGCTCATGCCCCCGGCATCCCGGGCCCCCAGGGCCTCCACCGGGCTGGAGTGGAGGGCGAGCATGGCGAGGTTCACGGGACGCCCACGCCGGGCCGGAGCCGGATCACACAGCGGAACAGGGTCACGGCCCCGCCGCCGAGGTGGAACTTGTAGTCTTCGTCCCCGGCCAGCAGGTCGTACACGGCCACCCCCCGCTCCAGACTGTCCCGCAGGCTCAGCACCTTGGACAGCAGGCCCACGCCCAGGGGTGCGAACTCGCGGGAGTAGCCGTTGTTGTACAGGTGGGTGCGCCCCTGGTGGTCGAAGCAGAGAACCGCCGCGGCGAGGGCGCCGCCGAGCTCCAGCAACCCCAGGTTCAGCAGGCCGTCCCGGGCCGCGGCGTCGATCACGGCGCCGAAGTACGCCTCCATCCCCGGGGTTAGGAACGCGGCCTTGTCCTCCCGGTTGTCCCGGAACAGCCGGAAGAATCCCGCCACCGCGCCGGCCAGGCCTGCACCCGCGGAGCGGACCGTCCGGAACTCGACGGCGCCGGCCCCTTGCAGGCGGCGCAGCTTGCGCCGCAGCTCGTGGCGCTGTTTCTTGTCCAGTCGCTCCAGATACCCGTCCCAGCTGCCGGGCAGGGCTACCTCCACGCTCACCCCGGCGGGTTCGACCGCCACCGCGGCGCACCGTTCCCGGGCCAGGGGCGCCAGGAACCCCAGCACCTGGGAATCGGGGCGCACCCGCTCCAAGTGCAGCGCCTCAACCCCCTCCCGTTCCCAGGCACTCCACAACGCCGCCACC
>JARGFW010000387.1 GCA_029211085.1 Deferrisomatales bacterium | reverse complement strand
GGTGGGTTGCCACAAACCCAAGGACTACGACCGCGTCAATCCGGTGGTGTACTGAGTTGGCCGCGACCCCCAGAGCGACCCCCCCCCTTTATCCTGGGCGGGGTGGCGAGGAGTGCGCGATGAACGCGATCCTGCTGATTTGCCAGCACTGTGAGGAAGTGTGTGGATGCACCGAGCCTGAAACCGTGCTGTGTCGGGACTGCCGCGCCCACAACTGTCCCGAGCTTCCGGCTCCCCGCCGGCGCCAGGGCTATTGCCGGACCTGCTCGGCCAGCCCGCGAAGATATGCCGGCGTAGCCGGCTGGGTCGGCCTGCCCGACCCCTCTCCGGCAGGTGCTTGATGGAACCCTTGAACGAGCCCACCCGCGGCGAGATCGGGGCTCATGAGGGCGGGTCGCCAAGCCCACGGAGGTCTGACAGAAACACCCATGGGAACTTCGGCTTCGATGCCTCTGCGTGGGATCCCCTGGGGGTTCTGGCGGCACAGATCGAGGAGCGGTTTCAGCGGCGGGTCCGTCGGCGGGTCGAGGAAGTCCTGGGGCTGTTGCGGCAGGTGGCGGCCGAGGCCGATACGACTTCCGGATCGCAGGAGATCCAGGCACTCGCCTTCTGCCTGGCCGAAGCCCTGGTTGCGGGAGCCGGGACGTCCCCTGGCGCCCGGCCCCGCCTTCTGCAGATGGTAGCTTGTCATGCCTTCCCGGCGGACCGGGAAGTGTGGGCAGGGGAGCCCTCCTACTGGTTCTACCTCAACTTGATGTTGAAGCGGTTCCGTCAGTCGCACGCCGAGAAGGGCCTGGAACCGGCTGTTCGCGTTGCTCTCTGTGGCTGTTCCCCCCTCCTGCAGAGCAACCCCCAGGTCACCCGCGAGCTGGCCATGGAGCTGTTGGAGATGCTGGCCGCCGGCACACGAGCCCTGCACTGGCGGGCGGCACCTCCGAGAACTGCCGGGCAGAACGGCGGCGTGACCGACAAGGCCCTGTCGGCCCCGGCGGGGCCACCGCTCAGCCGGGCGCACCTCCGCCCACTGTCGGCGCGGCTAACTTCTTCCTGCGCGCCGCCACTCGCTGTCGGAACGTCCGAAACCTGACGGCCCGGTACCCGGAACGGGCGCCCACCCATTGAAGAACTTCTCCCCGACGAGACACTTCGCCGCAACCGAAGAGTACGCCCACCCACGCCCGGGTGGACTCCCACAGCTCCCCCGCGGTGGCAGAGGTTCCCTTCTCCGAGAGGAGGTGATCCACGACCTCGTTCAGCCACCCGGTACCGCCTCCAGCCCGGGCTCCCTGCCCGGCGGCGAGGCCCTCAACAGCCGCCGTCGCCTTCTCCCAAACCGCCAACCACTCCTTGTCGAGGACCCTGCCGAAGGCTGTCCGGTGTCTGGTGGCCTGCAGGATCGCCTCCAGGATCTCCCGGGTGGCGGCCCGGGTGGCGGGGTTGTCCGCGTAATCGTGCTGTTCGCAGACACTCCTGGCGCTGGCCAGGACCCGGGCCTCGGCATTCAGGGCCTCCAGGTAGTCAAACAGCACCTTGGCCACCGCCCGGTGCTCCGGGATCAAGCTGGGCGGCAGCGCGCCCTCGACTCCCTCCTCGTAGAAGGGTGGCCCGGCGGGATGCACGAAGCGGCGGTAAATGGCGGCGTAGACCTCTTCCATCTGACGATGGGTCGCCTCGAACCGCTCGTACTGTTCCCGCAGATTTTGACCTCCTTCGGTAGGAGGCCCGAAGCCTCCACCCTCCTGGCCAGACCCCTTTCGCCTACTCGCCAAGCTGATCGATCCGTTTCAGGAGTTTCTGGTTGTCGGGCATCCCTTTCTCCACGTGGCGGACGACCCCCTGCTTGTCGATCAGGAATGCGATGCGTCCTTTGCCATACTGGGATGCCAATTTCCCCCCCGGATCCGTGATCAGCGGAAAGGTCAGGTTCAGGGATGCAGCGAACCGTTTGTGGGTCTCGAGATCGTCGGAACTCACACCCAGGACCTGGGTGTCGAGGCGTTCGAAGGACGCGATGTCCTCCTGGAACGCCGCCATCTCGGAGGTTCACCCCCCGGTGAAGTCCTTGAAGTAGAACGCCAGCAGAACGTTCTTCTTCCCTTGGTAGTCCGCCAACCGGATCGTTCCAGTCGTGGATTGCACCTCGAATCCCGGCGCGGTGTCTCCCGCCTCCAGGGCGGCCGCTTGGGATACCGTCAAGGACAGCGCTACAACGAGCGCCGCCAGGAGGGGGCTGCTTGGTCTCTGCATGGACACTGCTCCTCTCTCCACCGCAGTGGACGTCAGGATCTGGGACAGGCGGATAAACATACCGCCGCCGTGTACCGGGTCAAGGCTTGGCCGCCGCGATGGGGAACGGCGGCACACCCGCCTTTGCGCCCGGAAGCAGGTTTCCCCTAGGCTGGTGCTTCGCGTCGGCTGCATTAGACTGTCCCCCCAGGGTGAGGGCAACGGTTCGAAGGGGCGCGCTCGCGCCTCCCTGGGACCCGACCTATCGGACTCGGGCACTTTCCAGGCCCGAACAGACTGCAGGAGGTTGCTTCATGGAGAAGAGAAGCGGCTTGGTCACCGTGCAGGGCAACCCCCTGGTCCTGATCGGCCCGGAACTGCGTCCCGGCGACAGGGCCCCGGAGTTCACCGTGGTGGACGCCGAACTCAAACCGGTCCATCTCGCGGACTTCGCCGGCAAGGTCAAACTGATCAGCGTGGTGGGTAGTCTTGACAC
>JARGFW010000084.1 GCA_029211085.1 Deferrisomatales bacterium | reverse complement strand
GGCACCGCAATGCGGTGACGGTGATGCGGTTTCAGTCGGTGGCAGAACCTGCCACTCCCCTGGTCATTGCGCCCCAAGCGGTCTGACCGGCGGGAGCGGCACGGTTCGGCCCCGCTTTGTGCGTTTCGCGTCCCTCATCGAAAAGGGACCGCGACGGACCCGTTGACTGGCTGGTGTGCTATGGTGTCCGTGTTGGGTTCTGCCCCCAGTGGTGATGACCGTCACCCTGGGGGCGGTTTTGCTCCCGTGGCCGGACGCCCGGCAAACTCCGCATCTGGCCCTCGCTCGTAGGCAAGGGGGGACTTCTTGGGGGCGACGGCGGTTGTCGCAGCGCTCGGCACGGCGATCCGGGCGGCCCATCTTCGAAAGGCGGGCCGGAGCCCGGCGGGGCGTGGTTGGGGAAACCCATTGGGGCCCGGGAGTCGGCGACCACCGAGGGGAACCGACGGGCCGGGAACGACCGGTAGGCTCCGCGGCCACCGGGGATCGGCATCAGCGGGCGCACGCCGCTCTCGGCGCTTGGCCGGCGGTACGGTCGTATTGTGTGTGAGCCCAGAAACGGGGTATTCCTAGTCCCGTCGGCGAGCGGATGTCCCGGCCGGACCGGCACCGCAGGTTTCCGCGAACTGCCGGACGGCCTGTTGCGCGGGAGGACGCTGATGGGCCCCTCCTCTGTTGCCGGGCGGCACGGAGCCGCCATGAAACAGGCAGGCACCCTGATCATCGCGGCCGTGGCGGCGGCGGTCCCGCCGGGGCCGACCGCCGTCCCGCCGAGCTTTGCCCGGACCACACGTACCCACCCGTGACAAGGAGCTGGCCATGCTTCCAGAGATTCGTACCATCCTGTACCCCACCGACCTGGACCCGCGCGCCCCCGAGGTGTTTCGCTACACCATGAGCCTGGCCCACCGTTACGACGCGAAGATCGTGCTGCTACACGTGGTCGAGCCGCTGACCCAATATGCCCGCAGCGTGGTGGAGATGTATCTGCCCGAGGGCAAGGGAACCACACTGCGGGAGGAGGCCCGAGACCGCATCCTCGCGGAGTTGCACACGCGGCTGCGCCATTTCTGCCAGGACGAGGTGTGCATCGATCTGGGGGGCGATGAGCGCGTCAGCGAGATCCGGGTGTTGGAGGGCAACCCCACAGAGGTGATCCTGGCCGAGGCGAAGAGGGTCGGTGCCGACCTGCTGGTGCTCGGCGCCCACCGCCACACCGCGGTGGGCGGGATGCTGCTCGGCAGCGTCTCCCACAAGGTGCTGCAGCGCGCGCCCGTGCCCGTGCTGCTGGTGCGACTGCCCTAGCGGCGCAGGCGGTGGTGTGGCTGCTGTTCCCGGTGCGGCCCGGGCCCGGTGCCTGAACCTACCCCATCAGATTGGCTCGAAGCGGTTCATCTCCACGTTCTTCCGCGTCTGCGCCGGGTCGAAGATGTGACCGTTCATGGCGATGCGGACCCCGTCCGGCAGCAACTGGGCAGCGGTAATGGCACAGGCGATGTTGAACACCGCGTCGGTGGTGCGGAACCGTGCGGGCTGCATCGCTCCGGTGAGCACGATCACCTTTCCGGGGATTCCCAGCAGGGCCCGGCCGGTCTCCACCATGGTGTCGGTGCCGTGGGTGATCACGATGTGGCGGGCTGGGCTGCTCTCGACCGCGGCGCGAATCGCGGCCCGATCCACCGCCGTCAGTTCCAGGCTGTCCTTGCGCATCAAGGGAACCACCTGGAAATCCAGGGTGACGTTTGCTTCGGTGAGCACCTCGGCGATCTGGGGGGAACCCACCTGGAACTCGCTCTTGCGGTCGAAGTAGACCTTGTCGATGGTACCGCCGGTGGTGAAGATCACGATGTCCATGGGGTGTCCTCCAGTGCGCCTGCAGCGCGGGGAGAGGTACAAAAGCCCCGCCGGCAAGGAGGGGCGCCGACGGGGCAAAGGCCGCACCGTAACGGCAAGGGGTAGCCGTCGCCGGCGCGGCGGTGGGTCTGTGGCCACAGTGTAGCGCTCGGGCCGCAGACCGCAACGCCCTGGTGGGGGCTCAGGCGTCGTCGCGCCAGCAGTGGGGATCGGGGGCGTTGAAATCGCCGGTGGCAGCAAACGCCCGGGCCGTGCAGCCGCCCAGGCACTCGCCGTAGGCGTGGCAGCTCCCGCACTTGCCCTGGGGGGTCTTGTCACGCATCGCCTTCAGCACCGGGGCGTCCTGCCAGATCCTGTCCAGCCCGTCCCGCAGGATGTTCCCGGCCACCACCGGGATGAACCCACAGGGCGTGACGTCCCCGTCGGGCTCCAGGTGCAGGGACAGCTTGCCGCAGGTGCTGCCCTTCACCGCCCCGCCCGTGGCCCCCTCACCGGCCCCCAACTCGGCGATGATCGGGTCGTCGAAGGCGAGTTTTGCCGGGGCCTTGTCCCGGTACGCCAGCGCCTCCCGGTAGAAGCTCCGCCACTCGTCAGGGGACAGGTCCAGTTGCTCCCGGTTGGCCATGCCCCGGCCGGCACACTTGAAGTTGTGCAGGTACACGGTGGACGCGCCGTGGGTGGCGGCGCGGTCGACGATGTCCCGGAAGCTGGCGACGTTGTCCCGAAAGATCACTGCGGACACCGTTGCCGTCACCCCGGCAGCGCCCAGGTGATCGAGGGCCGCCAGCGCCCGGTGGTAGCTGCCAGAACGGCTGCGGAAGCGGTCGTGCACGGCGGCGGTGGCACCGTCGAGGCTGATGCCTACCGAGGTGAACCCGGCATCGCGGATGTGGCTGGCGGTCTCGCCGTCGAGGAGCCAGCCGTTGCTGTTCATGCTGACCCGCAACCCGGCGTCCCGTGCCGCCCGGGCCACCGCGATCAGGTGGGGGTAGAGCAGCGGCTCGCCGCCGCCGAAGTTCACGTAGGCGACCCGGCAGCGGGCCAGCTCGGCAACCATAGCCAACACGTCTGGCAGGGGCCGTTCGGCCCGCTGGGTGTCCCGGGAGTAGCAGTGCAGGCAGGAGAAGTTGCAGGCGTAAGAGAGGGTCCAGTTGACGGTGAGGGGGGCGGAGAGCTGCACGTCAGGGGGTCTCCCCGATCAGCCACCCCCGCCGGGTGAAATCGCCCACCAGTTCCTCGACGTCGGCGCGGATCTCGTCCGCAGGGGCGTCGAACCGTTCCGCCAGGGTCGTCGCCACGGCGCCCAGGTCGCGGGCGCCGTCGAGCAGGCACCAGATTTCCCCGGCGAGAAGGTTCAGTTCCACCATCTGGCCGCCGTCCACCAGGATCACCCACCCCCGCTCGGCAACTTGCTCGCCCCGCTCCAGGGCGGCCAGGATCTGCTCCTTCTGCCCCGGTTCGTCGCGCCACACCACCTCGGGGTTGCGGTGCAGGATAGGGCCGGTCACCGTTTCGGCTCCGTCCCCCAGGGCTGGGCCAGCATTGGGTCGGTGGCGACGAAACCGAGCCCCGGGGAGTCGCCCCCGTCGTAGATCCGCTCCTCCGGCCGCCCCTTGGCAGACGACGCCCACCAGTTATGCGCAGCATCCACGTCCTGGGTTTGGGCCTCGCCGAGCTTCAGATCGTACTCGCGGTTGTCGAAGTTGTTGTGGCGCACCACCGGCGCCACCACTCCCTCCCGGAAGAAGATGCCCGTGAGGTTGCCGGTAAACTGGTTCTGCTCCATCACCGGAGAGCCCTTCAGGGCGCGCACGCCGATGCGGTTGTCGGCAAAGCGGTTGCCGCGCATCACCACCCGGTCCCCCTGGAAGCGGACACCGCCGTAATTGTCGCGAAAGGTGCTGTCGAGGATCTCCACCGGGGTGTTGTGGATGTGCAGGGCCCACGGGCCACGCTCAAACACACAGTTGCGCAGGTGCGCCTCCTTGGCATCCTGCACCTGGATCATGTCATCCAGTTCGCTGTGGCGCAGGGCCGCGGAGGTGAACACGATGGGCTGTTCAGCCGTACCCAGGGCCACCAGGTTGCCTTGGACGAGGATCCACGGCTCCCGGTCCTTGCCGTCCTGGGGCTCCGGCAGGTCGAAGTATACCCGGGTTCCGGGCTGCAGGGTCAGGGTGGCGGTGCGGGTGACGATCAGCGGCTGCACCACCCGGACCTCGCCGGACCAGGTGGTGGGCGCCCAGAGAATGTGCCCTTCGGCGACCCGGGCCGTATCTGGGATCTTGATGAGCTGGGGGCTGGCCGCACCCCCGACGCAGCCGGCGAGCCCCAGCGCGGCGATGACGGCAATCGACAGTACCCTGCTTGCGACGTTCATTTGCGATTCTCCCCTCGGTGCAGGGCCAGGGAACAGACGGCAGCCAGGCCCAGCAGAACGGCAATACGTCCCCCTGGGGGCACTCCCTCCGCGTTGGCGCCGAGCCCCCAGAGCTGCACCAGCGCGGCGCCGCAGACCATTCCCAGGGTTACCGAGAGAGCGTCCAGATCTCCCTCACCGGCACGGATGATCTGGCGGAAGGGACACCCTCCCGCGACTACGGCGACGACGCCGACCAGGCCCATGCCCAGGGCGCTCCACAGTGCGTCGAGATGGGACCCAGGTTGGTCATAATAGCCGAGGGAAAATTGGCCTGTAAAGAAATTGGTCAGCAAAGCCGCGCCGATAGCTGCCCCCAGGGCCGCCGCCGGCCAGGCGCTGCGGGTAAGCAGAAAGTCACGGATGCTGCCGGTGATGCAGAACCGGGAGCGCTGGCACACCATCCCCAGCACCAGGCCGGCGGCCAGGCTCAGCGGACGCGCGGCGTGCAGAGCACCGCCGCCACCGGAACTCTCCCGCAGGGCGCCGGGAACGAACGCCAACCCGGTGAGCAGCGCCGCCACCCCCACCGCACCCAGGGGCAGGGTCAGGGGAGCGACCACAGGCCGTGCGCCCCCACCCAGATCGACCCGCCGCAGCAGGCCGACCCCCGCCCACACCCCCAGCACCAGGCCCACCAGACCCGGCACGCTGGTCAAGTCCCCGGCCGCCAGGCGCAGCACCGCTTTGATCGGGCAGCCGATGAATACTGCTGAGCCCACCATCATGAGAAAGCCGAAGCCGAACAGGCTCGCTCCCACCCCCTGCCCGCGGGGGCGAAACTCCCGGGCAACCAGCGCAGCTCCGAAGCTTCCGAGAAAAAACCCCAGCAACTCTGGGCGGATGTACTGCATGCGCGGGTTGCCGTGCAGACCCACGGCGCCGGCGGCGTTTTCCAGGAAGCAAGAGATGCAGATGCCGGAGTTCGCGGGGTTGCCCAGGTAGGCCAGGGCGCTTCCCACCCCCCCCATCAGCAGGCCGGCCAACAGCACCCAGCGGTGCTCGGCGAGCCGGGACATGGGGCCGCTCACTCGCAGCCCCCCCCGAGCCGACGCCGCAAATAGTAGAGATCGCGCACCTCGGGAGGGCGTTCCGTCGCCCAAACCCCGTCCAGCAGGGCGGTCAACCGCGCTTCGATGACGTCTCCGGAACCAAACGGCCCGTTCCGATCCGCCACCACCGGGTCCTGCTCAACCGCCCGGCGGTAGTGGCGCACCGCTGCGACGTAGGCCCCCTGGGCCGCCGCCACCTCGCCAAGCAGGAACCAGGCGGTGCCCGCGTAGGGGCCGTGCTCGGTGCGGCGCCGCAGGGCGAGCACGGCTGCTTCCGTGCGGTCTGCGCCCAGGTCGGCGCGTATCGCCGCAAAGCTTTCCTCCACCCGTCTCCGCTCCACCGGGGGCACCACCGACGGCGGATCCCCGAGCCTGCTCCAGTCCACGTGGCCGGCCTCCACGGCCGCCCATCCCAAGCATGCCACCACCGCGGCCACCAACAGGGCGGTGCCCCGCTCCCGGGCCATCAGTACTGCTCGTAGGGGGGCATCCGGGCGGTGCGAGCCCAGCCCCGAATGGTGTCGTAGTCCGCGTCCTGCAGCGCCTCGAACCCGGTGATCAGGCCGCGCTGCAACACCCGCAGGCGCTCGCCATCCACCTCGGCCATGGTTTCCGGCCCCACCTGGAGCAGTGCCTGTCGCACCCGCTCGCGCCACGTGACGGGCAGGCCCGGATGGGCCGAAACGGTGCAGTAGGGAGCCAGATCGCTGCGGGCGATCACCCGCAGGTCGTCCGGCGCGATGCGCCCCTGCGCAGCCATCTCCTCCAGATCGATCAGGGGCGCGGCACCGGCGGCGTAGGCGCCGTAGAGCACCGAGTAGATGATCTTCTCGTGCTTCCAGGTGCCCTTGGGAAAGGCGTACAGACCCAGGTCGGTCTCCGGATCCAAACCGTTGTCGAGCAGCAGCGCGTACGGAGCGAGAAAGCCGAACGGCGCCCATTGCGGGCCGAACACCAGGCGCTTCCCCTTCAGGTCCGCGAGGGTCTGGATCTCCGAGTCCGCGCGCACCACGATCACCCCCCGGGCAAGGGCGCCGAACGTTCCCCTGCGATCCGCGGCCACCAGTTCCGCACCGTGGCGCGCGCGGAGGATGACGTAGAGCAGGGAGTTGGTGTGCACCAGGTCCAGCTTCCCGCCCGCGAACGCATCCTCCACATCCTGGGTGTCCAGATACACCGGCTCGCAGCGGGCCCCGGTGGCCTGGGACAGATACGCGGTGAGCGGTTCGAAGCGCTCCCGGGTCTCCTCCAGGGAGTTACAGATCATGTAGCCGATGCGCAGGGTCCGCGATTCCTCCCGGCAGCCGATGCCGAGCAGGAACAGTACCACCAAGCCGGACAAGCCGAGCCCCAACAACGCCCCGCTACTCCGCACGGAGCACCGCTTGGCGTGCCGCCTGGCGCGCCGCGCCCTCGGAGGCCACCGCCGCCGCGTAGGCCGGCGAGGCGAACAGCTTCCCGGCGCGACCCAGAACCCGCTCCACGGTGAAGAACCGCAGATCATCGAGTACCTCTGGGTGGAGCCAGAAGCGGGCCGGCCCCAAGCCGGGCACGTCTCCCGCCATCCGCACCTCGGCCAGCGCAGGGGGGGGTACGTCCTCTGCAGCCAACACCAGGTCCACCGCATGCTCGGCGATGGCCTGCTGCGGCGTACCGGCCAGTTCCACGAACTCGGGCTCGATGCCGGTCTTCTCTTCCACGTAGTAGCCGATGGCAAACGCCGCCAGGGCCCCCGCGCCGGCACTGGGAACCCCTACCCGCAGGCGGGCCCCGAAACATGCCTCAGCCGGTGCCGCCGCCAGTCCCCACAGGGCCGCACCGAGCAGGACGACCGCCAACGGGAGCGTCCGCCATTCGCTCCGGCGGACCTCGCTGCGTCGGAGCGAGGAGGTCCGGAGGTGCAGGGGGCGTGTCTTCGCGGCGATCCGGCCCACAAACCGAAACAGTGCCGGGATCTGATCGCGGACAACATACGCCCCCTGCGCCGGCCTCCTCCGGCCGGACCGAACCACGCATGCTCCCCCCGCCACGGCCCCCCGCCGCAAACGCACCGACGTCATCACAGTACCTTCCCCGGATTGAGGATGCCCTGAGGGTCGAACGCGGCCTTGATACCCCGCATCAGTTCCACACTGCGCGGCGGCAGGAAGCGTTCCAGATAGGGTTTCTTGAGGACACCGATGCCGTGTTCCCCGGACGGCAGACCGCCCAGTCGCCGGGTGGCGTCCATCACCCGGTCCATCGCCCGGGGCAACCGCGCCTGCCACGCGTCGTCCGCCAGTTGGTGGCGCAGCAGGTTCACATGGACGTTGCCGTCCCCGGCGTGGCCGAAGCACGCGGCGGTGAGGCCCAGCTCGGCACCGATGGCCTTCACGGCGCCCACCAACTCGGGCACCCTGGCCCGGGGTACCACCACATCGGCCTTGCCGATCTCCGGGCTCCAGGCCCGCAGGGCCTCTCCCAGACAGCGGCGGCTCTCCCACAGGCGCGCCTGCTGGCCGGGGTCCTCGGCGGCCAGCACGTCCAGGGCCCGGTGTTCCTCGGCCACCGCCCCCACCCGCACCATCTGTCGCTCCACGGCGGCTGCGTCGTCCCCGTCCAGTTCCAGCAGCACGTAGGCCCCGGCTGCGGCGCCCCCGGGCAGGTCCCGGCCAAGGTACCGTCGTGCCGCGGCGATGGTTACGTCGTCCATGAACTCGGCCACCGCCGGCACCACCCGGGCCCGCAGCAGACCGGTGACGGCCCTCGCCGCCGCCGCCAGGTCGGCGAACGACAGCAGCAGGGCGGCGCGGCGGCGCGGCAGGGGCAGCAGGCGCAGGGTCACCCGGGTGATCACCCCCAGGGTGCCCTCGCTGCCGATCATCAACCCCAGCAGGTGGTAACCGGTGGCGTCCTTGACGTTCTTGCTGCCGAGCTCCAGCAGGGTGCCGTCGGCCAGGGCCAGCTCTGCCCCCAGCACGTAGTCCCGGGTGGTGCCGTACTTCACCGCCCGGGCCCCGCCGGCACCCACCGCCACGTTGCCGCCGATGGAGCAGGACTCGAAGCTGGCCGGGTCCGGAGGATAGAACAGGCCTCGGGCCTCGGCCTCCTGGTGGATGCGGGCGGTGACCACCCCCGGCTCGCAGGTGAGGGTGAGGTTGTCTTCGTCCACCTCTAACAGCCGGTCCAGGCGCTCCAACCCCAGGATCACCCCGCCGCCCACGGCCACCGCTCCGCCGGCGACCCCGGTGCCGGCCCCCCGCGGCACCACCGGGAACCGGCCTGCCGCCGCCCAGGCCAGGGTGGCCCCCACTTCCTCGGCAGAACGGGGCCTCACCACCGCCCAGGGCGCGCAGTGCAGGCGGGTGGACTCGTCCTCCGCGTAGCGCTCCCGGGTATCCACTGCAAGGGACACCCGATCCGCGCCCAAGCGCCCGGCCAGGGCGGCGAACGCGGCGGCGTCCGGCGCACACAACTCAGCCACGCCCCGCCCCTTGCTTGCTCACCGTGCACTCCGTAGGGTAGTCATGGTAGCGGAGTCTCTCTTTCCCCAGACGAGATCGACGTGGCCTGTCCCTCCCCACCCACCCCCTCCCCTCCCGATCCCTGGCTGGCGCGCTGTGCGCCGACCGCGGGGCCCGGGCCCGGCCGGAAGATTCTCGATCTCGCCTGCGGCGCCGGTCGCAACGCCCTGTGGCTGGCCCGCCAGGGACACCGGGTGGTCGGGGTAGACGAATCGCTGGAGCGGATACACACGGCCCGTGAGGGTGCCCGCCAGCAGAGTGTCGAGGTGGAGTTCATCGTGTGGCAGGTGGCGGCCGGGAGCGTTCCCTCCGGCCCCTGGGACGGCATCTGCGTGTGTCACTTTCTGGACCGGACGCTGTTCCCCGAACTGGAGAGAGCCCTGGCCCCCGGCGGCTGGCTGGTCTACAAGACCCACCTGGCCCACTCCCTGAGAGCACCCCGAAGTCGCCCCCGCAACCAGTCCTACCTGCTCCGCCCGGGGGAGCTGTTGGCAGCGTTCCCCACGCTGGCCCCTCTCGACTACCGGGAGTGGGCGGGGGACGGGCTCGCCTGGGCCGGCCTGTTGGCCCGGAGGGCGGCTACTCCTCGTAGGCCACCACCCGGATCAAGCCCTGGGTAGCGCCGTTGTCATCGGTGAGCGGCATGTCGTTGACGCCCACCAAACGGTAGTCCGGGTGGCGGGCAAAGAACTCGTTCACCTGGAGGTCCACCTTCTCCAACTCCCGATGCACCTGGAAGGCCTGGAGTTCGGTGCCAAACGTCTTGACCTTGTACATCGCTCACCTCCTGGGGCCTCAGGCCACGCCTTCGACGCTCTTCACCCCGGGCACCTCGGCCATGACAGCCCGTTCGATGCCCCGCTTCAGGGTCATCTGGCTCATCGGGCAGCCGCTGCAGGCTCCTTTCAGCCGCACCTTGACCACGCCAGCGTCGGTCACCTCCACTAACTCCACGTCACCGCCATCGGCTTGCAGGCTGGGTCTTACCTTGTCGAGAACCATCTTCACCTTGTCGATCATGGTCGCTTCCTCGCATGTTCAGAATGGGCGGTTCTGCCCTGTGACCCCGAACCACCGGGGGGAATCGGGTTCATGAATGTAGTCGCGGGCGGGGAAAGGTGTCAAACCACCCGCACGTCCCTTGCCGCCCCCGAGAAGCGTGCTACCTTGTGCCGCCCTCGGGACCCGGTTTACCTTGACAACTATAACCATATTAGTTATTTATTGCCACCGGTTCCTATTCCCGGCTGTTGCCGACAACCCATCCCACAGGAGAAACGACCATGAGCAAGACCCTCGACGATCTGAAAGCGGCGTTTGCCGGCGAGTCCCAGGCCAACCGCACCTACCTTGCGTTCGCCAAGCAGGCGGACAAAGAGGGCCACGCCCAGGTGGCCAAGCTGTTCCGCGCCGCGGCGGCCGCCGAGACGGTGCACGCCCACAACCACCTCAACGCCATGGCCGGCGTGGCCACCACCAAGGAAAACCTGGAGGCGGCGATCTCCGGGGAGAGCCACGAGGTGTTGGAGATGTACCCGGCGATGATCCAGCACGCCGAGGCCGAGGGGCACAAGAAGGGGCTCAACTCCTTCAAGTGGGCCTGGGAGGTGGAAAAGACCCACGAGGCCATGTACCGCAAAGCCAAGGCCAACCTGGGCAAGGCGGGCGAAACCTTCGACTATTACGTCTGCCAGGTCTGCGGCCACACCCACGAGAAGGGCGCGCCGGACAAATGCCCGGTGTGTGGCGCCCCGGCCGCGCGCTTCGATCGCGTGAACTAGGCGCGGCGACGTCTCCATCCGCGGCCGGCACGGCCGCCGGCAGAAAGGGCGCCCCCCGGGGCGCCCTTTCTGCGTACGGAAACTCTCGGAAAGTGCTGCTACTCGGGGTCCGCGGGCAACTCGGGCAGGTCCACTCCCGACATCTTCTGCAGCAGGCGCATCACCTGGCAGGCGTACCCGAACTCGTTGTCGTACCACACATAGAGCACCACGTTGCGACCGTCGGCGGGGTTGACGATGGTCGCCTCGCCGTCGATCACCCCGGCGTGGCGCGAACCGATCAAGTCCGAGCTGACGATATCCGGGGAGGTGGTGAAGTCCACCTGGTCCCGCAGGGGGGAGTTCAGGGCCACCTGCTGCAGGAAAGCGTTGAGCTCCTCCCGGGTGGTCACGCGCTGCAGATTGAGCTGGAGGATCGCCAGGGACACATTGGGGGTGGGCACCCGGATGGCGTTACCGGTCAGCTTGCCCTGCAGCTCGGGCAGCACCTTGGACACCGCCTTGGCCGCCCCGGTGGAGGTGATCACCATGTTCAGGGCGGCAGCCCGGCCCCGGCGGGGCGCGCTGTGGAAGTTGTCGATCAGGTTCTGGTCGTTGGTGTAGGAGTGGCAACTCTCCACGTGACCGGACACCAGGCCGAAGCGTTCGTGGATGACCTTGAGCACCGGGACGATGGCGTTGGTGGTGCAGGACGCCGCGGAGACGATGGTCTCGCCCACGGAGAGTTCCTGGTGGTTGATGCCGTACACGATGTTGGGGATGTCCCCCTTGCCGGGGGCGGTCAGCAGTACCTTGCCCACGCCTTTGGATTTCAGGTGCCGGCCCAGCCCCTGGCGGTCGCGCCACAGTCCGGTGTTGTCCACCACGATAGCGTCGTCGATGCCGAACTGCGTGTAGTCGATCTCCTCGGGGGAGCCGGCGTACATCACCCGCAGCAGGTTGCCGTTGGCAACGATGGCGTTTTCCTCCACATCCAGGTGGGTGGTGCCGCCGAACGGCCCGTGCACCGAGTCCATGCGGAACAGGGCTGCGCGCTTCTGCAGATCATTTTCCTTGGAGGGACGCACCACCGTGCCGCGCACCCGCAACTTGTCCCCGCGGCCGGTCTTGTCCACCAGGATGCGGGCCAACAGCCGCCCGATGCGCCCGAAACCGTACAACACCAGATCTTGGGGCCGGTCCAGAACCGAGTGCATCCCGCCGGTCACGCTGGCGAGCTCCCGGGCGGCAAACGCCCCCACGGCACCGGCGTTGGCACCGACTCCCTGGTACTTCACGGCCAGCTTACCCAGATCGATGCGGCACGGCCCCAGGTCCAGGGTTCCGATCGCCTGCAGCAGGGGGAAGGTATCCTGCACCGTCAGCTCCCGGCCCAGCACCAGACTGGCGTGGCGGTGCACCTTGAGGATGTCGGTGGAGTTCACCTTGGTGATGGAGCGACCGACCACGTGGAGCAGAACCCCGCGCTCCAGGCGCAAACGGCTCACGATCGGCATCATCTCGGTGGCGATGCGCTCCGACTCGTTCCACTGGTCGAAGTAGAACTCATTCTTCCCCAAATCCATGACCGGACCTCCCGAAAGGGGTAACACCGGCTCCTCCCACGTGGAGCCAGGGGGCTCGAAAGATAGCACGTTTGCTGGCCGTCAGGAAGGGCACCGGGGGGGGCGTCAGCAGGAGATTCTGGCACTCTCCCCCGCACCCCCCGGGCCAGCGGGTGGGCCTTGCCTGCAGTAAGACACAGGGAGAGGCGGCATGCGCTGACGTGAGACTTCTGTGCGCGCTAGTACGGCCCCATCCCGCTACCCGGTTTCGAGGAATCGCGGGGCGGGCCTTGACGCAACCGCGTTCATCGGGGAGATTCCCAATCCAGGCCACGGGAACCCGGTACCAGGAGAAGCGAGCATGAGCAAACAGATGGACCCCCAGTTAGAGGAACTGGGCATCGGACGGAAGATTCGAGCTCTGCGCCAAAGGCGGCGCTTCACCCTGCAGGATCTCTCGGACCGCACCGGCCTTTCCAAGCCCCTGTTGTCCCAGGTGGAGAACGCCCACGTGATGCCGCCGGTGGCCACCCTGCTGAAGATTTCCAAGGCCGTGGGTGTGGAGATCAGTCATTTCTTCCAGACCGAGGAGCCGGAGGAGAAGGTGGCACTGACCCGGGCCGCGGAGCGGCACAAGTTCAACCGCCGCCCCCACCAGGACCTGGTCGAAGCCGGGTACCGCTACGAGTCGCTGGAGCTGCACCGCAGCCGCAAGCAGATGCAACCCCTCCTGGTGACCTTCGACCCCCTGGAAAAGGGGGACATGGTGTTCTTCTCCCACGAAGGGGAGGAGTGCGTGTACGTAATCGAGGGGGAGATCGAGTTCCGCACGGCGGAGGACACCCGGCTGCTGCAACCCGGTGACTGCCTGTACTTCGACTCCGACGTCTCCCACGCCTTCCGCAGCGCGGGAGACCGCACCGCCCAGGCCCTGGTGGTGGTGTACACCGGGGAGCGGGCCTGATCTCAGCGGGGCTCAGGGCAGGAGGGAAAGCAGAGCGGCGGTGCGCCGCACCTCGTCGAAGATCAACGCCGAGCTCATGGTGGCACTGGTCACGGCGTCCACCTCGGGATCGAACACCAGCGCAGACATGGTATGGTCCCGCAACCGCCCTTCCAACCGGGCGGCGTCCTCGTCACTCCATACCTCGTTGCCGTACTTGGTGACGTGGATCGGCTCGAAACCGCGCACCTGTCCGGCGGTGTCGAACGCGAACAGGAAGTGTACCGCGTGGCACACGTCGCACACCGGGTCGCGGCTGGCGATGCGCGCGAACAGCCCTCCGGGGGAGCCATCGGCCGCCAGGGCCCGGTACACTCGCCCCTGGCCGGGCACCTCCACCGTCACCACCCGCACATCCTCGCCCGCGACACGGGACAGGAACTCACGGGCCCGTTTGGCCTGCTGCACCTCGCTCAACCCCAGGGGCGGGTGGTGGTCCCGGTCGCCAGCCGCCCCTGGGTCCGCGACCACCTGGGCCCTACCCTCCACCAGTGCCCGCGACCGGGCCATGAGTTCGGCGTCCCCCTGGAACCCCAGGTGAAAATCTGCCAGGATCCAGGGCCCCTTCCGGCGCGTCAGGAACACGGTGAACGGGGTTCCCCCCGGGTCGCCCAACTCCAGCAACCGCTCGAAGAACGGGTCCGCCGTGACCGGATAGGCCAGCCCCAGCTCGCTGCGGAACTTCAGCAGCTCCTTGGCCCGGCTGCCCACCCCTACCGTGAGCAATCGTACCCGGTCCGCCAGGTCACCCCCGCGCACCGCCTGGTGGAACGTCTCCAGATACGGTGCCTGGCGCTGGCAGGTGAGGCAGTACGGACTGAAGAACTCCACCACCAATAGCTCGCCCGGGACCTCTCCCAACCGGAACCCCCCTTGTCTTCTCGCCAATCCCAGGTGCGCGTAGTCCTCCGGGGCCAGCAGGGACGCAAACTCCATGTCGGGGAACGCCGCACCCAGCCCGGTGTTGAGCTCCACCCGCCCGGCCGCGCCCACCCCAGGGGGAAGCCAGCAGACGAGCATCACCAGGGCGATGGAGACCTGCCGCCACGGGCACCTGCGGCGGGCTCGATCTAGGCTTGGGGGGGAAATCGGCATGGGTCTGGGCTCCTTTCAGGCGCGGCTGCAGCGTTGGCAACACCAACGCTGCCCATGGATGGGCGAGTGCCGAGAAACACAGGAGGTGCAGGATCGGCCGCTGCCCATGGACGGGCGAGTGCCGAGGAGCACAGGAGGTGCGGGATCGGCGACGGCTGTGGTACAAACTGGCACCAGGGTACGGATTCACCGCTGCCTGTCAACCGGGAGTACCGCGTGGAACGTCTTTACTCTGCCGAGCAGATCCGTCAGGCGACGATTGGTCTTGCCGACCAACTCAACTCTGACTACAAAGGTTAACATATACACTTTCTGGGTGTGCTCAAGGGCTCGTTCCTGTTTCTCGCCGACCTGGTCCGCCATATCTCCGTGCCCTGCACGGTGGACTTCGTCCGCCTCTCCTCCTACGGCGCAGCCACGGCATCCTCCGGGGCGGTTCGCCAGGTGATGCCCTGGTCCGACCCGGTGCACGGCCGCCACCTGGTGGTGGTGGAGGAGATTGTGGACTCCGGCAACACCCTGGCCCTGCTGCTCGCAGAGCTGCGGGCCCAGCAGCCGGCGAGCCTGCGGGTGTGCACCCTCATCGACAAGACCGGCCGCCGGGAGACCACCGTAGGGGTGGACTACCGCGGCTTCGAACTGGACGACGGCTTCGTCGTCGGGTACGGGTTGGACTACGACGAGTTCCTCCGCAACCTGCCCGACATCCACGTGCTGAGCGAAGACGAGATCACCCCCTGACCCAGAGGAGAACCGAGATGGCGACCTGGACCTGCCCCGAGTGCAAGAACGACCGCGACGCCCGCTGCAAGCCCAAGAAGTGCCACACCTGCGACAAGCAGGTCGAGTACACCAAGAAGGCTGAGAAGAAGTAACCGCAACGGCTGCGGTGGTAGGCCCGCGGCCCGGGACTCCCTACGTCCCGGGCCGCAGGCCCCGGCGATAGCCGGTCCAGAGCAGGCAACCCACAGCGGCGGCGCTTGCCGCGGCGCACCCCGCCATCACCGCCGCCAACCCCCCGATGGGCCACAGCAATCCCCCCACCAGCACCCCCACCATGCGCCCCAACCCCAGGGCCGCGAAGTACCCCGAGAGGAAGGTGGCCCGGGCCCGAGGTACCACGTCGTTGAACAGGGAAAACGACGTCACGATGGTGAACTCGAACGCCAGGAACACGCCGAACAGGCCCGCAAGCGACAGGGTCAACCCCGAGCCGCACCACGGCAGCGCCGCGTAGGCGGCGGTGCACCCGATGCAGCCCACCAGCGCGGCGCGGCGCAGACCCATCCGGTCGGCAGCCAGAGCCGAAAACCCCTCCCCTACCAGTTCGGCCGCACCGATCACCACGGTGGCCGCTCCCAGCGCCACCACCCCGAGGCCAAAGGACGTCTCCAGCCACGCGCCGTACACCACGAACAGCGCATCGTTGGCCAGCCCCACCAACAGCCCGAACCCCAGGGCACCCCGTACCGCCGGCTCCCGTAGCAGCAGCCCCCAAGCCTCGCGCACCCCGGGGCGCGGCGCAGCCTCCCCGGGGCGTTGTCGGGGCATGCCCCACGCCACCAGCACCGCCCCCCCCAGGCCCAGCAGCCCCAGCACCACAAACGGGGCCCGCCAGCCGAAGCCCTCGATCAGCATCCCCACCAGGGGCACCCCCACCAGGGTGCTGGCCGACCAGCACACCTCACCGGCACCGATCGCCAGTCCCCGCCGGGCAAGCGTCACGCGCTCCCCCACCCACGCCTGTACCGCCGGGTCGAACAGCACCTTGCCCACGCTGGCCAGCACCACCGCGACCAGCAGGGTTGCCGGCGAAGGGTGCAGCCCCACCGGCAGCATCCCCAGGAGCAGCAGCAACCCCGCCAGCATGGCGGGCCGGTGGCCCCACCGATCGGCCAGGGGGCCAAGCACCGGGGCCAGCAACGAAGCGCCCTGAGAAACCGCGATCAGCGCGGCGATGGTCTCGAGGTCCACCCCGAGGCCCCGGGCCAGCACCGCCGCGTAGGTGTAGGGAAAGCGCCGCGCGGTGTTGAGGAACGTGCGCCCTACCACGGCGGTGGCCAATGAAAGGGCGAACGGGCGGTCAGGGTCGGAGAGCAGTGGCATGGCGGCGATGATGCCTGAGCCGGTGACTGGCCGCCACTTCGGTCCCATCGAGGGCCCATCGAGGTTGACGCGGCCCCCGCCTCCCAGGTAAACGAGCGGTCTCGCCCAACCCGTTTACAGAGGTTTCGCCATGGGACTGTTCGGCCTGTTTGGGCCCAAGTGGAAGAGCAAGAACCCCGTAGTCCGGCTGGCCGCCGTTCAGGCACTGGGCGCGGGGGAGCAGGACACCCTGCTGACCCTGGCTACTGAAGACGGAGATTCGCGGGTGCGCCTGGCAGCGGTGCAGCGGATCGAGGACCGCGCCGCACTGGAGGCGCTGGCCGGCCGGGAGTCCGACCCGGAGGTTCTGCGCGAAGCATGGGATCGGCTGCAGCCCCTGCTGTTTGCCACTCTGCTCGACGGCGCGCCGGGGGAGGACTCCGACGCCCTCCTGGCGCGGATCGAAGCTCCCACGCTGTTCGCCCGCCTCGCCGTGGAGGCTCCGTCCCCGGCCCTGCGGGTCGGCGCGGTGGGCCGCATCGACGACCCGGAGACCCTGTGCAGCGTGGTCGAGCAGAACTGCGGCAAGGAACCCGGGCGCGCCGCCCTGGCCAAGATCTCCGACCCGGACCTGCTGCGGCGGATTGCCAGCGGCGCCGCCAGCAAGGTCACCCGGCGCCTGGCGGAGGAGAAGCTCGCCGCAGCCTCAGCCGCCGCGGAGAACACCGCCCCGGTTCAAGAACAGAAGGACACCGCGCCCGTCGCCGACACCGAAGAGCGGCGCGTTGCCGCCGCCGAGGCCGCCGCTGCGGCGCAGCTGGCGGTGCGGGTGAGGGCCTGGGAGCAGGCCCTCGCGGGAGTGGAAACCTTGGTGGGTTCCCAGGCGGCGGATGCCGAACAACTCTTCCAGGAGGCCCGGGAGAGGTGGTCCGCGGTGGGTGCCGAACCCCCGGACGGAACCGGCCTGGCCGCTCGCTACGCCGACGCCTGTGGCCGGTTCCAGGAAGCCCGCACGGCCCTGGAGGGCGAGCGAACCCGACTGGCCACATGGGAGGAGCAGGCGGCCACGCTGGAGGGGCAGGTCGACACGGACCCGATCGACGCCGCCGACCGGGTCCTCGCCGACCTTGCCCTACAGGCCCGGGCGGCCGAGTGGCGCTTCCTCGACCCTGCCCCGCTGCTGGCAAGGGTACAGGCCGCCCGGGAGCGCGGCGCGGCGCGGCGCGAAGAGCTCGCGACGGCTCGGGCCAGCGCCGCCCTGGAGCAGCGCCGGGCCCTGTGCACCGAGTTCGAGGCCCTGTCCGCAGTCGAGGACCGGGCCGCCGCCGGCCGCCGGGCCAAGGAACTGGTACCGGAGTGGAAGAAGCTGCCACCGGTTCCAGACAAGGGGCAGGCTCGAGCCCTGGAGGAACGCTTCCGCGTCGCGCGGGAGCAGTTCAAGATCAGCCAGACTCCCCACCTCGAGCAGCAGGAGTGGCAGCGATGGGCCAACCGCACCCAGCAGGAGGCGCTGTGCGTCCAGGTAGAGGGCCTGGACACCGTGGAAGACCTGGCCACCGTGGCCGACTGCATCAAGCAGGCACAGAAGAGCTGGAAGGAGATCGGCCCCGCGCCCCGGGCGGACGCGGAGGCCCTGTGGCAGCGTTTCAAGGGCGCCTGCGACCGCAACTTCGAGCGCTGCAAACCCCACTTCGATGCGCTGGCACAGCAGCGGGCCGCGGCCCTGGAGTACCGGGAAGAGCTCTGCCGCCAAGCGGAGGAGCATGCCGAGTCCAGCACCTGGAAGGAGAGTGCAGAGACCTTGAAGGCGCTCCAGACACAGTGGAAAGAGGCCGGCGCCGTGCCGCGCAGGAAGGACCAGGCCCTGTACGCCCGCTTCCGTGCCGCGTGCGACCGGTTCTTCGAGCGCCGCCAGGAGCACTTCGCCGTGTTGGACGAGAAGCGCAGCGGCAACCAGGCGGAGAAGGAGAAGCTCTGCGCCCGTGCCGAGGCCCTGGCCGACGCGCCGCAGCGGGAGTACGTGAAGCAGTTCCGCGACCTGCAGGCGGAGTGGAAGCGGGCCGGCCCCGCGCCGCGGGCCGCCGAGACGGCTTTGTGGGAGCGTTTCCGCCGTGCCTGTGACCGCTTCTTCGCCTGGCTCGACGAGGGCCGGCTGGAGAACCTCCGCCAGAAAGAGGCCTTGTGCGAAGAGGTCGAGGTCCTGGTTGCGGAAGCGGCGGACGACGCCGACCCGCGGGCGATTGCCGGGCAGATCGCCGAACTGCAGCGGCGCTGGAAGGACCTCGGCCCGGTGCCCCAGGAGCACAGTGACGCGATCTGGGAGCGCTTCCGCACGCCATGCGACGCGTTCTTCGCCGCCCGCAAGGAGCAGTTCGCAAAGCTGGACGCCGCGCGTCTCGACAACGAGGAGCGGAAGCTGGAACTTCTGCACCGGGCGGAAGAACAGGTTGACAGCGGCGACCCCCAGGCGGTTGCGGAATCCCTCAAACAGCTCCAGCAGGAGTGGAACGCCATCGGCCCCGCCACCCGGGAACGGGAATACGAGCTGCGCGGGCAGTTCGCCAGGCTGTGCGACGAGTTCTTCGCCGGTCGGCGCCAGCTCTTCGCGGATCGGGAGCGCGAGCGCCGGGAAAATTTGAAATCCAAGGAGGCGCTCTGCGTCCAACTGGAGCGGGTGGTGGGCACGGCCGCCACAATCGCGGCCGGGGAGAACACCGCCCTGTCCCTGGCCGAACAACTACAACTGGCGTTTACCGCCAACTTCGCCCTGGCCGGCGATCAAGACACCCCCGAGCGCCGCCTCGAGGAGGTGCAGCGCATCCAGCAGCAGTGGCGTGGGATCGGGCCCGTACCCCGGGAGCACGACCGCGCCCTGTGGGCCCGCTACCGGGCGCTCCTCGATGCGTTCCCTGCCGACGGCCAGGAACAACAGTGACGCGGCGCAAGAACGACCGCTCTTGGGAGCCTGGCTAGCTTCCAAGAGCGGTCCGCGCCTGTGGGGGCGCGGGAGGAATCCCAGCCCCCCAGGTCGGCGTCCACGCAGAGCGCACAAACACGGGGCCGGCACTCCACGAAAGTGCCGGCCCCGCTCCATCATCGCCTTCTACGCTCTTTGCCGGCGGACTTCGGGAACGCCGCGGCGGCGCGCCCGCAACCCGGCAGCCTGTGTTACATGGCTTTGTAGCCCAGGAAGTTCTGCACCTTCTTCAGGTATTCCGGACCGATCTGCCCGGCCCACTCCTGGTGCACCTTGTCGCCCTGTTTGCGCA
>JARGFW010000083.1 GCA_029211085.1 Deferrisomatales bacterium | reverse complement strand
ACGACCGGGAGGAACTCCATGCGCATCGGCCTGGCACTCGGCAGCGGATCGGCCCGGGGCTGGTCCCACATCGGTGTGCTCCGCGGCTTGGAGGAGCGCGGGGTCAAGCCCGCGGTGGTGGTGGGCGCTTCCGTGGGAACCCTGGTGGGGGCGGCCTACACCAGCGGACAACTGGCGACGCTGGAAGGCTGGGTGCGCAAGCTGACGCGAGTGGACGTGTGGCGTTTGCTGGATACGACCTTCCGCGGCGGCGGGGTCATGACCGGCAATCGCCTCATGCGGGCCATCGGCGAGCAACTCGAAGACCACCCCATCGAGGGGCTTCCCATCGCCTTTGCGGCGGTCGCCGCCGACCTGGACACCGGCCAGGAGGTGTGGCTGCGGGAAGGCTCCATGCTCAGCGCGGCCCGGGCCTCCAGCGGCATGCCGGGATTGTTCGCCCCCATGTGGTATCAAAATCGCTGGCTGATCGACGGCGGTGTGGTCAACCCGGTGCCGGTGTCCCTCTGCCGGGCCCTGGGCGCCGACTATGTGATCGCCGTGAACCTCAACCGCCACCTGAACCGGTACGCGTTGCGCACGCACCAGCGGGCCGCACCGGGCACCCCAGACCCAGCGGCTCGCAGCCCCAAGCCCCACGATCTCCCGGGCTGGCCGGGGATGGATCGGCTGGCGGGTCTGATGGACGGCCTGATGGAGGCTCTCAAGCCGGCCCAAAACGGGGAACCGCGCCTGTTCGACGTCATGGCCACTTCCATCGACATCATGCAGGACCGTATCACCCGCAGCCGCATGGTGGGCGACCCGCCCGACCTGGTGCTCAGCCCCGATCTCGCCCAGTTCCACCTGATGGACTTCCACCGTGCCGACGAGGCCATCGCCATCGGGCGCCGGGAGGTCGCCCGGGTGGCGGAGGAACTCCGCGCCCTGCAAAAGGCGTCGGGGTAGCCTCGACTCCGCTCTCCGCTACCGCCATGCGCGGCCGTGACGCCCGGTAGTTGATCTGGAGCACGCGACTGCCCAGCAGGGCGTGGAGCACCGTGGCGAAGGTGGAGAGGGCTTCGGCGACGAGCCGTTCGCTCAGGCCCGCCCCGCCCAGGCCCAGGCGCAGTTTGTCCCCCAGGGAGCGGATGGCCTCGGCCAGCGGGCCCTCCTCCTCGGACTGGAGCAGGCTGCGGGACACCAGTAGGGAGAGCAAGTCCTCTTGGGAGACCTGCAGCGCCGGCAGGGTAAATCTGTTGACGGGGTAGGCGTAGCCCTTGCGGGCGGCGGCGTAGACGAGCGGGGCGTGCAGGCGGTGACGCAGGCACTCGATGGCGCGCTGGGCGGTCTTGGGGGAGAGTTCGAAGTGGCGGGCGAGGCTGGTGGAGCTGAGGTAGCGGCCCGCGCGCACCTGTCGGTCGAACCAGGTGTAGCGCTCGTAGGCCAGGTGGGTCCCCCCAAGGCATCCCCCTCTCACGAGCCGGTGCGACCTGCAGCCTACGGAATCGGGCGCCGCCATGCATCCCCCGAAAAGGTGAAATTCCGGGCCGGGATCGGGTTGCCCCCCAGGGCGCAGTCCTTTGGACCCGCCGAGTTCAGGTAGAGAGCGCTTGGCGGGCCCAGTCCAGTTCGTCCACCCGGGGCGCGGCGAAGTCTTCCCGGGGGCGGTTGAAGTAGCCCAGATCCACGGCGGGGAAGCGGCGTTTGAGGCGGATCGCGAGGGCGCGCAGCCCCAGGTGTTCGGTGCTGGACAGCAGCTCGGCGGGCAAGTGGTCGGCGTAGAGCTGGGGGTCGATGGAGAGGTTGCGCAGGTGCACCATGTGTACGCCGGTGTCGGAGATCAACCCCTCCAGGGCCTCCACCTCGGCGGGGTGGTCGGTGACCCCCGGGAACACCAGCAGGTTTAGGGCCACGAACAACCCCTCCCCCACCCCCACCCGGACCGACTCCACCACGTCGTCGAAGCGGTAGTGGATCGGCCGGTAGTAGGCGTCGTAGGTCTCCCGCCGGGGGGAGTTGAGGCTGATGCGCACCGAGTCCAGACCCGCCCGGGCCACCCGGCGCAGTGCCCCCGGCAGGCTGCCGTTGGTGTTCAGGTGGATCGTGCCCCGCAGGGTGCGGTGGCGGATCTCCCGCACCGCCTCCTCCAGGGTGTCCACACCGGTCAGGGGCTCCCCCTCGCAGCCCTGGCCGAAGCTGACGATGGCCCGCTCCACCCGCTCCAGGTGGGGCACCGCCACCCCGCACAGTTCCGCCACGGTGGGCACAAAGCCGATGCGCTCCTGGGACGCCGGGCAGCACTCCGACGGCTGTAGGCTGATGCACCCCAGGCAGCGGGCGTTGCACGCGGGGGCGCTGGGCAGGGGCGCCTCCCAGCGTTCCATGAAGAAGTTCTTGGCGGCGAAGCAGTGGTACTCCAGGGCACACCGGGAGAGGTGGGCAACCAACCGGTTGTCCCGTTGGGCCCGCAGCGCTCGACGCACCCGGGGCGCGATCTCCCGGTCGTCGTAGTGCTCGGTCTCCGAGTGGGTCATGGGGTCCACCCGGAACGCCGCCGCCACCAGCTCGTCGCCCCGCCAGCCCACTGCCGCGTAGGACCACAGGGGCAGGTAGTCGTGGCAGCCGTAGCGGCCGGGGACGAGAGCCCCGCGCTGCGCCGCCGGCAGCAGGGTGCGGGTATAACCGGCCTGGAGCATCGCGGCCACCGCACGGAACCCCTCCAGCACCACGGGGCGCCCGTGCTCCGGGTCCCATCCCACCGCCCGGCTGTCGGGCACGAAGAACACCTTGGTGCCCTCCGGGATGGGCACCAGGTCCTGCTCCGGCACCGGGACCCAGCGCGTGCCGCTCTGACCCGCGAACCCCAGGGTGGGGTGGTCGAGGATATTGCCGTCGGGGTCGCAGACCAGCAGGCGGGCGCTCACCAGTACTCGTCCACTTTGTCCCACAGGGGCTTCATGGTGGGACGGGTCTTGGAGGGGCGACGGGGCTTGGCGCCGCCCAGCAGGAACACCACCAGTGCGCCCACGACGAATCCGCCGATATGGGCCCACCAGGCGATGCCGCCGGCCCCGGCCTGCCCCAAGGCTGCCGTGCCGCTAAGCAGCTGCAACAGGAACCAGAAGCCCAAAAAAACCACCGCCGGGAGCTCCACGAAGGTAAAGAAGAAGAAGATTGGCAACAGGGTCACCACCCGGGCCGTGGGGTAGAGCAGGAAGTACGCGCCCATCACCCCGGCGATGGCCCCGGAGGCTCCCACCGTGGGCAGGGTGGAACCCCAGTTGAACATCAGGTGCAGCAGGCCCGACGCCACCCCGCACGCCAGATAGAAGACCAGGAACCCGGTGTGCCCGAACCAATCCTCCACGTTGTCGCCGAAGATCCACAGTATCCACATGTTGCCGAGGATGTGGAGCACCCCCCCGTGGAGGAACATGGAGGAGACGAACGGCACGAGCTGCCGGAATACCCCCAGCTGCGCCCAGATCTCCGGCCGGTTGTAGCGGGCCGGCAGCACACCGTAGTGTTGGAAGAAACCGTGCAGTTCCCCCTGGCCCATGCCCACCTGGTAGAAAAACACTAGGGCGTTCAGGGCGATGATACCGTACACCACATAGGGGGTGTTCTTGTGGGGGATGGTATCGCGGATGGGGATCACAGAGAATTTCCTTGAGGCCTTTGCTTTTCAAACCCCGTAAATCCTGGAAAACGCCTTCAAACTGCTTTTCTTGGACAGGATCTACAGGAGGGAAGATCAAGGGCTCTCGGCCCTGGTTTTCGAAATCCGTAAGATCCGTGAAATTCTGTCTGAAAAATATTCAAAGTCTTACGGTCAACGGCGTTTCTTGGGCTGGATCACACGGATCGCACGGATTGAAAGGCAAAGGCTTCGATTTTGAACTTCAAATCCTGTACATCCTGTCAAGAACACCCTGGTACCGTCTTCTCCTTGGACGAGACCTTCCTTGGCATCTGAGGGTGGGACACGCCCCATTGTAGCGGCAGAGCAAACGCCTCGGCAACCGGTGTCCGTGGACCACCGGGAGGCGTCAGGAGCGACGTTTCCGACGGCTTGGCGTCCCCCCCCCGCCGGCTTTGCCCTGGGACGTGACCCGGAAGGTGACCAGGAACGGGAACTCCGGGTGGGGCCGTCGGCGCACCGAGGCGGCCGGCGGCAGCCGTGCCCGCAGTTCGGCCTCCACCTGGTCCAGGGACAGGGCTTCGCAGCGCAGGTCGGCGAGAAGGTCACCGCGGTCATCCACATAGAGGGGAAAATCGCTGCAGCCGGAAGGCTTCAGGTCGCTATCGTAGACCGCGCAGAGGCCGTCCCGGTACGCCGGGCAGACCTTCTTGTGCACGTAGTACGCACCGTCCTGGGTGCGCACCTCCGCCGGACCCCGTCCCTCGGCTAGGCGCGCATCGAACTCCCGGCGCGGCGCACGGATCCCCCACAGCAGGCGCAGTTGCCGCCAGGTGAACTCCAGCACCAGGGTCTCCAGTCTGCAGCACGGCCGGGCACAGCGGGGGCAGTGGGGCAGGATCCAGCGCCCGTGCACCGCCGCCACCACCGCAGGTAAGACCCGCCCAGGGGCAACGGCCGCCTCCGGCTCCCGCCGCGGCGCCTGCCGGCTGCGCGATCCACGCCCCTTCTGTCGATCCTTGTCCATGACCGGAAGCATCGGCCCCCGGCGCCTCCCGCGCAAGGGTTTTGCAGCCGGTTGCCCGTCGGGGCGCGGCATCACCAGCCCCACCGGTACCGGTTCCTCCATCTGGAATGGTTCCTGGAGCGCAGTCCGCAGGTGTGGTACACCGGTGGCACGAACCCACCCCGGAAAGACCCGATGCACATCAAACCCACCGAACCCGAGATGTCCCGCCAGGAGGAACTGTTGCGACTGTGGCGCTGGCGGGGCTCGGTGACGTTGTTCTGGCTGCTGTTTGCCCTGGGGTTGTTGCCGGCGTACTTCCTGTTCTCCACCTGGGTCGCCGTGGGGGTGTGGTGCCTGCTGTTCAGCCTGCCGCTGTTTCTTACCTTAGTGGTGCTGCGCCTGGCCGAGTGTCCGGGCTGCAACCGCCGCCTCTCCGGTGCCAACCCCCTGCCCGGTTTGCTGGCCCGCACCTGTCCTCACTGCGGGCTGCCCCTGTCCCCCGGTGGTACGCAACCGCCCGTGCCGTAGTCTGCCGGCTACCCTGGCCTTGCTGGGGGTCTTGGCAGGGGCCTGCGGTGCCCCGCGGAGCGGCACCGCCCTGGTCGCGGGGAAAACGGTGTACCAGGATATGGCGGTGGAGGAGGTGGTGCTGGAGGTGTTCCCGTCTACCCCGTCGTGGGCGGAGCCGGTGGCCCTGGGGCGCAGCGGCTACCACGGCTCGTTTGCCCTGCGCCTGGCCCCGGGAACCTACCGCGTCACGGCCCGGGGCACCCTGCCCGGCCCCGGGGGGATAGACCGGACCCTGGTGGCCTCGCAAGAGCTGGTGGTTCCCCCTGGCGCAAGGCGCATCGACCGTTGGGTGGTGAACCTGCGGCAGGCGCCGGCACCTTGAAGCGCGCCCGCCCTACCCTCCCCCGGGGATCTCGTAGGCGCTGGCGTGCTGGCGCAGCAGGGCGCCCACCTCGCTGACCAGGTCGCCGCGTACGGGATCGCGCTCGGGGTGCCAGTTGGGCTGTTGACGGGCCTGCTCCACGGCCTCCGAGACCCCGTCTGCGAGCATCGCCCGCAGCTCCCCCCTGGCCCGGGTGCGCTGGAACTCGGCGCCCACTTCGCTGGTGGCGTACAGGGGGGGAAGGCGGTTCAGGGCGTAGGCGATCACGTCATGGGCCCTCTCCCCCAGGCTCTCCCTGTCCATCCCCCGAGCCTCCAACTCCTCCCACACCAGTTCCTCCATCACGTTGCGGAACCGGCGTGTTCCAACGACCTGCACGACGCCGTCGAGGATCGCGCCGCGCAACCGGGCCAGCGTCTCGTACTCGGCCTTGGAGATCTCCGGCGCCCCCGCGATCAAGCGCTGCAACTTGCCCTGCATCTCCCGGGTGAGTATCTGGGCGCGAAACGCCTCGGCCACGATCCGCTCGATCATCGGTCTCCTCCGTGGCGGCAGCGCCGCCGGCCTGGTCTATGGGTGGGAATCCGCAGAGGTCCCCCGCTCCGTCAGGAGGAGTTATCGCCCAGTTGGTGCCGCGACTGAAGCCGCGGGCCGCCCGGCGGGTGTGGACCCGGGGGAGTTGGGTGCAGGAGGAGGATCGAGGAGTCGGAAGCGGCGGCCGCCAGGAGGCTCGGGAGACGTCGCCGGAGCCCAGGGTACGGTCGGGACTCTACGCACAGCCGGTCGCCGGCGGCCCGGCCATCTCGGGCAGCCCTCCCGATTGGGAGGGGCCTGGCGCAGTCCCCGCGTCAGCAGTGAGCGAGGCGCCAGTACATCCGTTCCGCACCGGCGACCTGGACGGAGTGAAGACACCGGTGGCAGAGCGCTGCGTCCGCATCGATCCCCAGGAACGCGCGGCCCTCCACCTCGATGTCCGGGGGAGGAGCATCCCATTCGCCGTCCAGATCGAGGACGAAACGCTTGTGGCACATCGAACAGTGCAGCCGGGCGAAAGCAACTTCTCCGGTCGGTCTGGTCGCCGCCCCCTCGCCGACAACCACTGGGCGCACCGCCCCTTGATCGCGGCGCGTGCTTTCGGTGCTGTTGCCAAGAGTACCCATGAAGCCTCCTTCCCCTTTGCACGGCGTGGCGTGTTGCTGCCACACGGTCTTCACCGGTCGGGGAGTGATGCGAGGTGCGGAGGCCCAGGCGGCGTGCGCCCAGCCCCCGGCGCGCCGCGATCCCGGGCGCGCACAGGTAAACATAGCCCCGGCCCCCTGCCCGGCAATGCCCCAAACGGGTAAAAGGGATACACAACCATTTCAAGAGGTGATTCCAGATTCCCGGATAAGGCGGATCGGTTGCGGGCCCGGGACCGCACCCGCACCGGGACGAGCCCCTCAGACGGGCCCTCGGGCAGGACCTCGGCCACGGGCCCACGCCGCGTGAGACGCCGAATACCGGAGCGCGGGGCGCAAGCCAAGCCCCCGGCGTAGTGCGGACGGCGGTGCTCGAAAACGCTCGGATCTGCGGATCGATCGAACCCCAGGCCCTCTGCTCGCTGGAGGGAGAGCCGTACTGCAATCAAGCGATCTACGGGGAGACGTTCCGCGTCTCTGGGGGGCTGCTCCGGGGATGCCGCGGCGGACTCCCGGCGCTACGCCGCAGAGGTTCGCCCGGGCGCCTTCCTGTCTGTGCTATGAGCTCCCGGCCCGGAACGCACCCTCAACCCAGCACCGAGGACGGCAGGAGCACCTCCCCCGTCTTGATCCTCACCCACCCGGCGCGGGTCAAGCGAAGATCCGGCAGGGAATCGCAGCTCAGGAACAGCAAGGTGTAGTTGGGGTCGGCGTGGGAATAGCCGCAGTCCGCCAGGGTCTGTTGAAACCCCTTGGCAGCGACGCAGGCGTCGGCAAAGCCTCCGGGGAGCTGCAGCCCCGCCAGGGGCAGGGGGAAACGCCTCAGGTCTCCGCCCACCGGCAGCACCACCATGCCACCACCGCAGGCGCGCAACTCGCCCAGTACCCGGGCCATGGCCCGCGGCGAGCGCCCCGCCACCAGAAAGCCCCCGTTGCTGCTGTAGGTGGCGGCCAGGGCGGCCAGCCCGGGGGCCAGGTTGCCCACAACCCCGCGGGCTACCCAACCCCCATCGCGCCCCCCGAGAGCCACCACCAGGGCATCCTCGGCGGCGGGCCAGTACCCTTCCCCCTCGGGGCGCAGGGGGACCAGGATCTCCCGGTTGATCGCCGCGTTGACCAGCTGTGCCGTGGGGAACGGGTCGGGGGCTGTGGGGGGAAGGGGAAACACCTCCGGTCCCCACTCGAGGAGGTGCGGCTCACCCCCGGCATAGGCGCTCGCCCAGGGGAACGTCTCACTCGGGGCGGCCGCCGTCAGTCGGCCGTCGACCGCCACGACCCGCCCGCGGCAAACCACCGCCCGGGGGGTGGGGTCGGCCAGGGACGTCAGCACGTTCACGTGGGCCACCCGTCCCGGGGCGATGGCACCCAGATCCCCTTCCAACCCCAGGCAGGTGGCGGGGTTGAGGGTGGCCATGCGGTAGGCGACCCCAGGGTCCACGCCCCCTTCCAGCGCCATGCGGATCAGATGGTCGATGTGACCCACCTGTTCCAGGTGGTGCGCCTTGGCGCCGTCGGTGGTGTAAGCGAAGCGGTCGGCGAACGCGGTGCGCTCCAGCACCGGCAGCAGATGCACCAGGTCCTCCCGCAGGCTGGAACTGCGCAGCAGTACCCACAGCCCCTGGCGCAGCCGGGCCAGGGCTTCTTCCGCGGTGATCGCCTCGTGGCAGGTGCGCAGCCCCGCCGCCGCCAGGGCCGGCAGACGCCGCGGGCTGGCTCCGGAGGTGTGGCCATCCACATAGCAACCGAGGGAACGGGCGCGCTCCACCAGCCGCAGCAGGCGCGGCCCGTGGTCGGCGTCGAGAAGATCAACCCACCGGGTCGTCTCCCCGGTCGCGAGGAACTCCGGCCGGCCCAGCAACCCGGCCACCGCGTCTTCCGAGAACACCTCTTCTTCCCCCGAAAAGCGCGACTGGGAGGCGATGCGCGCCACCCAGAACAGGTGCGGCAAACTGCGCCGGGAGAGGTCTGCGGCCAGCTCGGCGAAGCGGTCGGTCCCCAGGGCCAGCACCAGCAGGAGGTTGTCCACCACCAGGGACGTGGTACCCCGGCACACCACCCCCTCGCCCAGACTCAGCGGGTTGAGGAACGGCCAGGGGTGGGTGTGGGGCTCCAGGTACCCTGGCACCAGCACCCGCCCCGCCGCATCCACCACCTCCGTGGTCTGTTCCACCGGTCCCTGCCAAGGGGCCACCAGGGCCACCCGGTCGCCGCACACCGCCACGTCGGCCCGCAACACTTCGCCGGTGAACGGGCTCCACACCTCACCCCCGCGCAGCAACAGATCGGGCGCGGCCCCCTGTTGGGCGACCCTCACCAGTCGCACGCGCAGCTCCGGGTCACAGGGAATCGTCACTCGGCCCATCCTGGGCCTCGCCCTGCGAGCGGCCCCTGCGGGGCCGTGCGCTTCCGCTGTCCTGCGGAAGCGTTGCCCATAGGCTTCTTTTCGCGTCTCACCATTCACCCTTCACAATTTTCCCGCACACCGCCCTTACAGCAGGGCCCGCACCGCCCGTTTCAACCCCGCCAGGGTCAGGGGAAACATGGGAAACAGCTGTCCCACCCGCTCCACGGTGTCGTAGTGACCCCAGGCGGTCTCGGCCACGGGGTTGAGCCAGACGCGCTTGGGGAACGCCTGGGACAGGGCCCGCAGGCGATCGATGCCCTTGACCCGGCTGGAGCGCATGCGCTCCATGGTGCCGTTGGGAACCATCAACTCGAAAGGAGCCATCGCCGCGTCGCCCACGACCACCAGGCTATAGCGCTTGCCGCACTCGCGAATCAACGCCTCCACCTCCACCCCCTCCCCTCCCTCCGCGTCTGGGTAGAGGTAGTCGTACACGCAGTTGTGGAAGTAGAAGGCACGGAAATCCTTGAAATGATTCAGCCCGTGGGCGGCCGAGAACAGCCGTTCGCTGAGCACGCGAAACGGCTCCATGGACCCGCCGGTGTCCATGGCCAGCAGCACCTTCACCTGGTTTTCCCTTTCCCGGGTGAACACCAGATCGATCTCGCCGCCGTCCCGGCAGGTCTTGTCCACCGTGGCGTCCAGGTCCAGCACCTCATCGACGCCGCTCTCCCGCAGATCCCGCAGGCGCTTGAGCGCCACGCTGATCTGCCGCACGTCCAGGGTGCGGTCGTGGCGCAGATTGCGGTAGCGCCGCTCGAACGCCTGCAGTACGGCGTTGCCACCGCCCCCCTCCGGCGCGAAGGAGATGCCGTTGGGGTGACTGCCGTGGGCGCCGAACGGACTGGTGCCGCCGGTGCCCACCCAATGCTGTCCGCCGTGGTGTGGCCCCTCCTGACGCCGCAGCCGGTCCTCCAGTTCACGCAGCAGTTCGTCCAGGGAGAGGCGCCCCATACGGGCGATCTCCTCGGCTGGGAGTTGGAGTGGGGACAGGGGGTCCTTCAGCCAACCGAGGATCTGCTCCTTGGTGATCCAGTCATCGGGAAGCGCGGCGGATCGGAAGCAGTGGGCGAACGCCTGGTCGAAGCCGTCGTAGTGGGCCACGTCCTTCACCAGGACGCTGCGCGCCAGGTAGTAGAAGTCCTCCACCCGCCGGCGGTGCAGCCCCATGGACAGCGCCTGCAGCAGGGTGAGCCACTCGGTGGGGCTCACCGGCACCCCGCCCAGGCGTAAGGCGTGGAAGAACGCTAGGAACACCGGCCTGCCTCAGCGGAAGAAGCGGCGGCCGGCGGTGCGCCCGTCCAGCCCCCGGGGGGCGCCCCGGGTCACCGCATCGGCGTCTTCCTGCAGTTTGATCAAAGTCCCCAGGAACGGCACTTCCACCGCTCCCTCTTCCCCCGGGGACCACCGGGCGCCGCTGGCCAGCAACACCCGCAGCCAGTCCAACAGCTCGGAGGTAGAGGGCTTCTTGCGCAGCCCGGGCACCTCGCGCAGCCCGTAGAACGCCTCCAGGGCGTCGGCCAGCAACCGCTGATCCAGGTCCGGGAAATGGACCGCGACGATGGCGCGCATCTGCTCGGCATCGGGGAAGTCGATGTAGTGGAACACGCAGCGGCGCAGGAACGCGTCGGGGAGCTCCTTCTCGGCGTTGGACGTGATCACCACCACCGGCCGCTGCACCGCGGCCACGGTCTCGTCGGTCTCCAGGATGTGGAAGCGCATCTCGTCCAGCTCCTGGAGCAGGTCGTTAGGGAACTCGATGTCTGCCTTGTCCACCTCGTCGATCAGCAGCACCATGCGCCGCTCGGCGCCGAACGCCCTGCCCAGGGGCCCAAGGCGGATGTAGCGCCGGATGTCGCGCACGTCCCCGTCCCCGAAGCGGGCGTCGTTGAGGCGCTGCACGGTGTCGTAGACGTACAACCCGTCCCGGGCCTTGGTGGTGGATTTCACGTTCCACACCACGATCTCCATCTCCAGGGCCTGGGCGATGTGATGGGCCAGCAGAGTCTTGCCGCTACCCGGTTCCCCCTTGAGCAGCAGCGGGCGCTCGAGGGCCATGGCGACGTTGACCGCGTCCTGCAGGGCGCGGGAGGCAACGTATCCGGCGGTGCCGGTGAAACGGTGGAAATCGTTCATGGGCTTACCTGGGCAGAGAGTTCAAGGTTTGAAGTTCGATGTTCTGGGTTCTGAGCACTGGGTTCTGAGCACTGGGTTCTGAGCACTGGGTTTTGAGTTCCGGATCCTGACTTCTGACTCCTGCTACAACGCCCTCAACCCCTCGGGTTTGAGCGCCACGTCCCCGGCCAGGGCGCGGTCGATCAGGGCCAGGGCATCGTCCCGACCGGCGGGCAGGAGTACTTTGAGCGGCAGATGATTGGAGGCGTGGTTGGCCATGAACTGGCCGCCGCTGAGCTCGGTGTGGGCCAGCATCTCACGCAGTTCGCGCAGGTACCCCGCCGGACCCGGGATGGTGTGGGTGCCCTGCTGCACCTGCGCCACCAGCTCGCTGCCCTCGCACAGCATCACCGAGAGAGCCCCCACGAACTGAGGATCTACCGCGCTGAGCACCCGGCCGGTCTCCCGGGCATGTTCCCCGCTGCGGCCGTCGGGGGCGATACCCAACAGCACGGTTACGGACAGGGTGAACCCCGCTGCCTTCAGGCGCCGTCCGGCGTCCACCATCTGCTCCGCGGTCGAGTCCTTGTGCACGTAGCGCAGGGTTTGGTCGTCGCCGCTCTCCAGCCCCAGGTAGACCATGCGCAGTCCGTTGGCACGCAGCCAGCGAAGGTCTTCGTCGGTCTTCTTGCGCACTGCCCGGGCGGTGGCGTAGGTGCCGACCCTCTGCACCGCGGGCAGCCTCTCGCGGATCGCCGGCAGGAGCCACCGCCAGTGGGCCATGGGCATGATCAGCGCGTCGCCGTCGGCTACGAACAGGCGGCGGGTGTCTGGGTAGAGACGGGCGGCCCGCTCCAGATCGGCCTCTACCCGCTGCCGTTCCTTGATGCGAAAACGTTTCTGCCGGTAGGTGCCACAGAAGGTGCAGCGGTTATGGGAACAACCCACCGTGACCTGCAAAATGATCGAGCGCGCCTCGCTGGGGGGCCGGATGATCATGCCTTCGTAGTCCAACTCGCCGGGAAACCACACGTGCGTCTCTCCTTCTAAGGAATAAACATCCCGCCGAGGCGGCCGGACACCCCGCCACGAAGCGGTACTATCCCTGCGCGATCTTGGGTTCTCACGAGCGGCACCGAGGGCACTTCACCCTCTCGCCGTTGCAGCCCGTGGTGCCAAAGCCGCGGCCCGCTGCCCACGGATGGGCGAGTGCCGTGCACCACAGGATGTGCGAGAACGGCCGCTGCCCACGGATGGGCGAGTGCCGTGCAGCGCAGGATGCACGGGAACGGCCCCTATGCCCTGGGGCGCCCGGCCGCCCCCGTTTCATGCTTCGGGGTGCCGTTAGGCATGGAAACTCAGAAGGTTCCGGTATGCCGGTCCACTGGTGATTGCGGACCCGACCTCTCTCCTTTACTATCACAGCCACTCGCACAAGACCACGCTCAGCACCACCTTTCCCGAGGAGCCGCCATGTCCCTGACCGCAGAGGAACTGCGCCCCATCCCGCTGTTCAGCGGTCTCGACGCCACCGACCTGGAGAAAGTCCGCGCCATCGGCCGTCTGGTGGAGGTGAGCCGCAAAGAGGTGCTGTTCCGCGAGGGCGATCCGGTGGCCGGCATCTTCGTACTGATCACCGGGCGGGTGAAACTCTACCGCCTGTCACCGGACGGCCGTGAGCATATTCTGCACGTCATCCAGCCGGGACAGACCTTCGCGGAGGCAGCGGTGTTCATGCCCCACGGCTACCCCGCGTACGCCGAGGCCTTGGCCAAGTCCCGAGCGGTGCTGCTGCCCAAAGCGGAGTTCATCGACCTGCTGGGCCGGGAGCCCACCATCAGCCTGGGCATCATCGCCACCCTGTCGCGGTACCTGAAGCAGTTCGCCGACCGCATCGATGACCTTTCCCTGAAAGACGTCTCGGCGCGCTTGGCGCGCTGGTTCCTCCAGACGGCCGGGGAGGTAGGGCGGGAGTTCTGGGACCTGGACATCACCAAGACCGAGTTGGCCAGCCAGATGGGCACGGTGAGCGAAACCCTCTCGCGCACTCTGCGCCGGTTCAAAGAGGCGGGCTGGATCCAGGTGCGCGGCCGCTTCGTGAAAATCCTCGATCGCCCGGCTCTGCAGGCGGTGGCCGATGGTAGCGGGGAAACCCCGGGGCGTTGACCTCCATCAAAGAACGCAGGGCCCGGCAGCGCTAGGCTGGGTAGCAACGATGCGAACTGCGAACAGGGAGGTGAGTGATGTCCAAATGCCCCGGCCAGGACACCCAGATGTGGGGCTTCGACGCGATCTACGACGTGGACTGCCCCCAGTGCGGCGCGGCGATCGAGTTCTTCAAGGACCAGGTGAAGAAGCGCTGCAGCCAGTGCCGCGAAGTGGTCTTCAATGAGCGCATGGACCTGGGCTGTGCCAAGTGGTGCCCGTCGGCAGACAGCTGTGTCGGCCCCGACAACGTGGCGGCCCTGGAACTGAGCGAACAACGCAAACTGCGCCGCGCCAACCTGGTGGCCCTGCTCGAACTGGTGCCCGCCGGCCAGGAGGCGGTGCGGGAGTTGTTCAAGACCCTGTACTCCGAGTACGCCGGAGAGGACAAACTGTTCGACACCAACCGCCTGTACTCCGTGCAGGAGGACAATCCCGGGCTGTTCGAAGCCGCCACCGAGTCATTCCGGGAGTTCCTCGCCGCCCAGGCAGCGACCCGCGAACGGGAGGCCCAGGCTCGGGCGCGCACCGAGGAAATGCTGCGTCACGATCAGCGAAAGAAACGCAAAGAGGGCTCTGAATTCGCCCAAAAAGGGGCTTGACAGCCCGGGGAAGCCTGCGCCATGCTGCGCCCCGAATCGGGGCCGCAGGCCCTCACTAATGGCACAGGAGGAGAAGAAAAATGACCTACATCATCACCGACGATTGCACGTCCTGCGGGGAATGCGCTGAGGAGTGCCCCGTCGACGCCATCACCGAAGGCGACGGCAAGTACGAGATCGACGCCGACGCCTGCGTGGACTGCGGCACCTGCGCCGAGGTCTGCCCCGTGGACGCGCCCGTGCCGGAGGACGAGGCCTAGGCGCTCCGCGTGCGTTCATAGCGACTGAGCCGGGGCCTGTGCCCCGGCTCTTTCCGTCTTGGGCCCCGGAGTATTTCCCGATGCCGTCAGCCGCCCTGCCCCTCGAGACGCGACGCCTGTTCCTGCGCGTCAACGGTATCGTGCAGGGCGTGGGTTTCCGCCCCTTCGTGTCTCGCTGCGCTACCGCCCGCCAGTTGACCGGCCATGTGGAAAACACCACCCGCGGGGTGGAGATCGAGGTCCAAGGCAGTGCCGCCCGGGTGGAGGCGTTCGCCGCCGCCCTGCTGGAAGCCCCCCCACCGATGGCCCGGGTGCTGAGCTGCACCCGCGAGGATCGCGCGCCCCTCGCGCCAGGCCGCGAAACCGGTTTCGCCATCCGGGCCAGCCGCACCGACCCCGTTTCCGCCGTGATGGTGCCCCCGGACATCGCCACCTGTCCCGCGTGCCTGGCGGAACTCAACGACCCCGCCGATCGGCGCCACCGCTACCCGTTCACCAACTGCACCGACTGCGGGCCCCGCTACAGCATCATCCACACCGCACCGTACGATCGGGCCCGCACCAGCATGGCGGCGTTTGCCATGTGCCCGCGCTGTGCCGCGGAGTACTTGGACCCGACCTCCCGGCGCTTCCACGCCCAGCCGAACGCCTGTCCGACGTGCGGGCCACGGCTCGCCCTGCTCGACGCCGCCGGGGAACCTCTGCCAGAAGAGACAGACCCCCTGGGTGCCGCGGCCGCGTGGCTGGTCGACGGCGGGATCGTCGCCGTGTTGGGGCTGGGTGGGTTCCACCTGGCCTGCGACGCCACCTGCCAGGCGGCGGTAGACCGGCTGCGCCAGCGCAAAGCGCGCCCCGCGAAACCCCTTGCGGTGATGGTGGGAGACCTGGCTGCCGCCCGGCGTCTGGCCACGGTGGACGCGACCGGAGCGGCCCTGCTCACCTCACCACAAGCGCCGATTGTGTTGTTGCCCTCCTGCCCGGATTCTGCACTGGCCTCCGCGGTGGCCCCGGGACAGGACCGGGTAGGGGTGTTTCTGCCTACCACGCCGCTGCACCACCTGCTGTGCGCAGCGGTCGCGGGCCGCCCCCTGGTGATGACCAGTGGCAACCGCAGCGATGAGCCCATGCTCGCCACCCTGGCACAGGCCCGGGACCGCCTAGCCGGAGTGGCCGACGCCTATCTCACCCACGACCGCTCCGTGGTGCACCGGGTGGACGACAGCGTGGTCAAGACCATGGGCGCGGCAGAGCCCCTGGTACTGCGCCGCGCCCGCGGTTACGCCCCGGGTCCTCTCCCCCTGGGGAACCCCGACGGCCGGGTGGTGCTGGCCCTGGGCGCGGAACTGGCCAACGCGGTGTGCGTGGTGCACGGCGACCACGCATTTCTGGGCCCCCACGTCGGGGATCTGAAGAACCTGGAGGTGGAGGGGGTGTTCCGGGAAGGGGTCGGCCACCTGCTACGCCTGCTGCGGGTTGAGCCGGATCTGGTCGTTTGCGACCTCCACCCCCGGTATCGCTCCTCGGTGTTCGCCAACCACTGGGTCGAGCGCGGTTGCCAACGAGTGGTTGTGCAGCACCATGAGGCCCACGCCGCCGCGTGCCTGGCCGAGCACGGTTTCGGCGGCGACGCCGTGGTTCTGGCCCTCGACGGACTCGGTTACGGCCACGACGGAACCCTCTGGGGAGGCGAGATCCTGGTGGGTCGGCCGGGCGGGTTCCGCCGCGCCGCCCATCTCCTGCCGGTGCCTCAGCCCGGGGGGGACCAGGGCGCCCGGGAGCCGTGGCGCATGGCGGCCAGCCACCTGCGCAGCGCCCTGGGCCCGGACTGGGCCAATCTGCCCCTGCCAGCCCTGGCCGACCATCCGCCCGCAGATCTGCAACTGTTGGACGCGGCAATGGAACGGGGCCTCAACAGCCCCTTCACCTCCTCCTGCGGACGCCTGTTCGACGCCGCCGCGGCGATCTTGGGGTTCCGCGGCGCCCACCGCTACTCCGCTCAGGCACCGATGGAACTGGAGGCCATGGCCGCTGCCTGCAGTGAGGAACCCGCGGCGTACCCGGCGCTGCCCCCGGTGGAACAGGAGGGCCGGCTGGTGTTGCAACCCGCAGGGCTGGTGCGGGGGCTGCTGGACGACGTGCTGGCCGGGCGGGACCGGACCACCTGCGCCCGGGCCTTCCACCGCGGACTGGCCCGGTTGTTCGCCGACGCGGCCGCCCGGGTGGCCGCCGACCGGGGGCTCGCCCATGTGTTCCTCACCGGCGGCTGCCTGCAGAACGCCGTGTTCGCAGGAGATCTAAGCGCCGAACTCCACCCCCATCGCCTCACCGTTCATTGTCACCGAGAGGTCCCCCCCAACGACGGGGGTGTCGCCTTTGGCCAGGCGGCGTGGGCCCTGGCGGCTGCCCGCCGCACCCTTTGAAGCCCACCTCTCCTCTGCCGCATCTCCAACAGGGACAGCGGGTTTTCCTGGCACCGAGCCCTTGGAATCGGTAAACTGAGAAACCGACTGCTCGTATAGGGAATATCCGTGGCTACACCCGTACATCCCCCACCGGAGAAGTCATCGTGAACCACCGATTCCTTACCCTGGCATGGGTCGTCCTTCTCGGTGCGGTCCTGGTTACCCCCGCCACCGCGTTCAAACGTACGGCGGTGGGGGAAGATCTCAAAGCGTTCCACCTCGATACGGTCGCCGGCAACAGCCTGAGCCTGTCCGCGTCACGCGGGGAGAAGGCAACCCTGGTTGTGTTCTGGGCCACCTGGAACCTCCGCAGCACCCAACTGCTGGGAGACCTTCAACAGTTGTACGCCGAACACGGAGGGAGCGGTCTGCAGATTCTGGCGATCAACGCGGAACATGCGGAGTGGCAGGCGGAGACCCTGCAGCGGGTAGCGGAAACGGTGGCGGCCGAGGGCCTGACCTACCCGGTGCTGATCGACCGTGACCTGACCGTGTACAACGAGTACGGAGTGGTGGCGATGCCCTCGGCACTGCTGGCCGACGGCGGGGGCAAGATCCTGGTCCTTCAGGAGGGGTACCCGACCGCTGCTCGGCTGGAACTGCGCGACCAGGTGCTCATCGCCTTGGGGGTTCTGGAAGCCCCTCCGGTCGAAGAAGTGGCGACGAACAGAGAGCGGCTGACGGACCCCAAGGTGCGCCGCAAGGTGGAGATGGGACGGCTGCTGCTGCAACGGCGCCGCCCCTCCCGGGCCGTGAAGGTGTTGGAGGAAGCGATAGCCGACGATCCGACCTACGCCGAATCCTACCGGGTGTTGGCCGAGGTACTGGACGCCCTGGAGCGCGGCACCGAGGCCGAAGCGGCACGAGCCAGACTCGCCGAGTTGGAGCAACCCCTGGAGACCGCCGTCGCGGCTCCCGGCGGTGGCGAAACCGCACCGGGGCCGGCCCCCCGGGAACCGCTTGCTACCCCCCCGACCCCACCGAAGACGGCGCGCTGAGGCATCAACCCTCCCACAGCCCCAACCGCGCGGTGAACAGGAAGGTGCTCCCCGGCCCTTCCTCGCGTTCCAGCCACAGCCGCCCCCCCATCAGCCGCACTAGGTGGGTGCTGATCGCCAGACCCAGCCCGGCTCCTTGGTGGCAGCGGGTGCTCGAACCGTCCACCTGGACGAACGGCTCGAACACCCCCTGGCGATGGCTCTCCGGCACCCCGATGCCGGTATCGCGAACCCGGAATCGCACCTCGGTCTCCCCCGGACCACTCGCCTCCCCCGGTTCTACCTGGATGTCCACCTTCCCCCGGTCGGTAAACTTGATCGCATTGTCCCCCAGGTTGAGCAGCACCTGGCGCACGCGGGTGTCGTCGCCGCACACCAGGTCCGGCACCCCCGCGGCCACCCCGTAGGTCAACTCCAACTGCTTCGCGGCAGCCAGGATCTGCAGCTCCCGGGCGGTCTCCGCCACCAGCTCTCGCAGGCTGAACGGTTCGGCGGAGAGCTCCATGGTGGCCGATTCGATGCGCGCCAGGTCCAGCACCTCGTTGATCAGCCGAAGCAGCTTGCGGGCGTTGCGCTCGATCCGCCGCAGGCTGCCGTGCTGCTCGGCGTTGAGGCGTCCGTCCACACCGTCGATGAGCAGCTCGGTGAAACCCAGGATGGAGTTCATCGGGGTGCGCAGTTCGTGGCTGATGTTGGTGACGAACTCGCTCTTCAGGCGGCTCGCCGCCTCGGCCCGCTCCCGCGCCAGGGTGAGTTCCTCCTCCACCCGGCGACGCTCCAGCAGGTCTTCCAGGCGCGTGGCCACTTCCCGGAGCAGCAGCACCTCCTCCCGGGCGAAAGGGCCGGCATCCGCCTCCGGCTGCTCCTCCAGATACACCACCTCCACCACACCCACCCGCTCCCCGCGCACCGCAAGGGGCTCCCGCAGACGCCAAGGCGTTTCCCGGAATCCGGGACCGGCGTACCATCGCTCCCCGACGATGATGCGGGCCCGCGCCGCCTCCGGAAAACGCCACCCGGCCGGGATGAGGCTCGCCACCTGCTCCAGCTTCTTCGCCAGGGGCAGGTCCGCCTGTCCCATCGCCGTAGACAGGGAGTAGAGGCACTGCAGTTCCTTGACCCGCTCCGCCAGCTCTGCCGAGCGGTGCCGCAGGGCATGTTCCGCCCGCTTGCGGTCGGTGATGTCGCGGCCGATGCCCACCAGCCCCGCCACCTCGCCGCGGCGGTCCCGGTACGGGGATTTCTTGGTCAGGTAGGTGCGGCGGGAACCCTCCACCACGAATTCCTGCTCCAGCACCAGGGGGTCGGTGGCCTCCAGCACCCGGAGGTCGAACGCCTCGATGCACGCAGCCACCTCGGGGGGGAACAGCTCGGCGGTGGTACGTCCCAGCATCTCGCCCAGGGAGCGGCCCACCACCCGTGCGGCGCTGGAGTTGGCCAGCCAGTGGAGCCCCTGGCGATCCTTGGCGAACACGGCGTCGTCGGTGCTCTCGAGGATCGAACGCAGAAACTCCAGGTGATCACGAAGCTGGCGGTTCTCCGCCTCGAGGGCCAGAACCCGCTGCGGCTGTTCCTCGCTCACAACCCGTCCTTCTGCAACGCGCTCCCCCTGCCGTTCCCCTGCGGAAACGGAGCCCCCATCACGCAGCGATGGCCGTGCAGCGCCGTGGGATAGGCCCGACATTCGGCCGGTTTGGTGGCGTGCACGGCGCAGGCCCCACCATCCGCTCCGCGCCAGGAGAAGAACGGGCAGTGGTCCAGCCGCGCCGTGCCATCTGCGGCCCACCACAGCTCGCCACCGGGCCCCACCCGGCACAGAACATCATCTCGCCCCTGCCGTCGCCAGCGCTCCAGATCGTCGGCGCAGGCCC
>JARGFW010000386.1 GCA_029211085.1 Deferrisomatales bacterium | reverse complement strand
GGAAATCGCGGCATCGTTCCTCCCATCCTATGCGTTCCGACTACCCTCATCCTGGTCCCGTCACCGCTTCCCAGGAGCCGCTTCCAGTGGGAGGCTACGGCACCAGAACCACGTCCCCCGGGCGTAGGATGATATTCTGTTCCAGCCGTTCACCCTTGGCGACCTGGTCGTAGTCGAAAGAGATCTTCTGGGTGGTCCCATCACTTTGGCGGAGCACCAGGATCTTGCCAGCAGAGGCATACGGGTTCGGGCCTCCGGCCATGGCCAGCAACTGGACTACTGTGGTGTCCACAGCGATGGAGAACTGGCCGGGCTTGTTCACCTTCCCGAGCACATACGCCAGCAGGCTATTCGATCGGAGCAGGATCACTGCCACCGTCGGCTCGGGAACGTAGGGGGCAAGCTTCACCTCCACCACCTCCCGCAGACCGGGCACGGTTAGATCGGTCACATCGATGTCCCCGATCAGGGGAAACGAGAGCACCCCGTCTGGAGGGACTACCAACTCCCGGGTCAGGCTCTCGTCCCGCCACACCGACACCTCCACCACGTCCCCGGGACCCAGCCGGTACACAGCATCTGCGGCGCCAGCGACCCCTCCGTCCAGTAACGCCCCTAAGAGACCCATTGCGACGATCAACCAGTTACGCATGCCCACTCCATCGATGCCGAAGTTCCAGGTTCGAGAATCCAAGCTTCACGCTCGAAGCGCCTTCCTCCCACTCGTCCTCCGCCCTCCCGGTCTCCTGCCGTGACAGCTTGCGTCAGAGCTTTGCCAGCGCCTCCTCCGCCGCGGCACGCCCTGGGAAATCCGCGTCGGTAGACAGAGCCAACGCCAGGGCTTCTTGCGCCTTCTGCTTGTCACCCAACCCCAGGTAGACCATGCCCAGGTGGTAGCTCACCACGGGCTCGCTTCGAGCCGTCTCGTCCAGCCCGGCCAGGAGATCCCGCGCCCGGCGGTGCTCACCCTTTTTGAAGTGGATCCAGGCGGTCGTGTCAGCCACCGTGGGGTTACCCGGATACCGCTCCACCCAGGGGGCCATCAGCTGGGCCGCCCGCTCCAAGTTTTCCCCGGTGGGGGTTCGCTCGGTCAGATGGAAGGCAAGGTTGTTCGCTGCCACCAGAGAGTCGGAGCGTGTTTCCAACACCTCGCCATAGAGAGCGGCGGCATCCTGGAACTGACCCGCCCTCTCCAGAAGGACTGCGAGTACCAGCGCCGCCGCCACGTCCTTGGGGTTTTCGTTCCGCCCCGCCCGAGCTCGGGAGAGTGCCTCCTCGCGGGAGCCCATGGACTCCTCGAGTTGGACCAACCCGAACAGCGCGGTCACGCTGTTAGGGTCCCGTGTCAGAGCCTCCCGCAGGGTGGCCCGGGCACTCCCAAGGTCGCGGTTGCGGGCGTGGAGTCGGGCCAGTGCGATCCGGTACGCGGTATTCTGGGGGCGCGCCTCCACCTGGGAGCGGCAGCGGGCAACGGCTGCACCGAGTTTCTCTTCCTGCACGAGCAGACCCAGGAGCTGCCCCAGGGCCGGCACCAGGTCGGGGTTCTGCGCCAGGGCCTTTTCAAAGAGGGCTTCGGCTTCCCGGTTCTTTCCCTCGGCCCGGCGCAGTCGCCCCGCCTGGAGCAACACCGTGGCGTTCTCAGGCTCCAGTTTCTCCAGCCGCTCCACATGCCGGCGAGCGCCGGTCAAGTCCTTCTCTGCCAGGGACACCTCCCCCATCCCCATCAGGGCCCGCCGGTCGTCGGGGCTCTTCTCAAGCACAGCCTCCAACTGCTTTCGCACCTCTCCAGGCTTGCCGGTTTGCCTGTTCACCTCCGCCAGTCCCAGCCGGGCCTCCTTCGAATCGGGGTTCCCCTCCAAAATCTTCCGGTAGGCATCCTCGGCAAGGTGGACCTCGCCAGCCAGCATATGGGCGCGCGCCAGGCGCAGGGCCACAGCCTCGTTGTCCGGATCGTCCCCCAGCGCCACCCGGTACTCGCCGATGGCGCGGGTCGTGTCCCGGGTGGCGAGGAGGATGTCTCCCTTGAGGATGTGGGCCTTGCCGTGGGTGGGGACCTCCGTCAAGACCTCCTCCACGCGGCTGAGCGCCGCCGCGTACCGGCTGTCCTCGAGGTGCAACCCGGCCAAAAAGAGCCGCGCCCCGACGGCCCCGGGCCCCACCGGGTTGGCTGTCGCGTACTGCTCGAGCACCTGCACCGCCTCTTGCCGTTGGCTCTTCTCCAGGTGGTGACGCGCGAGGGCCTCGTTGGCCGGATAGCGTTCCGGCAGATCCCGGATCGCCGCCTCCAGGGTTTCCAACAGTTCTTCCTCCAGGCCCTGATCCCGGAAGAACCGGGCCAGCACCAGGCGGTAGCGCTCCTCCCCAGGGTGGGCAGCGACGAGACCCCGGAGCACGCCTTCGGCGTCTGCAACCCGTTTGTGGCGCGCGTAGAAATCTGCCAGCAGGAGGGGGAAGACTTCTCCGTCGGACGCTTCCGCGATCAGGGTCTGGTACTGGGCCTCTGCGCCGTCGAGTTCCCCCTGCCCCTCCAGGGCCCGGGCCAGGAAAACCCGCGCTTCGGTGTTGTCGGGCGCCCGGGCCAGCAACGCATCCAGCAACTGCTGGGCCTCGGCTGCCTGCCCGTGTCCGAGGTGAACCCGGGCCCGCAGCAGGTAAGGCTCCGGGCGGTCAGGGTTGCGGTCCATGAGCGCTGCCAGATCCTCAGTGGCCTCCGTCTCGGCTCCGTCCGCCAGCAGGCA
>JARGFW010000082.1 GCA_029211085.1 Deferrisomatales bacterium | reverse complement strand
CACCGCGTACACCTGGAGTTCCCCGAAGGTGGTCACCTGCATCACCCGGATCGCTCGCGACCGCACCAACTCCAGGAGGGCCAGAAAGGTGGCGATCACCCGATCTCGGGGGGGACGCGGGGGAAACAGCTCGCGAAACGACACCCCCATCCCTGCCGGAAGGTGAGCGAACTGGTCGAGCACCTCGCTCATCGCCTGCTGCAGGGAGATGCGCTGCCGCGCCACCTGGTGGAACACCTCCTCGGGCGCCTCCGCCATCATCTCCCGAAACGCGATCAGCAGTTGGTAGAGGTCCGCTTCCAACGGGGCGTCGGGCATCTCCACGTCGTCCAGATCCGCAGCGCGCCAGGTGCGGGCGAACACGTCGCGGCCCAGCACCGGGCGTTGCTCCAGGTCAGCGGCGGCGATGCGTATGCGATCGTACTCCACCAACCGCCGCACCAACTCGGCCCGGGGGTCCTCCCCCTCTTCCAGATCCTCCTCCTCGGGTACCGGCAGCAGCAGGCGAGACTTGATGTGGGCCAGGGTGGCGGCCATCACCAGGAACTCGCCGGCCACGTCCAGGTCCAGCTCGCGCATCACCTCCAACACCCCCAGGTACTCCTTGAGGATCGCCGCGATGGGGATGTCGTAGATATCGAAGTGGTTCTTGCGGATCAAATGCAGGAGGAGATCCAGGGGCCCCTCGAACCCCTCCAGACGGATCGTGTAGTTCTGCCCGTTCTCGAACAGGATGCCCCTGCCGGCCGGCGCGTCGCGGTCGCCCACGGTCAGCCCAGCAGCAGCCGCGCGGCGGCGTAAAGCGGCGGGTAGACGGTCCAGCGCAGGGCCCCGGAGAACACCAGCACCAGCAGCAGCAGGAAGCCGTAGCGCTCCCCCGCGGCGATTGCCCGAGCCCCCGCGGCAGGCAGCAGACCCGCCAGCACCCGGCTGCCGTCCAGGGGAGGAATCGGCACCAGGTTGAACAGCCCGAGCCCCAGGTTCACCAGCACCCCGGCCTCGGCCATCTGCAGCAGGGGGTCGAGCACCCGGGCGGCGAACCAGGACTCCGCCACCACCGGCAGGGCCGCCAGCCCGTGGAACACCGCCGCCAGCACCACGGCCAGGGCCAGGTTGGCCCCGGGTCCGGCGAGGCTCACCCACAGCATGCCCCGGCGCGGGTTGCGGAAGTTCCCGGCGTTCACCGGCACCGGTTTCGCCCAGCCGATCATGCGGGTGACCACGAACACCAGGGTGCCGGTCAGGTCCAGGTGCACCAGGGGATTCAGCGTCAGGCGTCCAGCCCGGCGCGCCGTGGGATCCCCGAGCCGGTCGGCCACGTACCCGTGGGCGACCTCGTGGAAGGTCACGGCCAGCAGGATCGGCACGGCGAGGACCACGATCTGGTGGGCGATTTCCTGGAACTCGGGCATGGGGTATGGGCTCGCGAGGGGCTGGGTCGGACCCCGGAGCCTACCAGAGGATGGGGCGGAACGTCGAGAGATACTGCGGTGTTCACGCTTCCCGAGAAGCCAGGTTGGCTACCGCCCCAAGGTGCGCAGAAAGCAGCCACCATCGCCCCCGGAACCGCCCGTGGCCACCGGAGGCAGTTCGGCAGACTCCCGCCACTGCACCGTGGCGTCGATGGCCCCGTCCCCTCCGATCTCCACCGCGTAGGGCTTGGCGCCGTCTCCGGGGGAGACGTTGACCACGGCAAGGGTGGCGTACCCGGCGTCGTCCGTGGCGCCGATCTCTACCAAAAGAGCCTGTTCAGGGGTGGCGATACCCACGCCGGTACCGGATTCGGGCTGCGCCGCCAGGCGCCACTGCGCCGGGTCGGTCCACTCCATCCCCACCGCGGCCGGCAGGGTGTCGGCGGCCAGCCGGATCACGTTGGCGCCAAAGCGGCCGGGCCGGGTTCTGGAGGTCGGGTACACGGTTGCCGGCACCGAGGTGACCGTGGCCAGGGGCGCGGCGGGCACGAACTGATCCGCGTCGGGCCAGAAGACCGTGCTGGGTTCGGCGGCTCGCGCCCAGAACCCGGCCAACACGTCCTCCAAAGCCCCCGCTCCCCGGTCGGACAAAGCGGCGCGCAGTGCGGGTTCCACCTCCAACCCGTAGGCGTTCTCATACACCGCGCGGAGCAGATGGGCACCCCCGTACAGCCTCCAGATGTAACCGGCGAACACCGCGGCGCCGTACTCGTGCAGCCCGTCCAGGGAATTCAGTGCCACGTGGGGCTGGGCGAGGAACCCGTTGACGTAAGCGATGTAGTCATCCACCTCCGGGAAGGTCACCTCCTCCAACCAGGTCGCGCTGGCCTCCAGCAACCACGCCTCTGTGTCCCAGCGGGCGGCCGAGATGTACGCTTCGCCATCCCAAGGCCCCTCGGCGTCCCACGGATACCCCATGGTCCGCTGCACGGCGTGGAACAGCTCGTGGGCGGCGGTGGCCCGCAGCACGCCCGGGGTCTCGATCACCTGGAAGTTGAACACGAAGTAGGCGACCCGGTATTCGGTGTCGATCTCGGTGAAGGCATAGAAGGACGATCCGATGGCGACGTTCTGCCCATCGACCACCAACCCCGTGTTGCCCACGTAAGCGTCGACGTAGCAACCGCCCAGGGGATCGATCCCACAGCTGTCCACACCGTACGGTTCGGGGAACCCCAGTCCGGTCTGGATGCTGTAGGCATCCTCCAGTGCCTGGCCGAGCACCTCCACCCAGGACGGAACCCCGTCCCCGTCGGGATCCTGCCACCGGGGCAACTGGCTGTCGTAGCCATCACCCCACAGCACCCGGAAGTGCCCGGTTGTGTGCACGTGGACGTCGTTGGTGGGCGCGGGCGGGACGGTGCGGCACGCAACCGGAACGGCAGCACGGGCCAACGGCGGCGGTGGTGCAAACCACGACCCCTGTCCACCGTGCCGACCGGTGGCACAGCGACCGGCATACGCCGTGACAACCAACCCGGGTACCAGCAGACCAAGCACAAGTAGCCGCAGGAGAAGTCCCCGACCTATCCTTCGCCGCATCTCGCTCCCTCAATCGCCGGGGTCCAGCCCTGATGAACGGTCATGGGCCGCCCAGGAAAGAATGTAGACGTCCCGGGGGACGTCGCTTGTCCCGAGGGGACGGTTGGACGGCAGAAACAACCTTGAAAGGCCATGCCGCTCCATCATTTGGTTCTCACCACCACCACGGCCGGCTCCCATAGTAAGGGTCGTACCACCAGGGTAGCCAAACCTTCTGGTTGCCCTGGCCGACCAACTGGTGGCGTAGGCGCGTCATGAGGGACCCGTCGGACGGCTCCAAGAGCTCGATCTTCTGACCGTCCAACCACAGGGAAGGGTCCGTAGGCGCCCCACCGGTCTCCGGTTTCTCCCCCCGCACCACGCCACCCACCGACACCAACTGCCCCCGGCGGAACAGGTGGTGATCCAGGCGATCGGGATAGTGCACGGCGAAACGGCCGTCCCCCTCCCCTTCAGAGCCAGGGCTCTGCCCCTGACCGAAGGAGCAGTGGAGCATCACCAGGATCGTGCCGGCTCCCGGGGCGGCGCGAATTCCAAGGATTTTCCCGCACAGCGCCACGTTTGTTCCAGCCGCCGCCGCGGGATCCTTGCTGAGGGCCGCGAACTCGCCGTCCGCCGACGGCGTCGACGGGTCACTCCTGGTGATCGCACTGGAACAGGCGCCGAGCAGAAGGGTGGCAACGACAACGGCGATCGAGAATCGGGCAGCGACCATGGAATCCTCCGGGGCAAGCGACGCGGATCGCCAAACCAACTTAGCAAGCCCCGTACCAACCGATCCCTAGGCATCGCTGCCACGGTGTTTGGTACGCACCGCAGTTTCAGTTACCCTGTGGCCGCCGACCAGGAGCAGCCGAGCATGCCCAACATCCGCGAACAACTGGAAGAGCAGGAAGAACTGACCCTGCACCCGCGAGCCACCCGTTCGCGCCGCACCCGGGGGCGTAGCCGGCCCGAGGAACCGTGCGCGATCCGGCCGGCGTTCCAGCACGACCGCGACCGGGTGCTGCACTCCAAGTCGTTCCGGCGCCTCAAGCACAAGACCCAGGTGTTCTTGGCCCCGGCCGGCGACCACTACCGCACCCGGCTGACCCACACCCTCGAGGTCAGCCAGATCGCCCGCACCATCGCCCGCTGCCTGCGCCTCAACGAGAGCCTGGTGGAGGCGATCTCCCTGGCCCACGATCTCGGCCACACCCCATTCGGCCACGCCGGCGAGGCGGTGCTCAACCGGCTGCACCCCGGCGGCTTCCACCACGCGGTACAGAGCCTGCGGGTGGTAGACCTGCTGGAGCGCGACGGGCAGGGCCTGAACCTCACCCATGAGGTACGCGACGGCATTCTGCACCACACCAAGGGTAAGGGGGAGATTCACTACCCCGGGGCCACCCCGGAAGCCCAGGTTGTTCGCGTGTCGGATTTGATCGCGTACCTCAACCACGACGTCGACGACGCCCTGCGGGCCGGGGTGATCCACCGGGACGAGATCCCCGCGCGGGTCCGCGAGGTGATGGGGGCCACCCACGGCCAACGCATCGACGCCATGGTGCGCGACGTGGTGGGTACCTCTCTGGCCCGCGACGTGGAGGAGGTACAGTTCGCACCCGAGATGCACCAGGCCGTGCTCGAGCTGCGGGAGTTCCTCTACCAACAGGTATACGACAACCCTATGGTGCACGACGACTTCATCAAGGCCAGCAAGTTGCTGGAGGATCTTTACGCTCATTTCGTATCGCACCGAGAGTGGTTCCGTGAGAACCTGGCCCAACACCTCCCCGACGCGGTGGTGGAGGATCTGGCCGCTGACTTCATCGCCGGCATGACCGACCGCTACGCCCTCACCCTGTACAACGAGCTGTTCATGCCCCAACCGTGGACGGTGCGCTAGGCGGGAATGGGCCGAGACATTTGAGTATTGGGCACCGCGGCCGAAAAGTGTAGCAATGCCCGAATAACCAGGACCCGAGCAGCGGGGAGGAGACCATGGCCAAGAGCCTTCTGGTCATCGACGACAGCAGCACCATCCGTGAAGCGACGCAACTCGCCCTCACCGGCGGGGAATGGGAAGTGATCACCGCGACCAACGGTGCCGAAGCCATGGAGGCCCTGCAGCAGCAACGGGTGGATCTCATTCTCTGTGCCGTGGCGCCCGGCGAAGAGGACGGCTACGAACTCTGCCGGCGGCTGGGCGCCAGCGCCGCGGGCTCCGGCACCCCCATGATGCTGATGGGAGGGAACGTCAACGCCACCGCCGCCCTCGCCGTGGGGGCCTCGTCCACCCTGCCCAAACCGTTCACCGCCGAGCAGTTGCAGCAAGCCCTCCAGGAAACCTTGGAGCAGAGCGACTTCTCGTTTGACTTCGACGACGTACCGGTGACGGTGGCCGACGCCGCGGCACGGGAACCGGAGCCGTTGGCAGGTGAGTTCGAACTGCGGCCCGCCCAGGAGCCGAGCGAGTCCCTGGAGTTGAATGAGATCGAGGTCATCGATCTCAGCGACGACGACCAGTTCGACGATCTGGAACTGCTCGATGATCTGCAGCCCGTGGAACCCGCCGACGCACTGGACCTCGGCTCTGCCGAAGACAATGAGTTGGAGGATCTGCTGGCGGGGCCGCTTGACGCCCCGGCCACCGAGGATCTCGATGCCGTCCCCATGGAGCTCACTCCGGAGCCCCCTCCGGCAGTTGCCCCGGCCGGGCAGGAACAGTCCGCACGGTGGACTGTCGATGGGCTCATGCTGGGGGACAACGAACCGTCATCCGGCGACCTCGGCGGGGAGGAATCCCTTACCGAAGTCGACTGGACTCTCCACGGTGCGGACAGCGTCGACACCACCCCGCTGGCGGAGATTACTCCCGTGGCAGGGCAGGTCGAGGAAGCCACCGGGGTTGACGAACAACCGGAAACCGCCATCACCGCGCCCGCAGCCGGAGATGAACCGGACACCGATGTGTTCCGCGAAATCCTGGAAGAGCCGGACCTCGGCCCGATCCAGGCGGGAACGTTCGCCGATCTGGAACTGGAGTGGGCCCAAGAAACGATGCCGACGGCGCAAGACACCTCGCTGGCGGAGGAGGTCGACGCCGGCGCCTTGGAGGAACGACTGCAGCCGGCGGTTACCGAACCGGAAACACCGCAGGCATCCGAATTCGCTACACCACCGCAGTACGCACGCGAGGCGACCCGGGAGGACGAAGAAGACGGTTGGGATCTGGAACTGGACACCGGAACCGCCACTCCGATGCCCTCCCTCGGCGCAGAGCCGTTGCCGACCGAAGCACCCCAGAGTGCTGAGATGGCGGCAGGGGACCTGGCCGCCCGCGTCGCCGCCAGCGCCGGGCAGGCTGTTCGCGAGGCGTTGGAGAAGAGCCTCTCAGCCGAGCACCTGGCACCCCTGGTCGCGGCCGCGGTGGAACGGGTGGCGTGGGAAGTGGTGCCGCAACTCGCCGAACGACTGATCCGCGAAACCATCGCCAAACTGCAGGAAGACCCGCCGGTTTCGTAACCGCCTCCCCGCCGGTTGTGTCGGTACGGGAACAGAGCCGTGGAGCGGATGCTCCACGGCTTTTCTACATCCTGCCTCCCGCCTGCGATGCCCATCCGGTGGCCCGAACCGTGGGTCTCCCCCTCCCCGAAACCACCTCGCCTTGATCAGCCCCGGGGTGGATCTCCGAGCGTAGCCTTTTGCACCCGGTGACATGGCCAAATGGAAAACAATGTCCATTTTGGTAACCGCCTCAGAAGGTCAGGAACGATCTCGTGTTCCACCGAATTGCGACAGCGAAACAATGCGGCTTTTTTGGAACTGTTCTTAGGCACGAACGGTGCACATGGGCCAGCCTCGTCATCCCCGGTCCGGACCGGCGGGCGCTTCCACTGCACCCCCCGCCTCCCACTCCGCGCCGGGACCCACGGGACCGGGACCTAGCTGTCCGCGTCACCCACAGCCCTGTGAAAGGAGGCAGACGCCCGAGAAACCCAATGGTCCCCGTTTGTAGCAGCACCAAAAAGGAGAGGTCTTGCACTTCATTTCATGCGAGAAACAAGGGAGAAAAGGATGAAAAGAGCGTCAGTTCTTAGTATTTGCATTGTCACACTGGCGGCATTTCTCGCCTGGGCGCCGAACTCCGTGGCTTTTGAGGCGTATGCTGACGGCTGCACCAACTGCCATTCGAGTACGGTTCACGGCGACCATCGCACTGTCATACTGAGCAGTGACTGCAATGCGTGTCACGTCCCCAGCGGCAGGAGTCCGGTATTCCTCAACCGGTCCGCGGGAGGCAACGGACTTGCCCCCATCGGTTGTGTGGGGTGCCACGGGCGGGCCGAAGACCGCTTCAGCGGTGACGCGACCGGCAACAATCCCCCGAGCGGGGACGGAGCCGGACTGCGCCGACATCACTGGAACGCAGGTCAGACGGGTTGTGTAAACTGCCACGATGATTCTGACCCGGCCAGCAACTTTGTGCCCGTAGGCGAGCATGTCCTTCCACCCTTCTACGCCAATCCGGGAGCGAACCACCCGAACATCCCCAGTGACCCGTGCAGCCCCAACGGCGAGGAAGAGTTCGGATACAACTTCGAGTCGGCTCCCGGTCTGGACAACGACGGCGACGGCGTCTACGGCCCCGTTGATTCCGATTGCGTGCAGGCGGGGCCCTGTGACGGCTTCGTGGCGGAGCCCACCGCGTGTGGAGTCGGGGAGTGCTCATCCACGGGGACGAGCACCTGCACCGAGGTCAACGGTGAAGCCGTATTCGGCGATACCTGCACACCCAGTGCCGGGAGCACGGAGATCTGCGACGGTCTGGACAACGACTGCGACGGCACGCCGGATGACGGCATAGCCGACATGTTCACAGGCACCGATGTGGGTGAGTGCCGGGCGGAGGTCAGCAGTTGCACTGGCGGCAGCTTCCAGGTGGTGCAGTCTGGGATCGGTTCCCAGCCCGAGGTCTGCGACGGGCTCGACAACGACTGCGACGGCCAGGTTGATAACGGCATTGCGGCGACGCCGACCACCTGTGGCACCGGCGACTGCGCCGCTACCGGCCAGCTCGCCTGCGTCAACGGAGGCATGGTCGACAACTGCACCCAAGGTGCACCCGGCGTCGAGACTTGCGACCAGCAGGATAACAACTGTAACGGCGCGATCGACGAGGGTGATGTGTGCGTGACGATCGGCGCGTGCGACACCTTCACGGAGGAGGTCACCACCTGTGGCACGGGGGAATGTGCTGCGACCGGCATGACGACCTGCACGGACGTCGTCGGCCAACCCCTCATCGGTGATTCCTGTGCCCCCGGCACGCCGAGCGCCGAAATCTGCGATCAACTGGACAACGATTGCGACGGCGCGGTGGACGAGGGCGGCGTGTGTGACCCGGTCTGTGTGCCCGCCGCCGAGGTCTGCGACGGGATCGACAACGACTGCGACGGCGTGGTCGACGAGGACGGCGTTTGTGACCCGGTCTGTGTGCCTGCCGACGAGGTCTGCGACGGGATCGACAACAACTGCGACGGCATGGTCGACGAGGGCGGCGTTTGTGACCCGGTCTGTGTGCCCACCGCCGAGGTCTGCGACGGGATCGACAACAACTGCGACGGCATGGTCGACGAGGGCGACGTTTGTGCGCCGACCCCGGGTCCCGGCGACGAGGACGACTCCCATGACTCGGATGACGAGGTTGACGATGACGGTTTCAATTCGCCGCCCAGTCACACGGACATGGAAGGTGGCTTCCTGCACGCGCCCGGCAAGGACAAGCCGTTCAGCAACAGCTGCACGGACTGTCACGGTAGCAAGCTGACGGGACCCGACTCCGGTGGCTTTGCCCCGTCGTGCTTCACTTGCCACGGCAAGGAGTGGGACGAGGACGCACCTGGACCCAAGCACGACCGCGACGACCGCGGGAAGGGTGGAAAGCGTTCCCGCCGCTAAATTAGGCGGATCATGTAAGGACGGCGGGGGGAAGATTCCCCCGCCGGCTTCCCTTGGGTCAGGGGAGGGCTGCGGCCCTCCCCCGACCGTTTTTCCGTACCCTCGGTCGAGTGCATACCGATCTGGCTAAGGACACGAGATGGCAAACGCACGCTTCATCCGGACATGGCGCACGCTCGGTTCACCGCGGACGGCAGTGCCTGTGGTTCGGAGACGACCCGTCAGAGGCGCAGTGGCTGCAAGCGGCATCGCAGCGGCACCTGACCTCGAACAAGCAACGGAAAGAGGCTCTCCGAACTCGCAAGCTGGCGGAGACCGGGGAAATTCAAGACAAGCGGAAGGGAGAGGTGAAGCGTGAGGCGGTTCTCGCAGCGGAAAGATTTCGGCGCCGTACTCCGAGACAAGTGGACCTTGAAGGCGCGGGGCATCCTCTGGGTAGCGGGCCTGCACGCGGTTGTTCTATGCGTGGCGGTGAGTGGGTGGGGAGGCAAAGTCGACCCGGCATCGCCGCGGCTCCCCCAACCAGCCACACGGAAAACCGAACAGCCAACGGCTGGAAATGCCGACACACGGGGCGACATTGACTCCGAGTCCGATCCCCAGGCGAGTGTGCCGCTCGCCGACATTCTGAGCGCGTTCTTGGAAGGGCAGAAAGCGGTGCCCGGCGAGAAACTCGGCGAGGTGGTGCGCCAGGCCGATCAGGGCAACGGTGAGGTGCAGTACCGCATCGGCGTGGCGTACGCCGAGGGCCGGGGAGAGGCGCGGAACCACGCCGACGCGGCAAAGTGGTATCTCGAGGCCGCCGGCCAGGGCCACCCGCTGGCCCAGTACAGCCTCGCCCGGGCCTATGCCACCGGCCGCGGCGTACGCAAAGACTTCGCTGCGGCGGCGGAGTGGTACCGCAAAGCCGCCGAACAGGGGGTCGTCGAGGCCCAGTACCGCCTCGGCATCGCCTACGACCTGGCACAGGGTGTGCCGCTGGACCCCGCTGAGGCCGTGCACTGGTATCGCAGGGCCGCCGAGCAGGGGGACGCACACGCGCAGCACAACCTGGGCGTGGCGTACGCGGTCGGCCACGGGGTGCCTAGAAATTACACCGAGGCGGCGCAATGGTATCGCAGGGCCGCCGAACAGGGGGATCCCAAGGCGATCGAGTGGTATGGGAAGGAGGAGAAAAGATTCCGTAGGACCGCCGCGCTGGGCAATTGCGAGGCCCAGTTCAACCTGGGGCTCATTTACCGCGCAGGGATCGGCGTCCAGAAGGATCTCGGGGAGGCGGTGACCTGGTTCCGAAAGGCAGCCGGGCAAGGATACGCTGAAGCCGAGAACTACCTAGGTTTCCTGTACGCGATGGGGATCGGCGTGCCCCGGGACGCCGCCGCGGCGGTGGGGTGGTACCGAAGAGCCGCCCAGCAGGACCTTGCCCGGGCCCAGCACAACCTGGGTTATATGTTCGAGGACGGACAGGGGGTTGTTCAAGATCACGCGGAGGCGGCGAGTTGGTACCGGAAGGCAGCGGACCAGGGGTTCGCCAAGGCACAGCACAATCTCGGCCTCCTGTACGCTTCGGGCCGGGGGGTCCCGAGAAACGACCTTGTGGCACTGAAATGGCTGGATCTTGCCGCTTCCGGGTTGACCGGCCACGACCAAGCGATGGTTGTCCGGGCCCGCGACGAGATCGAAGGCCGGATGACCCGGACCCCGATCGACGGGGCTCAGTTGGCGTCCAGAGACAGGGACACCGTTTCCGTGGAGTAAAGGCGCTCCCGTTTCACGTTCATGCCTGCCGAACACCTGGAAGCGATCGCCACAGACAGGCCCTCGTGACCAGGCGCGGAGGCACGGTTCCCCCCCAGGAAACCTTGGGAGCCGATGCTGCCCCCTAGGCCCACCGCTGGCCAATTCCCGTGCGCGCTGCTGGGCCACTTCGTACACCGTGTTTCCCGCTATTTCCAGACCCGGAACGAGCCCGTCTGTGTTTCATCCCCGAGGATCTCATGACTGATCTGAAACCCGCCGCCCTCGGCAGCGACAACTCCGCGGCCATCGAGCAGAAGTGATACGGAACGGAGGAGGAGAACTACTACTTCCACGCCCACCCGGCCAGCCCCAAGCCGCCGTTTTCCATCGTCATTCCCCCGCCCTACGTCACCGGCGTGCTGCACATGGGCCACGCGCTCAACAACACCCTGCAGGACGGAATGTGCTGCTACAAGCCCATGGACGGCTGCGAGGTGCCGTGGATCCCGGGCGCGGACCACGCCGGCATCGCCAACCAGAAGGTGATCGAGCGCCAGTTGTCCGAGGCGGGCAAGAGCCGCGACGGTGTGGGCCGACCGGCACGCTGGGCCCGTTCCAGGCCAATTCCCTTGCGCGCCGCTGGGCCACTTCGTACACTGTGTTTTCCGCTATTTCCGGGCCCGGAATGGGCCCGTCTGTGTTTCACCCCCGAGGATCTCATGACTGATCTGAAACCCGCCGCCCTCGGCAGCTACGACTCCGCGGCCATCGAGCAGAAGTGGTACGGAGTGTGGGAGGAGAACCACTACTTCCACGCCGACCCGGCCAGCCCCAAGCCGCCGTTTTCCATCGTCATTCCCCCGCCCTACGTCACCGGCGTGCTGCACATGGGCCACGCGCTCAACAACACCCTGCAGGACGTAATGTGCCGTTACAAGCGCATGGACGGCTTCGAGGTGCTGTGGATGCCGGGCACGGACCACGCCGGCATCGCCACCCAGAACGTGATCGAGCGCCAGTTGTCCGAGGTGGGCAAGAGCCGCGACGACGTGGGCCGCGAGGCGTTCATCGAGCGCGTGTGGCAGTGGCGCGAACAGTCCGGGGGCCGCATCATCCACCAGCTCAAGCGCCTCGGCGCGTCCTGCGACTGGGAACGCGAGCGCTTCACCATGGACGAGGGGTTGTCCCAGGCGGTGCGCGAGGTGTTCTGCACCCTCTACGAAGAGGGGCTGATCTACCGGGGCAGCTACATCATCAACTGGTGCCCACGCTGCCACACCGCCCTGGCCGACGACGAGGTGGAGCACGAGGACACCCAGGGCCACCTGTGGCACCTGCGCTACCCCCTGGAGGACGGCAGCGGCGAGCTGGTGGTGGCCACCACCCGGCCCGAAACCATGCTCGGCGACACCGCGGTGGCCGTGCACCCGGAGGACGAGCGGTACCGGGCCCTGATCGGCGCGTTCATCACCCTACCGGTGATCGGCCGGCGCATTCCGATCATCGCCGACGCCTTCGTCGACCCGGCGTTCGGCACCGGGGCGGTCAAGGTCACCCCATCCCACGACCCCAACGACTTCGAGATGGGCCGCCGCCACGACCTGGAGTTCGTGCGTGTGATCGGTGAAGACGGTGCGATGACCGAGGCCGCCGGCAGGTTCGCCGGCATGGACCGCTACGAGTGTCGCAAGCAGCTGGTGGCCGCTTTCGAGGCCGACGGCACCCTGTTCCAGACCACCGCCCACGACCACGCGGTGGGAGGCTGCTACCGCTGCCGCACCGTCATCGAGCCGCTGGTCTCCGAGCAGTGGTTCGTCAAGGTCAAACCCCTGGCCCAGGAGGCAATGCATGCGGTTCGGGACGGCGATACCCGCATCGTGCCCGACCACTGGGACAAGACCTACTACCACTGGATGGAGAACATCCGCGACTGGTGCATCTCCCGGCAGATCTGGTGGGGGCACCGCATCCCGGCGTTCACCTGCGACGGGTGCGGCGCAATGACCGTGGCGCGCGCCGACCCCGCCGCCTGCCCGAAGTGCGGCGGCGTCGCACTGGTCCAGGACGACGACGTGCTGGACACCTGGTTCAGCTCGGCCCTGTGGCCGTTCTCCACCATGGGCTGGCCCGCGGAGACCCCCGAGCTGGCCAAGTTCTACCCCACCAGCCTGCTGGTCACCGGGTTCGACATCCTGTTCTTCTGGGTGGCCCGGATGATGATGATGGGGCTGAAGTTCCGCGGCGAGGTGCCGTTTCGCCATGTCTATCTGCACGCCCTGCTGCGCGATGAAGACGGCCGCAAGATGTCCAAGTCCCTGGGCAATGCCCTGGACCCCCTGGAGTTGATCGACGAGTTCGGCGCCGACGTGCTGCGTTTCACCCTGGTGGCGTTCGCCGCCCAGGGGCGCGACATCCGCCTTTCCAAGACCCGCTTCGAGGGCTACCACCGCTTCCTCAACAAGATCTGGAACGCGTCCAAGTTCGCCCTGATGAACCTGGAGGAGTTCGACCCGGCGACCCAGGAGATACCGTTCGCCGACCTGCCGATCCAGGACCGTTGGATCCGCTCCCGCCTGCGCGACGCTGCGGCCGAAACGCGCACCCACCTGGACGCCTACGAGTTCGACAAGGCCGCCGGGGCGGTCTATCGGTTCCTCTGGCACGAGCTGTGCGATTGGTATCTGGAGATGGCCAAACGACCGCTCTACGCCGAGGGTGGGGACACCGCGCGCCTGGCGGCGCAGCAGACCCTGATCGCGGGGTTCGACGGCGTGTTCCGACTGCTCCACCCGTTCATGCCGTTCGTCTCCGAAGAACTCTGGCACAAGCTGCCGTGGCCCGCCTACCTGGGAGAGCGGCCGGCCTCCCTGGTGATCGCGCCGTTCCCCCATCCGGAGCAGTTGCCGGCAGACCCTGCGGCCGTGGTCACGGTGGAAAACGTCCAAGCCGTGATCTCCGCGATCCGCAACGTGCGCGGCGAGATGAACGTGCCGCCCGGCCGCAAGGTGTCCGCCCTGGTGCAGGGGCCCGCGGCGGCCGCCGCCGCGATCCGCAACGAGGCCGACACAGTGGTCGCCCTGGCCGGTCTGGGGACCCTGGAGTTTCTGACCCCGCACGCCGCCAAGCCCGAGCACGCCGCTGCCACCGTGGCCGGCGAACTGGAGATCTTCCTGCCCCTCTCCGGGCTGGTGGATCTGGCCGAGGAGGAACGGCGGCTCGCCAAGGAGATCGCCAAACTGGAGAAGGATGCGGAGGGCGTCGCCAAGAAGTTGGGCAATCCCCAGTTCGTCGACAAGGCGCCGGAGGCAGTGGTTGCCAAGGAGCGGGCCCGGGCCGACGAGATGCAGCAGACCCTGGGCAAGCTGCGGGCCAACCTGGCACGCGTGCTGGGAAAGTGAAGGGTGAACCGTGGACAGTGAACGGGTGGTTGTTCAGGAACAAGCCACGCGGGCAGGGCAGGCCCAGAGCGGCGACGCCCACGGTTTTCCCTCCCGGGCCGCGGAACGGGTGATCGCCGTCGCCCTGGACGAGGACGTGGGCGGCGGCGACATCACCACCCTGTCTACCGTACCCGCCGATGCGGAAGCCACTGCGCGGTTGGTGGCCAAACAGGCCCTGCGCCTGGCAGGCCTGCCAGCGTTCCGGATGGTGTTCACCGCGCTGGGTGGTGCCGACCTGCGCTGGGAGTACCGCCATCGCGACGGCGACCCGGTGGAACCCGGCACCGAGGTGCTGCGGGTCACCGGCAACGCCCGGGTGCTGCTCACCGGTGAGCGCACCGCCCTGAACCTGGTGCAGCGCCTCTCGGGGGTGGCGACCCTCACCGCCCGCTGGGTCGGGCACCTGGCAGGTACGTCCAGCCGGCTGGTGGACACCCGCAAGACCACCCCGGGGTTGCGGGCCCTGGAGAAGTACGCCGTGCGGGTGGGGGGCGCCGCCAACCACCGTACCGGGCTCTACGACGGGGTGTTGATCAAGGAGAACCACATCCGCGCCGCGGGCGGCATCGCCGCCGCAGTGGCCGCCGCCGAGGCCGCTGCGCCCCACACCCTGCGGGTGCAGGTGGAGGTCACAGACCTCGAAGAGCTGCGACAGGCACTGGATGCCGGCGCCGGCGCGGTGCTCCTGGACAACATGTCCGACGGCACCCTATGCGAAGCCGTGCGCCTCACCGCCGGCCGCGCCGTGTTGGAGGCCTCGGGGGGCATCACCGAAGACCGCCTGGGCTCGGTTGCCGCGACGGGAGTCGACCTGATCTCCGCCGGCGCCCTCACCCACTCCGCCCCGGCGGTGGATCTTTCCTTCCTGTTCGAGACGTAGGGCCCGCACCGACACAAGGCCCCCCCCAGAGCGGGACCGGGGAGGCCGGGCGCGCACGCACCGGAATCGCCAACCGACCCACCACACAGGGCCGCACCCGCCAACCACGGGGGCGGCCCTGTTGCGTTCGCAGATCTGTAACGGGTACAAGAGCTTTCGGCTGGGGTGATGAGCAGATGAAGGCAGTTCAACGCGTGCTCCCAGTCGCACAGAGGTGCCTCCGCAACAGGACGCCTGGCGGGCCCCATCGCCGGGGCTGATTGCCTGCTCGTCGAGTCCCAGCGAAACCCAAGGCAGGCTGGAAGGCGCCGCCGGCTCCAGGAAGTGTGGGAGCGGCCGGCCCGGTGTAGGTTTTCCACCGACACCCCCATGGGAACTGGCCCGATAGCGCTCCCCCGCCCCTGGCGGCACACTGGGCGCCATTCACTGGGACCCTCCGGACAGCCAGAGCCGTTTCACCAGGGATCACGGACATGGCCGAACCCGTACTTGAGCTGCAACGCATTTCGCTGTCCTTCGGGGGGGTCAACGCGCTGACCGACGTGAGCTTCGCGGTGGAGGCGGGGTCGGTGACGGCCGTGGTCGGCCCCAACGGCGCGGGCAAGACCTCGCTGTTCAACGCCATCTCCGGTTTCTACAAACCCCAACACGGCACCGTCCACTTCAAGGGTGAGGACATCAGCAAGCTGCATCCGCCCCAGCGGGCGGAACTGGGGTTGGCGCGCACCTTCCAGAACATCGCCCTGTTCCGCGGCATGACCGTACTGGACAACATCAAGCTCGGGGCCCACTGTCACCTCAAGACCGGCCTGCTGGACGCGCTGGTCTACTTCGGCCGCGCCAAACGCGAGGAGATGGCCCTGCGCGAGGAGGTGGAACACCGCATCATCGATTTCCTGGAGATCGACCACATCCGCCAACTGCCGGTGGCCAGCCTCGCCTACGGGCTGCAGAAGCGCGTGGAGTTGGCCCGGGCCCTGGCGCTGCACCCCAGCGTGCTGATGCTCGACGAGCCGGTGGCGGGGATGAACCGGGAGGAGAAGGAGGACATGGCCCGCTTCATCCTGGACCTGAACCAGGAGTGGGGCATCACGGTGCTGATGGTGGAGCACGACATGGGCATGGTGATGGACATCTCCGACAAGGTGGTGGTGCTGAACTTCGGCCAGGTGATCGCCCAGGGCAGCGCCAACCAGGTCAAGAACGACCCCGAGGTGATCAAGGCCTACCTCGGCAGCGGCAATGTCAAAGACATGCGCAAGCGGTTGGGCGTCGCCGCCGTTGGAGAGGCCTAGCCATGGACTGGCCGTTATTCTTCGAAAGCTCCCTGGGAGGGCTGGCCACCGGCGCCCTGTACGCCCTGGTGGCCCTGGGGTTCGTGATCGTCTACAAGGCCACCCGGGTCATCAACTTCGCCATCGGCGAGATCATGATGATCTCCGCCTACTTCTTTCTCACCTTCGCCGGGATCCTGGGCTGGAACCCCTGGCTGTCACTGGTCCTGGCGGTCCTCTGCGGGGGCGCCCTGGGGGGCCTAGTGGAGCGCTCGATCATCCGGCCCATGCTCGGCGAGTCGCCGATCGCGGTGGTGATGGTGACCATCGGCCTTTCCAACATGCTCATCGGGTCGGCCCAGATCTTCTGGGGAGGCGAGCCCCAGGTACTGCCGGGGTTCCTGCCCCGGGCGCCGATCTTCCTGGGGGAGCTCTACGTGTCGGGCAAGATCGCCTCCAGCGCCGGTATCGCCCTGGTCATGCTCATCCTGTACCTCGCCTACTTCCGCTTCTCCCGGGGAGGGGTCGCGCTGCGCGCCACCGCCTCCGACCAGGCCGCCGCCTTCTCCATGGGCATCGGCGTCCCCCGGGTCTTCAACTACGCGTGGGTCTTCGGCTCCATGGCGGCGGCGCTGGCGGGGGTGTTGGTGGCCGCCAGCGGGGGTCTGAGCCCCAACTCAGGCGGCATGGCGCTGGCCATCCTGGTGGTGGTGATCTTCGGCGGCCTCGATTCGATCCTCGGCGCCCTGCTTGGTGGTCTCATCGTCGGGTGGCTGGAGACGGTGGCGGGAGCACTCTGGGGAGGCGAGTACAAGATGCTGGCCATCTTCACCCTGCTGACCTTCGCACTGATCCTCCGGCCCTACGGGCTGTTCGGGACCAAGGAAATCGAGCGACTGTGAGAATCGGCGACGCCGTATCGACCTACGCGGCCGACGAGGCGGTCCTGCGCACCCGGACCCAGCGGGTGTGGAGGGGCATCCTGCTGCTGGGCCTGGCCCTTTTCCCGCTGGTGGCGAGCCCCTACCTGCTCTACCTGGGGGTGCTGATCGGCATCGCGGTGATCAGTGCCACGGGCCTGAACATCCTGACCGGGTTCACGGGGCAGATCTCCCTGGGCCAGGGCGCGTTCATGGGCGTGGGAGCGTACACGGCGGCGTGGCTGGCCGACACCTGGGGCGTGCCGCTGGTGGTGACCCTGCCGGCCGCCGGATTGGTCACCGCGGGTGTAGGCGTGGTGGTGGGGTTGCCATCCCTGCGGGTCAAGGGACTCTACCTGGCCATCGCCACCATGGCGGCCAGTGTCATCCTCCACTTCGTGTTCGTCCACTGGAAGGGGGTCACCGGCGGCAACGACGGCCTCAATCTGGGCAACGCTGCACTGCTGTTGGGTTGGAAGCTCGACAGCGACCTGCGCCTGTACTCCGTGGTGATCCCCGTCGCCATCCTGGCGGTGCTGGGCGAACGCAACCTGCTGCGCACCCGGGTGGGGCGCGCGTTCATCGCCGTGCGCGACCGGGACATCTCCGCCGAAGTGCTGGGGGTGAACCTGCTCCAATACAAGCTGATGGCGTTCGGCATCAGTTCCTTCTACGCGGGCTGCGCCGGGGCCCTGTGGGCCTACTTCTTCAAAGTGGTCACCCCGGACAGCTTTCCGCTGGAGGTGTCGATCTTCTACCTGGCCGCGATCATCGTGGGTGGCATGGGCACCGTGTTGGGCCCCATCGTGGGCGCGGCGTTCATGACCCTGGTGCCGGAACTGCTGCGCGCCTTTACGCTGCTGCTGACGCCGGTGTGGGCCAACGCCCAGGTGCACCTCTCGCCCCTGCGCGGCGTGGTGTTCGGTGCCCTGATCGTGGGGTTCCTGCTGTTCGAACCCCATGGACTCGCGGAGATCTGGAGGCGGATCCAGCGTTACTTCCGGCTCTGGCCGTTCAAGACCTGACCCGGTCCGTCCGACCGGTCCATCCACCCGCAGCAAAGGAGGGTTCCACGATGCGCGCGTTTCCGAAAGGCCTCACCCTGGCCGCCCTGGCCCTGGCACTGGGCGTGCCCGGCGTCCACGCCGCCGACGACATCGTCTTCGGCGAGACCTCCCTGACCACCGGCGTATTCGCCTTCGCCGGCGTCGAGTTCCACGAGGGCTTCACCGACTACATCAACCTGACCAACGAGAACGGCGGCATCAAGGGCCGCAAGATCAAGCAGGTGTTCGAGGACTGCGGCTACAAGGTCGACTGTTCGGTGGCGACGTTCAAGAAGATCCACGCCGAGTACAAGCCGATCCTCTACAGCGGGGACTCCACCGGCTTCATGAAGGCGGTCAACCCGGAGCTGGTCGCCGCCGGAAACACGATCGTCAGCGGGGTCTCGTTCGCCACGGAGATCACCGACGCAGCGGTCTACTCACGCTCCTTCATCGAAGGCCCCCACTATGTGGACCAGATGAAGATCCTGCTGGTCCACGCCGCCAATGAGAAACCCGGTGCCAAGGTGGCGTTCGTCCACAGCGACACCGGTTTCGGCCGCGACCCCATCGAAGCCGCCACTGCCATGACCAAGGAACTGGGGCTCGACCTGGTGGAGACGATCACCACCAAGCCGGGCAGCGTGGACGTCTCCACCGAGGTGAGCAAACTGCGCCGCAAGGCCCCCGACTACGTCCTGTTCCACGGCTACGTCCTCTCGCCGATCAACGAGTTCATGCAGCAGATGCGCGACCTGGGCATGAAGACCACGTTCATGGGCACGTTCTGGGCCACCAACGATCTGATGATCCAGAAGGTGGGCGAGCTGGCCGACGGCTACCTGGGAGTGAACCACCTGAACTTCTTCAACGAGGGCGGCGACTACGGGCCGAACTGGATCGCCATGCGCGACTACAACAAGCGGGTGCACGGCAAAACCTCCCGCGCCAGTTTCTACGTGATGGGCTGGTTCCAAGGGATGCTGTGGGCCGAAGCGGTCGGCAGGGTGTTGGCGGACGGCAAGGAGCTCACCGCCGACAACCTGCTGGCGGCGATCCACGCCATCGAGAACTGGGACACCGGCGGCATCGCCTCGATCCCGGTCACCGTGCGCAACAACTCCATCCCGTTGGCAAGGGTCTTCCGCCTCAACGCCAAGGCGGGCAAATACGAGCCCGTCTCCGAGACGATCGAGATGAAGTAGTCGGTCCGGGTGCACTGAGTCGGGGACCACTCGCAGGGGTGGTCCCCGACACCCCGGCACGGTCCATTCACCCGGCCGAAACTGCGTGGAGACGATGACACCGATCCTGGAAGTCAACAACATCGAGGTGGTGTACAACAAGGCCGTGCAGGTCCTGCGGGGCCTGTCCCTCAACGTGCCCGAGGGCGCCATCGTGGCCCTCCTCGGCTCCAACGGGGCGGGCAAGTC
>JARGFW010000081.1 GCA_029211085.1 Deferrisomatales bacterium | reverse complement strand
GGGTTCCCCGATCGGCACCAACAAGGGGTTGCGCACCCGGGACAGTCTCCAGCTCATCATCCAGCAGGCCACCGTGCCGGTGATCGTGGACGCCGGGCTCGGGGCCCCGTCCCACGCCGCCGAGGCACTCGAGTTGGGGGCCGACGCGGTGCTGGTGAACACCGCGCTGGCGGTGGCACGGGACCCCGGGGCGATGGCGGTGGCGTTTCGCAAGGGAGTCGAGGCAGGGCGCGAGGCGTACCTGGCCGGCCTGGGCCCCCAAAGGGACCGGGCCGAGGCATCGAGCCCCCTGACCGGGTTCCTGGGGAGCTGAGATGGGGTTTGCCGAGGAACTGCACCGCTATGACCCGGCCGATGTGGCGGCGCGGATCGAGGCCACCACCCCGGCCCAGGTCACCCGGGCCTTGGCCGCCGAGCGCCTGGGGGTGGAGGAGTTCGCCGCCCTGCTGTCACCGGCAGCCGGTGCCCATCTGGAGGAACTGGCCGCCCGGGCCCACCGCCTGACGGTGCAGCGCTTCGGCCGCAACATCTTCCTCTACGCGCCCCTGTACCTGTCGAACGTCTGCAGCAACGCCTGTGTCTACTGCGGGTTCAACGTGGGCAACGCGATTCCCCGGCGCACCCTGAACCTGGACGAGGCCGAAACCGAAGCCCGGGTGTTGCAGGGCCAGGGGTTCCGCCACGTGCTGTTGCTCACCGGTGAAGCTCCCGGAGTGGTCGACGAGGACTACCTGGAAGCCGCAGTGCGGCGGGTGCGGCCGCTGTTCGACTCGGTGTCCCTGGAGGTCTACCCCCTCGGCGAGGAGGGGTATCGGCGTATGGTGGCAGCCGGGGTGGATGGCCTCACCGTATACCAGGAGACCTATGACAGGAGCCGCTACGCGGCCCTGCACCCGGCGGGCCGCAAGCGCGACTTCGCGTTCCGCCTGGCCACGCCGGAGCGCGCCGGCGCCGCGGGGCTGCGGCGCATCGGGGTCGGCGCGCTGCTGGGCCTGGCGAGATTCCGCTGCGACGCGTTCTTCACCGGACTGCACGCCGCGTACCTGGCCAGGCACTTCTGGCGCTCCCAGGTGAGCGTTTCGTTTCCCCGGCTGCGGCCCGCCGCCGGCTGCTTCGAACCCGCTGAGGTGGTCAGCGACCGCCAGCTGGTACAGCTCATCTGCGCCACGCGACTGCTGCTGCCCGACGCCGGTCTGGTGCTCTCCACCCGGGAAAACGCCGCGCTGCGCGACAACCTTCTGCCCCTGGGCATCACCCAGATGAGCGCCGGCTCCTGTACCGCACCCGGGGGGTACAGCGACGGCAGCCACGAGGGCGAACAGTTTGCCATCGACGACGATCGCACCCCCGCCGAGATCGCCCGGCTGATCGCCGCCAAGGGGTACGAGGCGGTGTGGAAGGACTGGGACCGCGGGTTCGTCTCCCCCTGAGCCGTGCCATGGCCCGTGTCTGTCCTTTCTCTCTCTACTTGATCACCGACCGGAATCTGTGCGGCGGGTGGGACCCGCTGCTCACGGCCCTGGAGCGGGCCCTGGCCGGCGGGGCGGACGCCGTGCAGTTGCGGGAGAAGGACCTTTCGGCGGGGGAACTCTACCCCCGTGCCCGGCAGGTGCGGGAACTCACCCGCCGCTTCGGCGCCCGGCTGCTGATCAATGACCGGGCGGATGTGGCCCTGGCGGTGGAGGCAGACGGCGTGCACCTGGGGGGCCACTCCCTGCCGGCCGCGGTGGTGCGGGAACGGTTGGGCGCCGAACTGCTGGTGGGGGTGTCCACCCACAGCGTCGCGGAGGTGGCGACCGCAGCGGCGGGGGGCGCCGACTTCGTCACCTTCGGGCCGGTGTACGCCACCCCGAGCAAGGCGGCATATGGTCTGCCGTTGGGGGTAACGACCCTGGGGGACGCCTGTCGCGCGGCTTCCCTTCCGGTGTACGCCCTGGGCGGGGTAACCCCTGAGCGACGGGCCGAGGTGTTGGCAGCCGGCGCCGCCGGCTGCGCGGTGATCGCCGCGGTCCTGGGAGCGGTCGACCCGGGGCGCGCGGCGGCTTCGTTCCTCTGAGCTGCCATGCCGCATGGTGCCCCGAGGCAGGAAGCGGGGGCGGTCGGGCGGAGTGCAGGTGACGGCTGGGGTTGCTTGACCCGTCGGAATGACCCTGCCACCATACCGGTGTCACGGGTGCGCCTGCCCGGGGCGGTTTCCGGTGAAGCACGGTGGTTGGAGCCGGGATCAGGAAGGGTGGGCGGCAGCCGTTTGTCCGGTTCCAGCCGGTCGATCACGCGATTGCTGTACAGTCCATGAACCCTCCCGGTGACCCCCCGCGTGATTCCATAGATCGGATCATCTTTGCGACGGTACTTTCCCTGAACGCCATCCTGGTCACCCGCGACCGGGAGATTCTCGACCACCCGCACGCCGCTCGGAACGGGTGAGGCGTTTCCCGCCCCGGCTGGGCTTCCATGGGACCATGGAGCCAGTACTCTTCACCCTGGTGTCGCCTTGCCCCTGTCAACCAAGAGCCGAGATCCTGGCACCGTGAGAGCCCCGAAACCCCGAGACGTGATCTACGGCTTGGCCTCCCTGCGCCTTACCCTGGCTCTGTTGCTGCTGTTGGCGGTAGCGTCGGCGGTGGGTACCGTGCTCCCCCAGGGGACGGACCCGGTGGTGTGGCAGCAGCGCTACGGAACGGACGCCCCCTGGTGGGGGTCCCTGGGTCTGGGCGGGTACTACAGGGGTTGGTGGTTCCGGGGGCTGTGGGCGGCACTGATCGTCAACCTGCTGGCCTGCGGGGTACGGCGCTCGGTGCAGGGGGTACGGGACTTCCTGTGCAGGGGGCGCAACAATCTGCGCCTGCCGGCGGAAGCCCGGGCGGCGGTGTCGGGGACCCTGCGGGGGGAAGGGTTTCGGTTGACCTCCGAGTTGCCCCTGCGGGCCCGGCGCCGGTCCTGGGGATTCCTGGGGTTCCCGCTGGTGCACCTGAGCCCGGTACTGATCGTGGCGGGGGCTCTGTGGGGCAGTTGGGGGGGGTTCACCGGGACCGCCTACGGCTTCTTGCGTGCGCCGGCCTGGACGTTCTTCAACTGGACCGCGGGGGTGGATCAGGACCTGCCGTTCGTGCTGGTGGTGGAGGAGATCCGGCGCCTGTACCATCCCCTGAGGCTGCGGGCCGGAGTGGGGGAGCGGGGGGCTGGCGGCCGGTTAGTGGAGACCCGAGAGGGCGGGACCTTCCCGGCTGCCCCCTATCCCTACCGAGTGGAGGTCGACCGCCTGGACGTGGAGGGCAAGGATCTGCGCTTTTACCTGATCGGTGCTGCAGGGCGGCTGGGGCCTTTCTCCAGCGCGGCGAACGACGCCCCCCTGCGGGTGGTGCCGGTGGAGTACAAGGACCCGGAGCTGCGGCAGGTGGAGGCCGGTGTCACGGTGAGGAGCCAGGACAACCAGGTGCTGCGCCAGCACACCCTGGCGGTGAACCGGCCCCTGGTGGTCGGAAGCCTGCGCATCTACCTGACCGCGTGGAGCGAGAACCTGGAAGAGGATCCATGGGTGGGGCTGCAGATCGTGAAAGACCCGGGGCAGGGGGTGTTGTGGGTCGGCTCTGTGGCCCTGGCCGCCGGCATTCTGATGCTCTTGTTCGTGCGCGGTGGCTGGGCGCGCGAGGAGGGTGGCGAGATCCTGATCAGGGCCGACCGGGAGGTGCTGCGCCGGGTGCGCGAGGCGGTGGCGGATGGGATTTCCCGGGAGGCAAGTGGGACGCCGTGAGGCCGGCCGGAGCACCTGGACGCTGCCGCAACTGGAGGGCGAACGGCACGGACTTCCTCCCCGGGGCTAAAGTGAGCAGTCAGGAACTCCGGAGCACCGTGGCGGGACGGGGGGGATTCTCCCCAACCATGCGGTGGCGAGCACTCCCCGGGAACGTAACCCTTCGGGGCGGAGGCGAACTGGGTGAGTGGCATCGCCGGCCAGGTCACCGACCCGGAGGGCGCTCCGGTAGAGGGTGTTCGCGTCCACGTGTACGAGCACGTCCAGATGTCGGAACGGCCCAAGTTCGTGTCGGCTCGCACCGGGCCGGACGGGCGTTACGAACTGCTGCTGTCCCAGGGTGGTACCTACTACCTGTGCGCCCGGGACAAGTACGGAGGGCCCCCCAAGGTGGGCGACCTGTACGGGCGCTACGACCAGGGTACCGTGGAACCCTCGATGGTGGTCGTGCCCGAAGATGCAGTGTTGTCCGGGGTGGATATCACCGTGCATCCGGTGTGGTAGATGCGCCGCATCGTTTGGCTCCTGCTCCTCTGTGTCCTTGCCTGCGGGGTACCCACCCCGCCCGATGTGGACCAGTTGTCCACTCGGGCGCGGGACGGCGACCCTGCCGCGGTGGCGCAGTTGCTGGATGTGCTGACCGTCGCGAGCCCCCCCGCCGAACGCACGCGCCTGTACCGGGCACTGCTGGAGGTGCCCCGGCCGGCGGCCGGTGCCATCCTCGCCGCCTGTGACAGTTCCGACCCGGTGCGCCGGGAACACGCCCTGGCCCTGGCCGGCAATATGCGACTCCAGGGAACGGCCGAGGCGGCGCTGCGGGCCCTGGACGACTCCGGGTTCCCCCGCCGCTACGTGGCCGCCTGGGCCCTCGGGGAACTGGGCGATCCAGTCCACGCCCCGGCGTTGGTGACGGCCCTTTCCCAGGGGGACCCACTGTTGGCACGGGAGGCGGCCCGGGCCCTGGTGAAACTGGGCCGCAGCAGTGCGGTGGCGGTGTTGAATGCGCTCTCCTCCCTGGAGTCGATCGCCGCCGGCTACGCTGTGCGAGTGCTCGGCGAAGTGGGGGACCCGCGAGCGGCGGAGGCGCTGGTCGCCGCGCTGGAGCGGCCGGAACTGCGGGCCGACGCCGTCTGGTCCCTGGGCAACCCGGGTGTCCCCGATGCGGGGCCACTGCTGTTGCCCCGGCTGTCGGATCCGGACTGGCGAGTGCGCCTGGAACTCTGTCGTGCCCTGGGCCTGCTGGAGTTCTCCGCCGCCGACCCCGACCTGGACCGCCTCCGCCACGGCGATCCCGTGCCCGCCGTGCGCGAGTGGGCCGCCCGCAGCCTGGCGCTGCTGCGCGGCACCCCACAGACGTTCCGCGACGCCCGCGGGGAGGAACGGGTGCCGGGAAACCTGTATCGGTGAGGCGGTGAGGTGTGAGGCGAGTCCAGGAGGAGCGAGGTGGACCACAAGGACTTGGATGCCGGGCAGCAGGCAATGGCTTTGGTTGAGGAAGTGTACCGCGTGTCTGCTGGGTTCCCCGGCGAAGAACGTTTCGGCTTGACCTCCCGGGTGCGACGGGCCGCAGTGTCCGTTCCCAGCAATGAGGCCGAAGCGTGCGGCAAGGGGGGTGGTCGTGCCTCGCCACGGAAACGGACGACCGGGGGCACCCTTCACCCGTCCCGAAGACGATGGCGCCCGTTGTGGAGGCTCCAGTGAACCTCATGCACACGCCGCTGCTGGGCCGGCTTCTCCGCAGCCCGTTCCTGCAGCGCACCCTACAACTTGCCCTCCTCGCCGGTACCCTCGCCCTGGTGGCGATCGGCGCAGGGCTGGATGGGATTCCCGGGATTCCGGAGTTGCACCCGCGCATGTACACCCACGCCACCACCCTGCTGTTCTGGGTGGTGTGGCTCATGGGCCTGGTGTTCCTGGCACCCCTGGCCGCTCGAGCCTGGTGCGGGGTGTGCCCGCTGGGGTTCGTGACCGACGTGCTGGGCCGCAGGGGGCTGGGGCTGCGCTGGCCCCGTTGGCTCCAGAGCGGCTGGGCCACTGTGGTCCTGTTCGGCGTCGGGGTGGTGGCGGTGGTGGGGTTCGAAGTCCATCGCAGTCCCCACCGCACCGCGTTGCTGATCGCCGCGGCGGTCGCCGTGGCGGTGGCCAGCGCCCTGGTGTGGCGGCGCAGCGGGTTCTGCCGCGGGCTATGCCCCATGGGCTCGGTACTGCATCTCTACAGTCGCTGGGCGCCCCTGCGCGTGGCGCCGGTGCAGGCTCCGACCTGCCGGGAGTGCCGTCACGCCGGGTGCGTGTCCCGGCGCCGCGAGTGGCGCCGCTGGGATCTGGGACGATGGGTCATCCAGCGACAGGTGAGTCGAGGCGGCTGCCCGGTGGCGCTCTATCCCCCCGCCATGGACACCGGGGCTTGCCTGCTGTGCCTGCGCTGTGTGCGCAGCTGCCCGGAAGGCAACCTCGGTCTGCATCTGGGTGGCGGTGCGGAACGCCGGCCGCTGGACGCGGCCCGGTTGGGTGCGCTGGTGGCGGTGTTGGGGTTGGTGGGCTACGCCCTGAGCCGAACCTGGCCGGCGTTGCAGCGGGGGCTGGCGCTGGGGGTGGATCCCGGCGGCGCTGTCGGCGGTGTGTGGCTGGTGGTGGGGGTACCCCTGCTGCTGGTGTGTGGGCCCGGAGGTGTGGCCGCACTGCTCTCGCGCTTGCGGGGTCAGATCGTGCCGCAGCCCGGCGGCGGGGCGGAACCGGCGCCCTCCAGGGCTGAAAACGGCGCAGGGAAGCGGCGCCTCGGCGCGTGGGTGTTGCCCCTGGTCGGCCCCCTGCTGGGGGCCCACGCCGCCCTGGCCCTGGTCAAACTCAACGCCAAGGGGGGGTACCTGCCGTACCTGTTCTACGACCCCCAGGGGGGGTCCACCTATCTGGCGATCCACGTGGCACGGGTGCTGGCCCAGCCCGATTTGCTGGTGCCCCTGGCGGTGCTGCGCTGGGTGGCAGTGACGGTGTTCGGGTTGGGGCTGTTCGCCGGCCTGGGGCAGGCCCGGTCCCGGTGGCTGGGTGCCCCTGCCGTGCCGCGAATCCTGCACGCCGTGGCGTTCGTCGCGGTCTCCGGCCTGTTGGGGGCATCCCTGGTGCACTGGCTGTTTTGAAGCGTGAACGGCGCGGGTGCGGAGGGATCAGAAAAAGCTGCTCAGGTCCCCCGGCCGCTCTCGGGTCACGCGGATCGCCGAGCGGCCGGGCAGGGGGCAGCGGGTTTCGCAGATGCCACAGCCGATGCAGCGCTCCTCCACCACCTGGGGGATCTTGACGGTGCGCGGTCGCCCCACGGGGTCTGGGTGGATCTCCTGCCGAAACACGATGGCCTTCTCCCCGGTGGGGCAGTGCTCCTCGCACACCATGCAGTCCTGGGCCTTGCGGTAGGGCAGGCAGCGGTCCTTGTCGAACACCGCGATGCCGATGACGAAGGTCTCCTTCTCACCTTCCTCTAGATATCCGATCGCCCCGGTGGGGCACACCTGCCCACACAGCCGGCAGTGGTACTCGCAGTAGCCGATGCGCGGCACCAGCCGCGGGGTCCACAGGCCTGCGAGCCCCGCCTGGAACAGGGTGGGGTGCAGGGCGCCTCGCGGGCAAACCCGCATGCAGGCGCCGCAGCGGATGCAACGCTTGAGGAACTCGCCCTCCGGGGTGGCCCCGGGCGGGCGCAGGAAGTCCACGGCCGTCTCGAGCTGCTCCGCCCGTATCCTTGGCGCCAAGGCCAACACGGCTCCTCCGGCTACCGAGGCGAGAAGGGTTCGCCGTGCCGCTTTGGCCGGCACCCCGAGGCGGGGCGCGGTGGACTGGGGTCGGCGCGCCCGCTGGGGGCACACCCGTTCGCAGGTCCCGCACTGGATGCAGGTCGCGGGGGACGCGGGGTCGGCGTCGGCTGCTCCGGTGGGGCAGCGCACCTCGCAGGCCCGGCAGTCCCCGCAACGTTCAACCCCTGCCTTGGCCCTGCGCAGCGGCCCGAGCCGGGCGCCCAAGCCCAGGAGGGCCCCCAGGGGGCAGAGGTGGCTGCACCAGAACCGCGGGGCCAGCGCCTCCAGAAACAACACGGTGGTGAAGGTGACGCCGGTGAGGCCGGTGAGGAGGAACGCCGGGCGTTCGAAGGACAGCAGCCAACGGGACAACTGGTCTGTGGCGGCGGCGGCGGCCGGAGCCAGCAGGGGCAGACCCGAGTTCTCGGCGGCACCCAGTAGGGCTTTTGTGGCGCCGTCGGCCAGGGGGTGGAGAACCAGGGTGAGGCTGCGCAGCAACAGACTCAACGGGTCGAAAAGGCCGAGCAAGGGGAGGCCCAGCACGCTGGCTGCGGCCAACCCGGCCAGGACGCCGAGGGCAGTCCAGCGCACCGGCCGGAGGCGCGGGCGGCGGGTGAGCCTCCACCGGCGCAGGGTGCCGTGGGCCAGGTCGAGAAGGGTACCCAGGGGGCACATCCAGCCGCAGAAGAATCGGCCCAGGAATACGGTGGTGAGCAACAGCAAAAAGGAGGCTGCCCAGGCCCACGCCAGGGCCTTCGCGCCCACCGCCAGGAACTCCGCCAGCCACGCCAGGGGGTCGAGCCGGAACAGGAGATGCACCGGCCAGTCCAGGAGGTCGGAACCCCGGTAGGCAGTGCGGGCGAAGAGCCACAGGAAGCCGAGCAACAGGCCGCCCTGTACCCAGCGCCGCGGGGAGGGAGAACGGTGACCCACGGTCACAGCACCTGCACCCGGTCCAAATCGGCGATGCCCAAGCCCCGTTCGTGGGCGCGGCGGATGTGGCCGACGTCCAGCGGGGTGGTGCCGAACTCACGGGCGCCCCAGGCGTCGGCGGTGACCACGTCGGCGCAGGCCGCCATGCGGTTGGCAATGCGCACCGGGCCGGTGCCGCCCCCCTGGGGGCCGTTGCGGGTGAGGATGCGGGTGGCGTCCACCACGGTGAGGTGCGAGCGCACCGCCAGATTCAGGTCCACCAGGTTCTCGTCGATGCCCTGGTGCACGCGGCCGCGATTGCCGCCCATGACGCCCATCAGGTTCTTCATGCCGATGGTCACCCCGGACAGGCCGTGATGTTTGAGTACCGGTGCATTGATCAGCACGTCCGCCTCCAGGGCGGGGCGGTACAGGGGCCAGCGGGTGAGTTTCTCGGCCCCGGGGATGTCGGTGACCTCGAAGCGGTTGTCGTTCACATGTTCCAGCCGGACCTTGCTTCCGAACGCGCCGAGGGCGTCGTTGGCGCCGCTGCGCTGATAGGTGCGGCGGGCGTCGTTGCAGGTGCGGTCGAACACCCGCACCTCGCCGGCCCCGGCGTCCAGGGCCAGGCGACACAACTCGGCGAGTACCTCCGGGTGGGTGTTGGCCGCCTCCTCCGGGGTGCGGTCCCAACCCAGGTTCGGCTTCACCACCACCCGGTCACCGGGGGAGACGAACCGCCCCATGCCCCCAAGCTTGCCCACCACTTCCCGCACCAGGGCGGCGGCGTCGGTGCCCTCGGCCGTGGAGAGGGGCTGGGGAGTCGGTGCCGAGTGGGCGGTGCGCCGCCATACGGGCAGGCCCAGGGGAGCCAGGGTGAGGAAGCCGAGCTGGGTCAGGCGGGTGAGGAAGCGACGGCGGGTGAGGTCAGGGGAACGGCCACTCGGCCCATCCTGCAACTCGCCCTTCCGGCGTTCCTGACGAAACCGGGTATCCCTCTTTCCTGCGGATTCGTGGACGGTGAACGTTGAGCCGGCGGCGGCAGGGAAGCGTCTATCTCGCATCGGTTCTCTCGGTGTCCATTCCCAGACGGTGGCAATACGTGGTCTTCGAACCTTGCACCTTGTGGTGTGTGCTCCGGTCTTCCTGTTCACCGTTCACGGATCACTGTTCACCGACTTAGATCAGCTTCTTCTCCCGCAGGAACTCCCGGGCCACTAGGGCCGGATCGCCGGCCTTGACGAGTGCCGCCAGCGTCGCATCCGGCAGTAGATCCTGGGTCTTGGCGATCAGGCGGGGCAGGGCGGGAAACTTCTTCAGAGTGTGTTTTTGGGCCACAGGCGCCGCCGCCCCGCCGTGGTCCCCGGGGGCCTGGAAGCCCAGGGGCGGCAGCCACACCAGATTGAGCTGCTCCAGGTACGCAGCCTTGGCTTCGGTATAGGCCGCTTTGGGGTCGGCGGGGACGGCGCGGCCCAGCCTGACGAGGGCCCGGGCCGGGTACTCCACGGCGATGTCCACGTCACCGGCGCTCAGTTCTCGGTGCACGGCGTCTGGGTCGGCGAAGTTCTGGATCTTCACCGTGGTGCCGGTTCGCTCATTGATCAGGATGGCGATCACCTGGGCCACCAGGCGGCCCTCGGGGGTCTCCACGGCGCCGATGATCAGGGTCTTTCCCACGCACGCCGTCGCGGGCACGGTGGCGAGGCTGGCCAGTAGCAGGGTCAAGGCGATCAGGAACTTTCTCACGGATTCCTCCATGTGGGGTGGTCCGGCAGCGGGAACGGGGGAACGGGGACTGCAGCCGGTTCGGTTCTCGACGGCTCCAAACTCACCTTCCCCAGGGCCGGGTCGATGTGGCCGTCGTACAGGGCTGCAAGCCGTTCCTCCTCGGTCTGGTCCCCCCAGAAGTTTCCGGGGAACGGCAGATCGTGGGGTTGCTCCCAGCCCATCTTAATCGAATACCGGTTTCGTCTGATATTGTTTCCAAAGAACCTCGATCTGCCCCGGCACTCGGTCACCGCGAACACCCCCACGGCGTTGTCGCTGATCTCGTTGTCCTCGACGTGCGCCGGGTGGCCGCGCTCCTCGAAGCGGATGCCGTTGCTGTTGTGATGCACCCAGCACCCCGTGAGATGCAGGCGAGCGGTGGAAAACCGGACCCCGTCCACGTTGTCGCGAAACTCGCAGTGGTGCACCTCGGCGGTGCTGTAATGGACCTGGAGCCCGCTGTAGGCGTGACGCACGCTGGCGTAGGCCAGTTCCGCCCGTTGGGCGAAGTTCACCATCAGGTACTTCCAGTCCGCCGGCCGGGGCTCGGCCTCGGCCGAGGCGAACAGGATCGGCTCTTCCGGTGTGCCCACCGCCCGCAGGCGGCCCTCCACCGTGAGTTCGGCATCACCGATGCCGTCCCCGTCCCAGTCGATGCGCCGAAACAACACCCGGGTACCGGGAGCCACGGTCAGGCTCGCCCCCGCCCGTACCACCACGATGCGGTCCACCAGCACCTCTCCCTGCCACACCACGTCGCCGGTGATCGATTCGGTGGGCATGGAGTGCAGGTCGAGGGAGGGCCGCGAAACCGCTTGGGGGGAACATGCGGTCAGGGCGAGGGCGAGGGCGAGGGCGAGAAGGGACCGGCTCACCCAAGAAGTGAGCCGTGAATCGTGAGCCGTGAACGGGGAACGAGGTACACCCCAGGCACAGAGGGGCTTACAGAGGAACGGTGGTTCCCCTCGGTCCTTTGCCTGCTCGGGGTCTGGCCGGTTCACCGTTCACCGTCCACCGTTCACCTGTTTCACTCCAGCACCTTCCTTACCACAATTCGCACCCCCTCCACCTGCTGGTCCCGCCGCACCGTGATGCCGTGGTCTGCCGAACCCTCATAGAAGCCGAACCACTCCCCGGGTTGGGGGGAGCCCCCGGCGTGTTCCCGGGCTCCCACGTAGAACAGGCCCCCTTCCCCCAGGGACAGGGCGAAGGAGCCGTCAGGTCCGCCGGGGAGGGTGCGAAAGTCGGGCATGCCGTGGCCCACCACCCGGTTGCGGTAGGCGAACACGTAGAGACCCGGCACCGGGGTGCCCGCGCCGTCTACCACCACGCCGCGAAGCGTTGCCCCGAGGGCCGGGAGCCGATCGGCGTTGGGGTCGTCGTCCCGTTCCTTGCGCACCAGGTGGACGTCCAACAACGTTTCCTGGCGGGAACGCACCGGCACCGGGTTGGCCAGGGCCTCGCCGTAGAGGTCGCCGGCCACCAGCGGACCGGCCACGGTGCCAGAGGCGCGCCGTCGCGCCACCACGTAGTAGGCGCCCTCGGGAACTTCATCCAGGACGTAGAGGCCGTCGGCCCCGGCGGGGAACGACTGGCGGAAGCCGGGACCGCGCAGACCGTGGTCGTCCAGGTACAGATCAACCACAGCACCCGCTGCGGGGGCGTTGTTGAACCGCACCGTCCCGCTCACGGAGCCGAACCCGTCTGGCGTCGAGGGCAGGGGGCGGAAAGCGGGCTCTGACCGGGGTACCGCCTGCAGACCGATCCACTGGTTCTGTCCTGCGGCAAGGAGGATCGGGTTCTTGCCGGAGCGGGAACCCAGAACTGGCACCCCGGAGGTCGTGGCGGAGAGGCGATAGCTGCCCGGGAGCAGCCGCGGGAAGCGGTACACCCCCTCGCTGTCGGTGTGGACGGTGGCCCGTTGCCCGTCTGCGAGCGCCTCCACGGTCACCTCGGCATCGGTCAAAGGGTCCCCATCGTGTACCACTCGACCGGCCAGTTGCACCCTGGGTGCAGCGCAAGCGGTGGCCAGAAGCAGTGCCAAGCAGGCCGAGAAACGGCGCACCGAGGCCCACCGGTTCACGGGTTGCCCCGCAACTGCAACTCGAACTCTGGCGTGTCGGCATCCACCGGTCCGTGCACCTCCCCGTCAGCGTACGCTTGCCCCTCCGCCAGGGGGCCGCCGACGGTCCGCCGGGCCCGCAGGTACACCACATCCCCGGGGGGCAGAGGAAACCGGGTGCGGCCCTCCCCATCCGTGGCCGACGAGGTGGCCAGGGGCACGCCCGACCGCGCGGAGGTGCCGTAGGCGAGCACGTAGTGGCCGACGGCGGGGGCCCGGTCTGGCCCCAGCACCCGGATCTTGAGGCCGGCAAAAGACCGGGGGTCCTCCTCCAGCAGGCTGAGCCGTTCCACCAGGGGTATCTCGACGGCGACCTGTTCCCCCTCGGCCAGAGTCACCGGGTTCATGGGGTAGAAGTTGAACAGGTCGCCGACCTCGATGGGGCCGTAGGCGCCGCCCCGGACGCGCTTGCGGGCCACCAGCTGGTAGGTTCCTGGGGGTACCCGCACCCGGAACTCGCCGCTGGCCACCGGCTGCAGCAGCCGGGCCGGGCCGCGGAAGCCGCTGGCCGCATCCTGGTAGAGGTAGAGATACACCTTGTCTTGCAGTTTCCCCTTGTGGGTGATCCGGCCGGTGAGCCGGGCGGGCCCCTCCCGGGTCCGCTGTTCGCCCAAGACCACCACCAGGTTCAGCCCCACCGGGGTCCAGTTCCCCCCGGCCACGGTCACCGGTGAGCCCGAGTAGAGGCAGTGCAGGTCGCCGGCTTCCGGGCGAAGTGAGGCGTTGCCCGGGGCCTTGCGCAGGGCCTCCACCACGTAGCGCCCGGGGGGCACCTGCAGGGCGTAGGTGCCGTCGGTGGCGGTGGCGGTGGAAGCTGCAGCCTTCTCCCCGGTGAGGGGCCCGAAACTGGCCGAACGGTAGGGGTAGGCGGTCACCACCACCCCCGCGTCAATCTCTCCCGCCAGGGAGGCCCGCCCGCGGATTCCTTGTTCGGCCGCCCCCTTCGCGATGGCCGGCACCAGGACGGAAAGCACCACGCAACGGATCAGGCACGCGGCCACGGTGCGCAATCCGGGCGTGCCTGTGGCTGCAATCCCCTCACGCTTCACGGGCAACGTCTTGGGTCCTCTCACCACACCTCCTCCAACGGGATCTCCACGCCGTCTCGCCGTTCCCCCTGGGCCACGGACACCCCAGACCCATCCTCCCCGCGGTAGGTCCCGGTCCACTCCCCGGGTTCGGCAGGACCGCCGATGCGAGAACGGGCGCCCAGGAAGTACCGACCTGCGCCGGGAAGATACACCCGAAACGCCCCGTCTCCCCCGGTGGCAGCGCTCAGGGCCAGGGGTTTGCCCGCCATGCGCGGGTCGTCGAACGCCAGTACGCGGATGGCGGCCTTCGGGTTTCCTGCAGGGTCGGTGACGCGCCCGGCAATCCAGGTCTCGGTGACCGCTCCCCTCGTTTCAACGGCCCGCCACACCTCGGCGTCCAGGGTCCGCAGCTCCATGGGGCCTGCCTCGGCGTACCCTCCGCCAGCCACCGTCACCACGGCGACGGCCACCCGGTCGCCGGGCGCCAGCGCCCCGTGGTCCGCCCCGGAGGCGCGCCAGCGGGCCGCGAGGGTGTACTCCCCGGGGGCGAGGTCCAAACGGAACCGGCCCCCGGGGCCCGCGGGCACGGCCGCAGCAAAGCCCGGGCCGAGGGGACGCACCGATCTGCCGGAGTAAGCGTAGATCGTGACCTGTGGCGGCGGGGCTCCCAACACGGTGCCGTGCACACCTGTGCCCGCCGGTCCGGTTGCCGCGGCGAATCCGGTGGCGTCCCTCAGGGCCACGTTCTCCACTGCCGCCGCGCCGGACCGGACCCGGACGGGGTTGCCGGTTGCCTGCCCCACCAGACGCAGCTCCCGCGACTCCCCGGCCACCGTGGCCCGTGCCCACACCCAGTACTGCCCCGGCGGCAGGTCGAGGCTGAACGTGCCGTCCGCGGCCGAGGGGGTTTCCCCCACCGGCGGCGTGGCGGGGTCCCGCTCGGGCTTCGGGTAGGCTTCCACCAGGGCCATGGCGACGGGTTTCCCTTGCCAGGCCACGGTGCCGGTCACACTCCCGGGCGGCTCCGGAGAGGTGCAGCCGAGCAAGGCGAGGAGCGAGAGGAGCGCGGGAGCACGGTGCATGGGACCCTGTGGTGAACGGTGAAGGGGAAATGGGTCACGGACCCCTGGCGGTATGCGGAAACGCCTGGGCGGTGGCCAGGGCCGCGGCGTAGAGGCCGGCGCCGGTGAGCAGGGTAGCGGTGTAGCCGCCGTTCATGGCGATCAGCACGGCGCCCACGGAGCCGAGCACGCTAGCGGCGCCGTTGGCCGCCCAGGCCCAGGGAATCACGTCCCGGGAGGCGCCGTGCAGGTGCGCCATCGCCGTGGGGAACGCGGCCCCGAGGGCGAACGCCAGGGGCAGCACCAGGGCGCCGGCCAGGGCACATCGTACCAGAAATCCGGAACCGGCGAAGGGCTGCAGCAGCTCGGGCGTGAACAGGGCGTGGAGCAGCCCGAAACCCACGGCGGCGCATAGCACCCCGGCCAGTCCCCGGCGCGAGCCGCCCAGGCGTCGGGACCACAGGCTGCCGGCGCCGCTTCCCAGCAGGAACGCGAACAGGGTGGCGGCGGCGGCGTACACGGGGTGTCCCAGAAACAGGGTGAGCCGCTTCATGGTGCCGATCTCCAGGGCCATGTAGCCCAGGCCCACGAGAGCGGCGAACCCCACCGGCGCGGCTGCCCGGGCACCCCAGCCGGCGATCCGGGGCAGTCCCCTCAGCAGCGGCAGGGGCAGCAGGATCGTCGCCACCGTGAGCGCGGCCAGCACCAGGAATACCGCGCGCAGGATCTCGGCGCCGCGGTTGTCGAAACCGGGCCGGTCCGGTGCCTGCCCCGCCAGGAAATCCCGCGGACGCACGGTGTAGTAGAAGAACGGCCGGTCGTCGGTGGGGGCCGACACGTCGTAGGGCAGCGCGTCCAGGGCGGGCTGTATGTCGGCATCGTCCAACAGCCGGGTCAGTGTCGTGGGGCCGTCCGCGGTGGGGTACAGGAAGCGGAAGTCGTAACGGGCGGCAAGAGAGCGCAGGGCGGCGTCGTCCTCCGGGGTGAACGGCGAGCGACACACCAAGAGGTTGGCCAGGCCGCCACTGGAGAGCACCCGCACGTGACGGCCCAGATCGGCCACCCCCACGCGCTCGAGTAGTTCCCGGGCCAGGGCGGTCAGGCGCAGCGCCCGCTGGTCGTAGGCGAAGCGGGTCACCGAGAGAATGCCGTCGGCGCCCAGGCGCCGCCAGTAGTCCTGGAACGCCTCTGTCGTGTGCAGCAGATCCTCGGAGAGGGTGAACGCACCGGCGGCGGGGGGCATGCGGCCGAACACCGCCGACGCTTCGACCACGTCGTAGGTCCCCGGGTCGGTCCCCACGAAGCGCCGCGCATCGGCGACGGTCAGCTCCACCCGGGGGTCGGCGTAGAGTCTGCCGGTGAACTCGGGGAACCGGTCCTGGACCATCGCCACCACCTGGGGGTTGATCTCCACCGCACGAACCCGGGTGCCGGGGAACGACAGGGCGATCCACACGTCCTTGCCGCCCCCGGGGCCCAGGATCAGCGCCTGGGCCTCGGGGCGCAGGTGGTACGCCAGGGCCACCAGGTTGGCGCGGAAGTACTCGGGGTTGGCCCGGGACTCCGCGGCGTCGAACAGGTTGGTGTAGCCCGAGTCGTCCACCACCAGCCCCACCTGTTGGGGCCTCGGACCACGGTAGCTGGGTGACAGCCCGGGGGGGCGTTGCAGGTCACCGGCGGCCAGGGAGTAGGCGGCCACCCGGCTCATGGGGTTCCAGCGCACCGCGAGCAGTTGCTGCTGGTAGCGGCCCCGGGCGAAGGGGATCTCGGCGCCGCCGGTGCGCTCGGCCCACACACCGCAGCCGATCGCCAACCCGGCCAGCAGCACGGCGACCAGCCGGCCGCGGGGCGCGGGCCCGAGCACCGCGGCACCAACCAGGCCGAGCGCCGCCGCCGCACCCAGGCCGGCGGGCGCCGACCACCACACCAGCAGGGCCGGCCCCACGCATGCCCCGGCGGCAGAACCGAGGAAGGTGGCGGCGTAGGTCCCGTGCAGCCGAGGCGCCACCCGCGCAAGGCCGCTGGCGGTGGCCAGCCCGGCGCCGAAGAACGGCAGTCCGCACAGCACCGCGATGGCCGCCAGACGCAGGGCCAGCAGGGCGTCGGGGCGGGCCGCCGCGGCCTGGGCGAAGGGTTTGTAGAACGGTTGGTGGAATGGGGCCAGGGTGGCCCGGGCAAACCCGGGGTCGGCGCGCACCGCCGCCAGGAAGGCGAGTACCAGCAGCACCCCGGCGGCGAACCCCAGCGCCCCCCAAACCTCGGCGGTGCGGTTGCGCAGGCGCGGGGCCAGTCCCACGGCCACGCCGCCGGCGCCGATGCCGAGCAGGGCGAGCCCGATCGCCAGGCTGGCGAAGTGGTACCACATCAGCACCGAGAACAGCCGCATCAGCAGCAGTTCGTAGGTGAGCACCCCGGCGGAGAGAAAGAACAGCCCCACCGCCAGGGTTCGCCGCTCCCTGGAGGGCCGATCCCCACGCAGTGCGATACGGGAAGGGGTGGGCGAGTTCACGGGGACCCGGCCACGGTCCGGAGGGCCCGCACCGTACCGTCCCGGGCGGCGAACACCGCCGTCGAACCCCGGGTCGCGGGCGAGGCTCCGGAGGCTTCGTCTGCCTGCCAGCAGTCCCGCTCGGCCCCGTCGGCCGCGTCGAGCAGGTAGAGACGCCCGTCCAGGGTGGGCACTGCCAGCAGTTCCCCGTCGAGCGGGGCGGGACGGGCCCGGACTCCGGCGCCCAGGTTCCGAGTCCACTGCACCGCGCCGTCGGTCGCCCGCACCGCGGTGAGGGCGCCGGAGTCGTCTCCCTGGTAGAGAACCCCGGCGCGGAGCAGGGGGGGGGCGTACCAGACGGGGCCCCCCAGGGTCACCCGCCAGGCGAGGGCGCCGTCCTCGAGGCCCACCGCCCACAGGGTGCCGCCGCGGTCGGCCAGGTAGGCGCGCCGCTGGTCCGCGGCCGCCGCGGACAGCAGGGGTCGCCCTGCGGGGAAACTCCAGCGCAGGGACCCGTCTGCCGGGTCCAACGCGTACAGGATGCCGTCAGCGCCAGGGGCCAGCAGCAGCCCGCCTGCCCCGGTGAGGTCCCCCCGGAACGGGCCGTTCGCGCGGAAACTCCACCGCGGGACGAGTGCGGCGTCCTCCCGGACCAGGGCGTGGACCGATCCGGCCCAGGTGGCAGCGTACACGGTGTCACGTTCGATCAGCGGCGCCGCCTGCCGGTGGTCGTCGGCAGGGGAGGGGTGTTCACGGAAGGATGCCAGAACGGTCAACTCCTGCCGGTCCAACAGGTACACCCCCCGGTCCCAGGCTTGGGCGGCGATGAACCGGCCCGCCACCGCGAGACCGGCGTCCACCACGTCCGGCAGGGTGACGGTGGCACGGCGCACGCCGTCCAGGAACCCCAGACGGGCCAACTCCCCGCTCCAATTCGCCACGTACAGACCCTCGTCAGTCCACACCGGCGCACTGTCCACGTACCCCTCGAACCGGGTCAGCCACTGCTCCTCCCAGTGGGGCCAGGCGCGGGGGCCGGCTGCGGTCACCGGGGCGGGTGCGGCGGCCAGAACCTGTCCGGGGGCCAGCTCCCCGGGTGCGGGCAGGGGGTCGCCCCAGTCGTTGCCCTGGGTGTGTACGGTGCCGTTGAAGAAGTCGCCCAGCCGCAGCGGCTGGGGGTGGTGGCGCAGGTGGTTCCCCTCGATCACCGAGCCCTGGTCGGCCTCGAACAGGAAGATGCCGTTGCGGTTGTGGTGGAAGCGGTTGCCGCGCACGGTGTTGCGGCAGTTGCGGGCGTTGTAGGCCTTGCCCTGGTGGCCATAGAACAGGTTGTGCTCCAGGTCGACTTCCGACTCGCCCAGGCGGGTGCCGTCCACGTTCCAGCGCAGCACGCAGTCGCGCACGGTGCCGCGGGAAAAGTGCGCGTGGAGACCCCGGGTGCTGCCTTCCAGCACCACGTAGGAGAACTCGAACGCGCCGAAGTCGATGCGGATCTCCCCCCAGGACCCGGGCTCGGCGGGGCTCGCCTGGGAGGTGAAGCGGATGGGACGTTCCGGGGTGCCCCGGGCGATCAGGTCGCCCTCCACCCGCAGGGACACGTCCCCCCAGCCGTCACCGTCCTCGTCCACCGCCGCGAAACGCACCGTCGTGCCGGGCTCGATCACCAGCCGCGAGCCCCGGGGAAAGGTCCGGCTCTCCGCAAGCTCCACCGTGCCCCGCCACACAGTGGTTGCGACGGCGGGCACCGCGACACGCGGTGCCGGGGCAGAGGCCGCGCAGCCGAGGACAAGCAGGGAGAGAAAAGCGGTGAACAGTACACCGATCACTGTCTTCCTCACCGCCGTACCGTCACCACGATGGTCAGGTCCTCCAGCCGTTGTTCCGGGGCGAGGTCCAGGCGGGTGCCGTCTGGGCCTCGGTAGAAGCCCATCGGCTCGTTCAGGCCGGGAGGGCCGCCGAGGCTGACCCGGGCCCCCAAGAACAAGGTGCCGGCGCGGTCGGTCTTGAGGGTGAACCTGCCGTCCGGTCCGGTAGGTTCCGACACGGCCAGGGGCTGGTCCAGCATCTGCGGGTTGTCGTACAGGCAGGCGCGCAGGCCGGCCAGCGGCCTGCCGTGCTGGTCCACCACCCGCCCGGAGAGCACGCCGGAGCGCCCCTGGTAGCGGGCCATCTGCTCCAGGCTGGGGACCTCCACGGTCTCGATCGCCACCTCTGCCCGCTCGCCCTCGCGCAGTACCAGGGGCAACTCGGGGAGGACCCCGAACTGATCTCCGGGCTCCAGCCCCCCGGTCTTCCAGCCCTGGGGCCGGAAACGGGCCACCGCGAAGTAGGTGCCCGGGGGCAGGGGGATGTGGAAGCGGCCGTCGGCGTCGGTGGGCTCGGAGAGGGCGAAGCCCGGACCGCGGAAGCCCCGGGCGGGGTCCAGGTACACGAACACCCGGGCGTCGGCGACCGGCCGGCCACCGTGGAGTACCTGCCCTTCCAGGGCCTCTTCCCCCGGGGGAACCTCACTGCGGGCCAGGGGGTGCACCGGCACCAGCGGCAGGTGGATGCCGCCCACCGGGTGGTCGAGGCGCACGGGGTTGCGGCCGAAGAATGCGAAGCGCTCGCCCCGCCGGGCCACCAGGAGATACCTGCCGGCTGGGGCCTGTAGCCGGAACGCCCCGTCCGCCCCGGACTCCCCCCGGGCGCCGGGTGGCCGGACCGGCGGCAGGAAGAACTGCGGGTCGTACAGCAGCACCTCGGCGCCGGCGATCCCCGCGCCGTCCATGGATACCTTGCCGCTCAGCACGGGTCCGGCGTCGGGGGCCACCGCAG
>JARGFW010000080.1 GCA_029211085.1 Deferrisomatales bacterium | reverse complement strand
GGTGCAGAAACGGCAGACCTTGGGTCGCCGGGAACGTTTGGGCTTTTCTGCCATGATGGAATCTCCTCAGAGTCGATGCAGTAGAAGGGGAGCCTACTCGTCCTCGTCCTCGTCCTCGTCGTCGTCCTCGTCCTCGGTAGCGACAGGCGCTTCCTCGGAGACAGTCGAGGCCTCTTCGACCGGAGCGGCAGGCTTCTCCACGGTGGCGGTTTCCTCCTTGGCGGCAGGCGGTTCCTCCACCACCTCTTCCGGCAGGGAGGCCGGGTCCACCTGGTCTTCCCGCTTGATGGTCTGGAACTTGAGCACGGTGTCGAGGAGGTTGAGGCGGCGGTCCAGTTCGGTGGCCACCTTGGGCAGGCCGGCGAACTCCAACAGTAGGTAGTAACCCTTGCTGCGCCCCTTGAGTTCGAACGCCATGTCGCGCAAGCCCCAACGGTTGGCCTTGAGTACCCGGCCGTCTTGGGACAGGACGAACTCCCGGGCACGCTGCACCAGTTCTTCGGCGCCGTCGGTGCCGACCTCCGGCGCGAAGATGATCATCGCCTCGTACTTTCGCCACTTCTCGGTCATTGCTGCTCCTTCCGGATGTGAAGCCCCCGGTCGTCGCCGGGAGCAAGGAGGGGACGGCCGCGATGGCCGTCCGGGTGAACCGAGCTATATACAGGAATCGCTGCTCGTCCGCAACCGCTTACCAGGCCGTCCGCCTACAGGTCGTCCATCACCGAGAGCACCCGGGCCTTGGCCACCATGTAGTCGTGCAGGGCCTGGGCGCGATCGACCTGCGCCACTGTCAGGGACAACTGGGCGGCGGTGACGTCCAGGGCGGTGGCGACCCCGTAGCGGTAGGAGGTCTCGGCCAGTTCCAGGGCCTTCTCGGCCTGGTCGATGTTGAGGATCGCGGCGTCGATGATCTGGCTGGCCTCGGTGAGGTCATCGAGCACCACCTTCGCCTGCAGCGTGATGGTCTCCTCCAGTTGGGAGGTGGCGAGGGCCACGTCGTGCAGGTCGCTGGAGGCCTGGGCCACCTGGCCCCGGGTCCGCCAGCCGTCGAACAGGGGCAGGGTGAAGGTGATCCCCGCCAGCCACTTCTCCCGGTCCGGTCCCAGATCGTGGGCCTGTTCCGCGGCGAAACCGTAGCTGCCGAGCAGATTGACTTCCGGTTTGTCCCCGGCGCGGGCGATCGTTACGGCCTTCTCGGCGATCTCCCGGGACACCCGCAGCGACTCCAGTTCCGGGCGCCGGACCACGGCGCGCTCCACCACCTGCTCCAGGGTGAGTGCCCCCAAGGGCTGGTAGAGCAGTTCCCCGTCCGCCGCGAAGGGCGTCCGTTGGTCCCGGGACATGAGGTTGTTGAGGCGGCTGACCGATTGCCGCACCTGATTCCTGGAGCGGATCACCGGGGGCTCGGCGTTGGCCAGGTCTACCCGGGCCCGGATCACTTCGAACTCGTTGACCACGCCAGCGCCGAACTTCTTCTCCGCCACCGCCAACTGCCGGCGCCGCTGGGCCAGTCGCTCCTCGGCCACCGCCACCAGGCGCTGGTCGAGCAGCAGCCGGTAGAACGTTTCGTGGACCTGCAACTTTACGGCGCGCACGGTGCTGGCCAGCTCCTGGTTGGAGCGGCGGCGGCCGTCCTTGGCGATCTCGATCGCAGTGGAGACCTTGCCCCAGCTGAACAGCAGTTGCCGGACGGAGGCGCGAACGCCGTAGCTGCCCGAGGCCTCGGGAGAGATCAACCCGCCAAAATCCGAGTCGCGGATGCTCTCGTCGTAGGAACGGAAATAGTCGGCCTCCAGGTCCACCTGGGGGAAGACCTCGCTCTTCGCCTCCTGGATCTGCCCCTCCACCCGTGCCAGGTTCTCCCGGGCCCGCCGCACATCGTGGTTCTGGTCCAAGGCGAGTTCCACCGCCTGCTCCAAGGACAGGCGTGGGGGCGGGTCTTCGCTGCCAGCCGGTGCGGGCGCGAAGGCTGTGAGCAGCAGCGCGCCGATCACCCACGGCAGGCAGGCTGCGGCTCGGGTGCCATGTCGGAAGCCCATGATTGCCTCCCCTGGGGGCCGGAGGGTCCGGTTTGCGGGGTGGAGCCGGTCGGTCATCTGCGGGGCAGGGGGCCGAGGCGTTCGATGTTGACCCCGGACAGGGCCTGGGTCGGGCACGCGGTCTCGCACTGGCCACAGGCCGCGCATTTCTCCGGGAGGAATAGCACCTCGAGGGTGGTCGGATCCAAGGCCAGGGCGCCGGTGCGGCACACGGCGGTGCAGGCGCCGCAGTGTACGCAGCGCTCCTCGTCACGGCTGATGTTGTCGGCGATGGAGGTCACCTCCACCCCCGAATCTTCCAGGTACGCGATGCCGCGAGCCACTGCGTCCGGCGTGCCGCGCAGTTCCAGGATCAGGCGGCCTTCCCTGCGGGGCAAAATCTTGGCTTCGAGGATGTTGAACAGCAGGTCGAACTCCCGGGCCAGGCGGTAGATCACCGGCTGGTACATCACGTCTTGGCGAAAGACCAGCAGTATGTTGGTGGAGAGCTCCATGGCGCGATTCCTCACTGGGAGTGCGTCAACCGGCGGGGGCGACGCGGGTGAACTCGATCTCTCCGGCAGCGGCCAGGCGATCGCCCAACACTGCCACGGCGCCGCGGATGCCGCACACGGAGGTGGCCCACTGGACTGCCGCCTCCAGGTCCCCGGGCCCTTGAATCCGGTTGCCCAGCGCCGTGGCCACCGCGTCCGCCACCGCCGCCGGGTGGCCCACGGCCACCGCCGCGTCGGCGACGCCGAAGCTGAGGCTGGGTCCCACGCTGGCCGACGAGGTGCATACCGCCAGCGGAGTGTGCTTGGCGTGCACCCGCAGCCCCAGGTGCCCACTGAACGGGGAGGGACCTGCAAACAGCCCCACCACCACCGCGTCGCTCACGTCCAGGTACAGGTCGCCGCCGTTTTCCACCAGCACTTCGCGACTGTGCGCTCTCAGTGCCCGCCCCACGTGCTCTGCCACGGTGCCGGCCACCGCGGCCATGGGCCCCACTCCCGCCTCCCGGCCGGCTGCGTACATGGCGGTGGCCAGGGCGGGCACCTCCCCGGGTGGGGTCTCCAACGGCGTCAGCGCGGTGGCGAACTCCGGGTGGTCGGCAATGTGTGCTTCCAGAACCGTCCTCGCCGCCCGCACCGCCGCCAGGGCCGCGGCACGCAGATCCCGGTCGGCCCGCACGTACAGATCGGTGGTGTCGAGCTGCACCCGGAACGGCACCCGGCCACGCCCCCGGGGCTGGAAACAGCGGTAGAACCGCTCTCCGCCCCCGTCGAGGCGATCCGGTTGACCGCCGGTGCCAGCCGTCACCCCTGGGAAGGCACCGTACCGGTCCACGGCACAGTGGCCAGGGGGATCTGGGGCTCGCCCAGGTTGAACCGGCCGTCGTCGAGCCACTGTTTCAGGGTGACGGCGATCTCCCGCGCCCTGGAGATGCTCGACAGGGGCGAGCTCTGGATGCTCCTGCCGTTCAGGGTGATGCTGCCGCTCTGCAGCTCGGCATAGCTCACCCGGCCCAGGGCGGCCCCCTCGCCGCTGGGGTAGGCGTCGCCGTAGTCCACCACCGGGCAGGTGATGTCGTGGTTCGACACCCCGGTGAACCAGGCCAACTCCTCGTTGAGAATCGGGATCGGCACTCCGATTCCCACCATCAGGCTGGTCCCGTAGCCGACCAGGCTGGCGCCCCGCAGGAAGCGCGGCGACATCTGCTTCAGGTCACCGGTGACCATCAGGGTGCCGGCACCCCCCTCGGGCACGCCGCGTGCGTTGCGCGGCGTCTGCGGGGCGTGTTGGGTGCCGGCCCAGGCCACGGCCCCCACCGCACCCCCCAAGAATATCTTGGTGCCGGTCCCCAGGGTCCAGTAGTGGGGGTCGTTCAGCAGCGGGCTCAGTTCGCCGGCCGAGGAGAACGTGGCGTTGGCCAGCCGCGGACGCAGCACCCCCATGTAGGTGTAGATGGTGCGGTCCGAGGCGTTTACCGCGCAGTTGTAATTCTGGTAGGCGTTGCGCGGGTTGAACAACACGGCGTCGCGCAGGTCGCCCAAGCGCAACTCCGCCTCGTGTTCGCGCAGGGGGTAGCAGTCGGTGCCGTAGCTGGTGGCCCGCAGCTTCACCGCCCGCCCCGCCACCAGATCCTCGATCACGTGGCCGCCGCCATAGGAAAATCGCCCCGGGTGGACTTTGTTGAGGGGGTCGTCCTCCCGCACCTGGGTGGCGCCGATGTAGCAGTCCACCGCGGCGATGCCCGCGTACGCCTCTACCTCGTTGAGCCAAACCTTGCTGGCCTTCATCTTGGGCTTGGTGTGGCCGAAATTGAGGAACGCACCCGAGGAGCACATGACACCGAAGGTGCCGGTGGTGACCACGTCCACCCGGGCGGCAGCGCCCCGGGCCCCCTCGGTCTGCACCACGTCCACCATTTCCTCGGCCGTGACCACCACGGCTTTGCCGGCGCGGAGTTTGTGGTTGATCTCGGCGATGGTTTTCTGGTTGCGGGGGGTGTCGCTCATGGGATCTCCGTCACGCTCTCAGTGGATTGCGGGCCGGAGGCCGCAAGGTATGGCCCACCGGTCTGCGGAGGGGGTTCAACCTACCACAGCCGGGTGTTCGAAAACACCTCCACCGTACCCGGTTGTCGGGACTCCGCACGCTTGTGGGGGCGGTCAACCGACTGCTACCATTCCCGCCCATGGACGACTCGGAGAGGGAGCAACTGCTGGCCGCACTGCACCGGGGCGCCACATCGCGCAACCGCGCGTTCGAGGGTTTCCGGGATCCCCAGGCCCGCCGGGTACTGCGGGCCCACAGGCGCTTGCGCGGCCTGCTCCTGGAGATCCAAGGGTCGGAGGTCCGGGTGACTGCCCACTGGTCCGGAGACGGCCGCACCCTGCTGGTGGAGTGTCGGCGGCCCCGGCTGCGTTACCGCCGGCGTGTCACCTTGACCGCGTGGGAGGCGGCGTTCCTGCTGCAGACTCCCGCTGGGGCTACCCTCGCCGCTATGGCCGCGGCTCCTGCCTGAGACCCCTGCCCCCATCCCACCCCGAGCCCCGCCGGAAGGGCCGACCTGCGATGACCGACGTGCCCCGGACCTACCTCGACTGGAATGCCTCGGCGCCCCTGCGGCCGGCCGCGCGGGACGCCTTGCTGGCGGCGCTGGAGGAGTGCGGAAACCCCTCGAGCCCACACCGCGAAGGACAGCGGGCGCGGGCCCTGCTGGAGAGTTCCCGGGACCAGGTGGCGGCTTTCTTGGGCTGTGCGCCGGCCGAGGTGGTGTTCACCAGCGGTGGCACCGAGGCCAACGACCTGGCCCTCCACCTGCTGTCCGTCGGTGCCACCGTCCGGAGGTTCGCCGTGGGGCGCATCGAACACCCCAGCGTGTTGGGGCCCCTGACGGCCCGCGCCGCAAAGGGCTGGGAGGTGACGTGGTTGCCGGTGGGGGAGGACGGGCGGGTGAGCGGGGCGGAACTGCCCACGGCCGGGGTGGGGTTCGGCGTGCTCCAGGCGGCGAACCACGAGACCGGGGCACTGCAGCCCCTGGCGTTCGCGGCCGAACGCTGGTCGGCCGTGGGGTTGCCCTGGCACTGCGACGCCGTGCAGGCCTGGGGGCGGGTGCCCCTGTCGGTGGAGGAACTCGGGTGTGCCACGGCCAGCCTGTCGGGCCATAAACTGGGCGCCCCCAAGGGAGTAGGCGCCCTGTTCGTGCGCCGGGGAACGTCGACGCAGGGGCGCCTGCTGGGGGGGATGCAGGAGCGTGGCCTGCGGGCGGGCACCGAGAACCTGCCGGGCATCGCCGCCCTGGCCGCGGCGTGCGACGCGGCGGCTACGGATCGAGAGGGCGATGCGACCTGGTGCGCGAGCCTGCGGGACCGGCTCCAGGCGGGGGCACTGGCGGCTCATGAGTTGGCCCGGGTCAACGGTCCGGGGGCCGACGACCAGCGTCTTCCCAACACCGTGAACCTGTCGTTTCCTGGTATCCACGGGGAACTGCTGGTGCAGGCCCTGGACTTGGAGGGGGTGGCGGTGTCGGCGGGGTCGGCGTGTGCCTCGGGGGCCAGCGACCCGTCTCCGGTGCTGCAGGCCATGGGGCTCCCGCCGTGGCGGGTGGCCAGTGCCGTACGGGTGAGCCTGGGGGGGACCACCCGGGCTGGGGCGGTGGACGCGTTCCTGGCCGCCCTGGGCCGGGTGTTACCCCGGCTGCGGGGGACCGGCGGGTGAGGGTCGCCCTGGGCATGAGCGGCGGGGTGGACTCCTCGGCTGCGGCGGTGGTGCTGTGCGACCAAGGGCACCAGGTGGTGGGGTTCACCCTCAAGGTGTGGGACCGCTCGCGCTGTTGCTCCCTGGAGGACGTGGCTGACGCCCGCCGGGTGGCGGCCCGCCTGGACCTGCCGTTCTACGTGCTCGACGCCCACGACGAGTTCCAGCGCCAGGTGGTGGATCCGTTCGTCGCCGCCTACGCAGCCGGCACCACGCCCAACCCGTGCATCTGGTGCAACCAGCGGGTCAAGTTCCGCTGGCTGCTGGAGCGGGCCCGGGCACTGGGTTGCGACGCAGTGGCCACCGGGCACTACGCCCGGTTGGTCGACGGCCCCGCTGGGCGCCGGCTGCTGCGCGGGGTGGACCGGGCCAAGGATCAGTCCTATTTTCTGGTGCCGGCGGCTCCGGACGGTCTCGACCGGGTGTTGTTTCCCCTGGGGGAGCGGACCAAGGAACAGGTGCGCGCATTGGCCGAAAGCGCCGGGCTGCCGGTGGCCCGGAAGGCGGACAGCCAGGATGTGTGCTTCGTGCCCGAGGGTGACCTGGCCGGTTTTTTGGCCCGCTACCTGCCGCGCCGCGAGGGAGAGATCGTGGACCGCCAGGGCCGGGTGTTGGGCCACCACCGGGGGGTGCACGGCTTCACGGTGGGCCAGCGCCGGGGGCTGGGGGTTTCGGCCCCGGAGCCCCTGTATGTGATCGCCAGCGATCCCCCGACGGCCCGGGTGGTGGTGGCCCCGCGCCGAGCCCTGTGGGCAGAGGGGTTGGTGGGGGCGGGCGCCGTGTGGCTGTCCGGGGCAGACGACCGGGTGACCTTGGCATGTGCGGTGCAACTTCGCTCCACCGGCCGCGCCGTGCCGTGCCGGGTGGAGAACCACGGCGACCAGGTGCGGGTGACGTTCGAAGCGCCCCAGTTCGGCGTGGCTCCAGGGCAGATGGCGGTGTTCTACTCCGGGGACGAGGTGCTGGGCGGTGCTTGGATCGCAGAGGCGGTGAACAGTGAACAGGGGCGGGTCGGCTAGTCGGCTGACCACCCAAAACCCAAAACCCAAAACCCAAAACCGAACCCATGCGCATTTCCGTCACCACCCTGGGCTGCAAGGTGAACCAGTACGAGTCCCGCGCCCTGGAGGAGGCCTTTACCCGGCAGGGCCACCAACTGGTGCCCCACGACGCCGCCGCCGACGTGGTGGTGGTGAACTCCTGCACCGTCACCCACCGCTCCGACCGCGATGTGCGCGCCCTGGTGCGCCGGGCCCGGCGCCAGAACCCCGGGGCACGCATCGCCGTCACCGGCTGCTATGCCCAGGTGGCGCCGGAAGAACTGCGCGCGTTGGGGGTGGACCTGGTGGTGGGCACCGCCGACAAACAGCGCCTGCCGGAACTGCTGGAGAGCGGACGGGGGGGGGTTCACGTGGCGGAGTGGGGATGGGCTCCGGCCCTGGGCCCCGAGCCGGTCACCCGGTTCGGCGGGCGGGCCCGGGCGTTCCTGAAAGTGCAGGACGGCTGCGAGGCGTTCTGCGCGTACTGCATCGTGCCCCATGCCCGGGGGCCGTCCCGCAGCCTGCCCCTGGAGGAGGTGGTCGCCGGGTTCGCGCGGTTGCACGGGGCGGGCTATGATGAGGTGGTGCTCACGGGGGTGCATCTGGGCAACTGGGGGCGCGACCTCGACCCGCCCCGCTCGTTCACCCAACTGCTGGACGCGGCGGAGGCCGCCGGCGTGGCGCGGGTGCGTCTTTCCAGTTTGGAACCCGGGGAGGTGGACGCCGCGGTCGTCGGCCGATTGGCCGCCAGCCCGGTGTTCTGCCCCCATCTGCACGTGCCCCTGCAGGCGGGCAGCGACCGGGTGCTGGCAGCCATGGGCCGCCCCTACACCGCAGCCGCGTTTGCGGCGGCGGTGCGGCGCGCCGCCACAGCAATACCGGGGTTGTGCCTGGGCTGTGACGTGATCGTGGGTTTTCCCGGGGAGGGGGAGGCCGAGTTCGCCGCCACCGAGCATTTGCTGGAGTCGCTGCCGGTAGCGTACCTGCATGTGTTCCCGTTCAGCGCGCGGCGGGGCACGTCGGCCTGGGCCATGGAACCCAAGGTCGCGGCAGCGGTGATCAAGGAACGGGCCAGGCGCCTGCGCGCATGGTCGAAACACAGACAGCAGCAGTTTTGGCGGACCCAGGTGGGAACCCGTGCGCCGGCCCTGGTGGAGGACAGCCCCCGCGAGGGATGGTTGCGCACCCGCACCCGCAACTACGTGCCGGTGGCGGTGCCCTGGGAAGGTCCGCCACCCCGGGGGGAGATCGATGTGGTCATCAACGCAGTAGAAGCGAGCGGCACCCGCGGCCGGGTGGCCCCGTAGAGGAGGCGAACCATGGATATGCATCGACGTGAGACCTTGCGGGACCTGGAAGAGGATCTCGGCTACCTGTTCGAGGACATCAACGTGCTCGACCGGGCGCTGACCCACAAGTCCTACGCCAACGAGCGCGGCGACAGGGTCGATCACAACGAGCGTTTGGAGTTCCTGGGGGATGCCGTCCTCGACCTGGTGGTGTCCCACATGCTCCACGACGTGCGGCCGGCCCTCAGCGAAGGGGACATGTCCAAGGTCCGTGCCCACCTGGTCAACGAGGAGAGCCTGGGGAAGGTGGCGCGTTCTTTCGGGCTGGGACAGTACCTGGTGCTGGGGCGTGGGGAGGACCGGACGGGAGGGCGGGATAAGGCGAGTATCCTGGCCGATGCCTTCGAGGCCCTGGTGGCGGCGATCTACAAGGACGGTGGCTTCGACCTGGTGTTCAGCTTCGTTGAGAGTGTGTTCCACCCGGTGATCGAGGCGTCCGGCACCGGCGCCCTGGAGCGGGACTACAAGACCCGGCTCCAAGAATACTGCCAGGCCCGCTACGGCCAGGCGCCAGGCTACCGGCTGGTTGGGGAGTCCGGCCCCGATCATGAAAAGAGCTTCGAAGTGGAGATCTGGATCGGCAACCGCAGCCTGGGAAAGGGCCGGGGCCGGAGCAAGAAGGAGGCCGAGCAGGGGGCCGCCCAGGACGCGCTGGAGTTGCTGGAGTAGCAGGGGTGGGTGGTGTTTCCCCACGCGCAAAAGGAAGGTTGGCGAATGAAGACGCTCTGCGTGCTTGGAAGTCCGAGGCCCAAGGGAAACAGCAGTGCCATTGCCCAGCACTTCTGTGCGGCAATGGAGCGGCTCGGTTCCGAGGTGCAAACCATCCCCTTGAACGCGCTTTCCTATCGCGGCTGTCAGGCGTGCATGGCTTGCAAGACCAAAGCAGATCGATGTGTCTTGCGGGATGAGTTGACACCCGTACTCGCTGCTATCTGTGAAGCCGATGTGTTGGCGATCGCGACCCCCGTCTACTTTGCCGATGTCCCGAGCCAGCTCAAAGGCCTCTTGGATCGGATGTACTCATTTCTCGTGCCGGACTACAGACAAAACCCGAACCGCAGCCGCTTGCCGCCAGGCAAGAAATTGGTGTTCATACAGGTGCAGGGCAGGGCAGACCCAGAAAAATTCGCCGATGTCTTCCCCAGGTATGCCGAGTTCCTGGATTGGTACGGCATCCGGGAGCGGTACCTCATTCGTGACTGCAGCGGGCGGGAACCCGGGGAGATCAAGACGTTTCCAGGCACCCTGACGGCTGCGGAAGACGTCGCGAGAACCATCATGGGCTCCTGAGGAGGAGGAGGGGGCTCTCACCCTGTCGCGGCCCGGGAGGGCAGGATCTGGCAGTGGCGTCGGAGAGGTTCGTCAGCGAGGCCATCACCCCGGTGGCCGCCACCTGCGATACCCAGGCCATGGCCACCGGTGGGCCGGGGCTGCCCTGGGAGTTCCTGTGGCGGGGCAGGACCCTGCGGGTGGCCGCGGTGCTGCGCGCCTGGCGCGAGACGGGCCCGTGCCGCCACGGCAGCGGGGAGGAGTATGTGCGAAAACACTGGTTCGAGGTGATCACGACCGAACATTCCACCCTGAAGATCTACTTCGAGCGCCAGCCCCGGGGCGGCCGCGGGGCAGCGCGGTGGTGGCTTTACAGTGAAACAGGGGGGGAGTGACCCCGCCAGAACTGCACATTCGGGTCAAAACGCGACCACCCGTTTCTGAATCAAAACCAACCACCTATTCTTGATCCAATGCCTGCCTCTCGGACGGGTCTGCGTGGCGTTCACCATGCAACCGTGTTGCTCCGCAAAAAGGGACGCTACTGGATTTCACGGCAATCGATCCATCCAGTGCGACATGCTGGGGGCATTCGCCGGTGGGGTCGGGGAGACCGGAGAGACTCGGACCTTCTTTTTTGCCAACCGCGTAGGTCAGACATCCTGATTCACGAACTCACAGCTGGCGCTGGCCAGCGAACCGGCGGGAAGGTCGCCTTCTGGCACATCACCGCCGTCGAGGCCTTCCACTCCTCTTGGTCCCGTCTCCCGAAAGGGCTTGCCCAAAGTCGGACATTTAGTGATCGGTTTTTGAAGTTTGGTCCGCGGACTGAACGCTAGAGAGGCCGCCCCGTTCGAATACCAACCTTTTCGGGAGACGACGGGTTGCTTTGGGGCTCTCGGGTCCTTTGCTTAGCCTCTGCGTCAAGGTGGATGCGAGAATATAGGGAGGCCACATCAGAGACCGCTCGGCTGCTGGGTCTCTCAGGTGTCAATAATACCCTCTTCCCCTATACGAAGGCAGCGGGCCCGAGGTGGGCCCGCCGCCAATTTGTAAAAGTCATGATCCAGCTACTTCAGCCCTTCGCCAAAAGAATTTAGATAGGTCAAACCTGAGACGTTACTCTAGGGATTGGAGGAAGCAGCCCCCCTGCCACCACTTGTCGTCATCATCGCTGTCGCTGCTTGGAACCGGGTCGTCGTCGCTGCTCGGCACCGGCACCGCCAACCCGCCGGGGTCCTGGATGACCCCGTCGTTGGCGACGCGGTCCCCGTTGGTGCCGTCGTCGGCAAGGTTGAGGGTGACGGTGTCGCCGCTGATAATCGCGGTGGGCTCGGGGATCAGGTGGAACCCGTCACCGTCGACCTTGTAGTAGACCGCGGACGGCACGGCCGTCGGGAAGATGAGGGTCACCGACGCGGTGCCCCCCGGGGTGACGCCGTTGAGCTGGAACGAGACCAGGCCGTCCGGGAAGGTGAGCCCCGCGGGCCGGCCCGCCTGCGGCACACTCAGGTCGTCGGCGGCTAAGGCCCGTACCTGGCTCAGAGACACCCCGACGTTGGCGGAGGCGTCGACGGTGATGCTGCCGGTGGCGGTGGCGGCCGCGGGGCTGGCAACCGTAGCGTCGTCGAACGCACTGTCTTCCAGGTCCGCCACACCGTCGCCGTCCGTATCGATGTCACCGGTGAACACCTGACCCGAGGCCAGGGTGACCGTCACCCCCGGCGGCGGGTCGAACGTGATCGTCGCGGAAGCGTCGACTTCACTGGAGACCGCGGCGGGGTCGGTCTTTTTCGCGCCGGCGGCGAAGTAGAGGACGATGCCGTTGTTGGGGGTCGCGGGGTAGGGCAGCCGGAAGGTCATGGTGGCGCTGTCCGAGCCGGGGAGTTTCTCCCAGTTGGCCGGGTCGTCGCTGGGCCCGTACAGGTCGATCATGTGCGTGAGCTGCTTGAACCCTTTCCGGAAGATGATGGTGCCCAGCCCCCGGCCGTCGAAGTCGTGGATCTGCAGTTCCCCGGGGCCGCCAGGGCCCGAGTAACTGCGGGAGCTAGTGACGATCATGGGGATGAGGGTGCCCGGCGGGACACCCACCACGTCGATCTTGCTGGCCCCGAAAGCGGCCGTGCCAGCGCTCACCGCAGTGACTTCCATCGCCCGCGCCCGGGACTCCAAGCGAAATTTCGTGGCGTCCACAAACGCGCTGGCTTCACTCTCCGTTTCCGCATCCGCAACCATGGGGGGCTGGAAAGTCGCCCTGCCCAGGACGACGGTCTTGCGCAGTGCGGCTTCCCCCACCGGGCCCGTGCTGGCGGTGATACCCGGAACATCCACCCAGGCTCCGGTCCCATAGGTGAAGTCGTCGAAGTTCATGCACCCTTCCAGAATCAGGGCGTCCACATCGCAGGCGAGCGTACCGGGGTCAGAGGTGGTGGCGAAACTCCAGGGGTAGTCGGTGCCCATGGCGTTGCCAGCCAGGTCGGTTACGTCGCCCCGCATGGTCGCCTCATAGGTGGTGTTGTACTCGAGGGCCAGCTCCGGCAGGAAACGGGCGGTCAGGGCAGCCGCGTCGTACACCACGGTCCCCGTGACGGTGGCTCCCCCAGACACCCGCACCGTGAACGGAGCGCCAGAGGCCGAACCGTCCGAAACACCCTCCAGGGTCGAGGCGTCCATGGCCTCGCTGAAGGTCACCGTGAACAGCCCGACGCCGGGCGGCACCAGAGAGGCCTTCGGGGTCACGGATACGACCATCGGAGGAACCCCGTCAGCCCCTGGCGGAGGCGGCGGCTCTGCCGCGGTGGTGAAGGTCCAGCTGTCCTGTGTTGCCAGCCAGAGGCCCGCGCTGTCTTGGATGTCCGTGGTGAGCACCACGGTGTAGGTGGTGCCGTAGGCGAGCAGCGCGGCGGGGGCGAAGCGGGCGGTGTGGGTCGCCGCGTCGTAGCTCACCGTGCCGCCCACTTCACCGGCCGCGCCGGTCACCGTGAAGCTGTCCGAGGTCACCGTGGCGGGGTCGAGGCTCTCGCTGAAGGTGGCGCTGACCGAGCCGAGGTCGATCGCGACATCCACGGCATCGGGCAGGGGCGACCGGGAGAGCACCGCGGGGGGCGTGGCGTCGGCCGCCGCGCCGGTGGTGAAGCTCCAGCTGTACGGGGCGTCCAGCGGTTTCCCGAGGCTGTCGGTGGCGGCCGCGGTCAGGGTCGCGGTGTAGGTGGTGTCGAAGGCGAGGTCGCTGTTCGGGGTGAAGGTTGCCGTCATCCCGGCGTAGCCGGCGGTGCCCGCTACGCCCGCTCCGCCGGGCCCAGTCAGGGTGAAACTGGAGCCATCGATGCTGGCCGCGTCCATGGCCTCGCTGAAGGTCGCGCGGATCGCCGCGTTGACAGCGACGTCCGCGGCGCCTCTGATGGGGTCCGTGGGTGGCACTACCGTGGGGGGCAAGAGGTCGGCCACGAAACCGGTCGGCGCGCTCCACGGCGTCCACTCGCCGGTGTCTCCCCGGTAGCGCACTCCCCAGTAGTAGGTCACGCCATCTGCCAGCCCGGCAGTGCCCGGCACCGCGTGGTCCACCAGGTCGGCGACCTCCCCGGAGTCGTAGAGCACCGGCTGCGGCGTGAACCAGGCGTAGGTGGCGGGAAGGATCTCCCGGGTCGCCGGGTTGAACTCGTACGCGGCCGGCGTGGTGACGGCGGTCAGGCCGCCGGCAACCATGCCGATTTCCGTGCCCCCGTTGGGGTACACGCCGGTGAAGAGGTCGAAGTCGTACAGGGTGAAATCCAGCTGGCTGAAGTTCCAGGTGATTCGCCCGTCCTGGTGCAGCACGACCTGGAAGAGCAAGGAATTGGTTACGTCCGGGTAGTTGGGGTCGGCATCCGCATCGAGGTACGTCGCGCCATACCACTCGATCACGACCTGGGTGCCGCCGTTGTAGAGGCGCAGGTGGCCGTTGATCAGGTCCAGATCGTCGTTGGCGGCGAAGACGGCATCCATGTTGTCTATGTGCTCGTCGTCGGAGTGCGTCCCGTACCCATCGTTGGCGTAATCGGTTTCGCCGTCCTCGAGCAGTTCGACGAGCCCATTGGTGTTCACGGAGATGGCGGTGATGGTTCGTTCGAAGAAGGGAAAGCCGAACGGCAGCGGGTAGGTGAAGTAGTCGTCGTCTGCGGAAATGTCGTGTTCGGGTGTCTCCGGGGTCACCGTGTTGGTGTCGTGAACGCGCCACTGGGAGGCGGCGTGGCTGACGAGACCGGCTTCATCGACGAACGCCGAGGCGCTCAGGGTGAACGGGGAAGCTGCGTCGATACGCACACCGCCGAGGGGGGCCACATTGGACGGCGTCTGCAGGCCGGCCGAACCGCCTGCGGCAGAAATCCGGTGGGCGTACAGGTCATACTGGTCGTCCCCGTTGCGATCATCCGGCCACACGAAGATGGCTCCACCGGCACCGTCGCCCACCGTGACCGGGTCCGCTTGATAGAACCCGTTCGTGCAGACCGCGACCGGCTCTGTTCCCCATTGTGGGAGACCCGCGGCGTCGAAGCGCTGGGCGAACACATTGGTGTCGGAAACACCGTCGTGCACCAGCCACGATGCGATGAAACCACCGGCACCGTCGCTGGCAAGGGGGGGCCGGTCCCCCGAGTGGTAGGTCTTGCTGCCCACCGGCAGACCCCCTGCCGGCCACTGGACGACCCCGCCTGTGTCCACCCGTTGCGCGTAAATGTCCAGTTCGTTGAATGGGTCAGCCCCTTGACCGTCCCATGTGAGGATGGCCCCCCCCAGGCCGTCCCCGATGAACACGGACCTCCAGGTATCGACCTCCTGGGCGCTGTAGTAGGAGCTGGTGAGGGCGACCGGCGCTGGCCACTGGGTCACGCCGTCGGCATCCATCTTTTGCGCCGAGAACACCGCAGGGGCGGAGTCGGCAAGAGCCAGCAGTGCGATGGCGCCCCCGGCACCGTCGCTGACGAGTCCGAAGCTGTATTCCAGGGAAACCGGGTCGGCAGCCACCGGCATGCCTCCGGTCTGCCACTGGAGGGCCCCTGCGGCATCGACCCGTTGCGCATACACGCCATAGCCCCCTCGTTCGTCCGTCCAGGTGACGATCGCCCCGCCAGCGCCGTCGGAAGCGACGGCGGGATAGCCCTCCCAGATCCCCGATGCGGCGATGGGCAGCCCCCCGGCCGTCCACCGTGCAGCCCCCGTGGTGTCGAACCGCTGGGCATACACGTCCTTGTTGGCGGCGACGCCGCTGCGGGCGTCTTGCCACACGAGGATGGCCCCTCCGAAGCCGTCTGCCGTGATGCGCAGAAAAGGGGTGTAGGTGTCTGGCGCGGCGGCGACCAAGACACCGTCCGCGCCCCACCAGGGTGTGCCGCCGCTGTCCACCCGCTGGACATATATCTGGTCACCGCCACTGCGTTGGTCGATCCATGCGATGATCGCGCCGCCACTTCCATCGCTGACGATACGAGGAGCTCTCTGGGTGTTGGAAGCCGCGCATACGGCCACGCCGTTTACCGCCCACTGCACAACACCCGTGGCGTCGACTCGTTGCGCGTAGATGTCCCTGTCACTCACATTGCGGTAATCCGTCCACGCGATGAGCGCCCCTCCCAGTCCATCTGCAGCCATGACGGCGTTGGCCTGGTCGTATGGGGCGATCGCGATGGGCGTGTTGACCGTGGTGTCAGACGACCATGCCGCCGCGAAGGAGGGCAGGAGGAGCAGTGAGGCCAATAGTACGAGGAACGTCCGCTTCTTGGTGAACATGCTTTCTCCTGAATTGGGTTGTCCGTGGAGGTGGGTTGCCAAGTCATTTGTTGGCCCACGACAGGCGCTTGCACTCTATCGGCAGAGTATTACCGCGCCGGCCGTTCACGGGAGGCAACCTCTCCGTACGGACCGGTAGTTTCGTTGCGCACCCTATAGATCGGGCATCGCTCCATGCAATATTATATCCAAATAGTGTTCTATAGAGAAAACAGAGGCCATTCAAGGTTTTGCTGTCGATCGGCGCTTGGTGGCGTGGTCAGTGACACTGGGGCAATGAGAAAAACTTTTCCAACTTTATGCCCCCACCGTGCGAACAGAAGGGTTTCATTCCCAGCGGAGCCGCCGCACCCCGAGCCCGGCGGCAGACAAGCCCAAGCGTTTCCAATGGCTATGAACAGGAGACGGACCCCAGGAGGATTTCTCGCAGGAAATCTTGGAACGGGACGAAGTTTGCGTTGGGGCCCCCCGGTGGCTCGGGTAACGGTTCCCGAGGCGCCGAGCACCTCGGGAACCGTTGCGGGGGGAACCACCCCACCCGCATCGCAGAACAGGGCTGAAACCCCCCGATCCCGCTTAGCCGGGGCTCACCCGGACCTCATTCTGAGGGCCGGTCGCCCGTGAGCGCCTGGAGAAAACAGCCTCCCTGCCACCACTTGTCGTCATCGCTGCTGCTCGCAGCCGGCGCTGGCACCGCGACCCCGCCCGGGTCCTGGACCACGCCGTCGCCGGCCACCAGGTCCCCGTACTGACCGTCGTCGTACAGTTCGAGGTATACCGAGTTCCCGTAGATCTGGTGTAGGGGTAGGGGGAAAACCCGCTCGAGTCCACCTTGTAGTACACCGCCCCGGCGGGCAACGCGGTCGGAAACTGGATCGTCACACTCGCCGGGAAGTTCGAGTCCGTCACCCCGGACACCTCGAAGGAGACCAGGCCGTGGGAGAAGACGGCGTCGGCGGGCTTGCCGGTCTGGTTCAGGGACGGGTCCGAGGGGGCCAGGGCCTGCACCTGGGCCAGTGGCAGGGGGGTACAGGTCGGCGCCGTAGGTAGTGGTGTAGATGGCGATCACCCCGGTGCCGGTAGCGGCCTGGCAGCCGGGACCACGTTCAAAGTCTTTTTACCCTTGGCCCAGGAGGAAGAAGCGAAAGCCTTTGCCGCCGCTGACACCTCCCCCACCGGGGATGAACACATCCTTCTTGTCGATGACGAACCGGCCCTGGGGAAGCTGCTGACAAAGGCCCTTGAGGGGTTGGGGTATCGCGTCACCCTGGCAACATCCCCACGAGAAGCACTGGATAGATTCCAGGCTACCCCGGAGGCCTTCGACCTGATACTGACGGATCAGACCATGCCGGAGATGACGGGCGACCAGTTGGTCAGAGCGATGATGAAGATTCGCCCCGGTTTCCCCGTGATCATCTGCACCGGCTACAGCGACATCCTTGACGACACAAAGGCTCGTGCCATGGGGATCCGGGCACTGCTGATGAAGCCGGTGGGCCGAGCCAAGTTGGCAGAGACACTCCGTATCGTGCTGGACGAGTCCGTGTAGTTCACGATTGCACGCACAATCCAGGATGCTGGTGAAAAACGGTCCTTTTCGGGACGCCCCCGAACCACCTGAGTAGTGACCTTGTGAATCTCGATTCCTTACCAGCTTGGTCATTGCAAAAACCCTCCGGAGACTTTTGAAACGCCCTCCAAGCCCCCGTCCAATAACCCCCCTATCAGAAATGCCCGGCACTGGCCGGGCATTCGTCGCAGAACTGAACCCTTTGTGTCGACGAGCGTTCGCATAAGACGCCTTTGACCGAATGCCGGACTCCCTGCTACAACCGTACGAGCGCGTCACGGGGGCGCGCATCCCTTCCCCAAGCCGCTCCTCGGCCACCTCTCCCCGCGAGGCACGAAAGCGATCTCCTATTCGCTTGTAGAGATTTGCTCGCTGCGTCACCTGCTCATGTCTGTTTACATGATGCATAGAACGGGGGCCCACCAATAACATGTTCACATCCTTATACGCAGCCATTGGTCGATTCAGAGACCCGCTTTCGCGACTCCTAGACCATTTTGATCCATCCCTATTCCAAAGCATTATTCTTGGAATCTTGGCTGTGTTTATACCTTTCGCCATCGTGTTCTTGTCGGATTTGCTCGACTCAGGAAAGGCGCGAAGCACGTTCGAGAAGATGGTTTTGAATGATGAAGTACTTGGCACCAAACGCGTCTTTTGGCTATCCATAACAGGTATTGCATTTTTTGCATTTTTCTCTGGTACTGATGTTCCAGTTGCGCAGAAGGTCTTTTCTCTTACCGTTGGTATTATTATTATTGCGACCTTGTGGCGTCCGTTTAGGAATATACTGAGGTTTGCTGATGGACATAACAGAGACTTCGAACTCGCCTTTTTGCGCAAGCTGCGTCTGACACAAGTATTAACTTATAGAAACAACAACCGATGCGACAAATTAGTTCGGGCATGGGAATCTTGCTGGACTATAGATCTGGAGCAACGCGAAAGAGAATTTACAGAAGTATTCATAATGCATGTTGATGCTTGCATTGCGCGTAAGCACTTTGTTGTGGCTGTGCAGTTGGCTCAGATCTATATCGCGAACATTGCACAACGCCAGCAGGGAGCCATCGGCGATCTTGTCTTGCCGAAACTGCTCATTTGGGACAGGCAGATGCGCGGGCACGAGCAGCAACGTCAGGCAGAACGGAAGACGGAGGGAAAGCTTCGCGAAGGCACCTCGAGCCCCTACTTCCCAACATTTTACGGATGGGCGTTGAGCCTGTGGACGCTGAGCCACAACCGCGGCAGGTTTTGGCAGTGGAACTTTTATCATCGAGAACTGTTGCAGGCGGTGGTTAAGGCGCTCTTAAGCAATGCGATGGGGCCCTATAAGTTATTTGACGTTTTGGCGGCGCATATATATGACTACGAGGCCCAAGTGCAGGCAGGTGGGGATAGTGCAACAACGAGAGAGCACGTGCGCTATGTGTCTGTCATCCTGGATAGTTTTTGTTCTGTCTTCTTTCAACAAATAGAGGCGGCACCGGCCAGCCATGACATTTGGAATAGATACTTCCCTGAAGAATGGAAGATTACAGCGGACAACTACAAAAACACTCCATCTCGCATCCTTTGTGGCGTTTTTGTGAAGTGGGCCCTGGATAGGATGAGACCAAGAGGAGAAGAGTTTGATAAAGACTTGTCAGAAGTAATAAACGGGCTCTTTCCCAAGGTGGATCAGTCGCTGTTCCCAGCGTTCTTGCTATGGTTGTTTACCCATGACATAAAGGCCACGATTAAAAGAGAACGCACTTTTCACATTATGCGCGTAGAAGTCTCGTTTGTTGGCGATGGCGAAAAGGAAGACATAGAGAGGCTCTTCAATCAGGCAGAAAAAGACGGGCAGAGAGAGACGGTAGCTATAATAGTAAACTACTTTAACACATGGGAAGTGCTAAGCCTATACAAAGAGAATTTATCAGAAGAGCAGCACGAATTCTGGGAAGCAATGCCTCAAGAAGACAAGAAGAAGGTCTTGAAAGATATCCGACTGAGGAAATTGGCGGAAGCAAAGGCAACGCTGGAGAGCACTGAGATTATTGAGATGTGTGAGGAAAGACAAGACTACGAGTACAGGCGCAATGACTTAGTTGCCCTGGTCGACGCAGTAACAGAACATCTTGAGGCTTAGCACGGAAACAGTCTGAAGGGCACGTAGCCAGATAGACAATTTAGCCTCCAAGTTTCCGAGCTACCTCGGCCCGGCGGGCCGGAGAGACTTCTCGCGGAAGTGTCATTTACCACGTCCGAAAATGTTCTGACCCGACTGGACCTCTGATCCCAGAATCCGGACCATCCAGGTCGTCGCGAAAATGTTCTGGCCACTTTCGCAACGTCCGCAGAAACGCCCACCGGAATCCCCCCAATCAGCAATGGCCGGCATTTGGTGCCATTCATCGCTGAAGTCAACCTTTTAGGAAGACGACGGGTTGCTTTGGGGTGCACTTCACCTGAACGTGCT
>JARGFW010000385.1 GCA_029211085.1 Deferrisomatales bacterium | reverse complement strand
CGCCGAACAGGAGGGTGGCCGGATCCTGTACCACCCGGCGGGCCCAGGCCGGGATCCGCTCGCCCCCGCCCCCGGGCCAAGCCACCCGCAGCTTGTAGTGTTGGCCGTGGGCCAGGGCGGCGGCGGGCAGGCGGAGTTCCCATCGCCCGTGAGCGTCGAGCCGGGTCAGGGCGTACCCGTCGCGGGTCTCCCAGCCGGTGGCGTCCCCCACCAACCACAGGGCCTCGGCGTTGGGGGCCCACTCGGCGAAACGCCAGCCGTCCCGGGTGCGGTGCAGGCCGAAGTAGGTGTGGCCACTGGCGAACGCTTCCAGGGGCTGGTCGCCGCCGGTCAGGCGCCGCTCGGCTTCCTCCACCCGGCGGCAACGGCGTAACAGGTGTTCGCGGTAAGGTGCGAGATAGGGATCCCCCCAGGGGGTGGGGGTGTCGGCGGGTCCCACGGACCCTACGTCCCCCGCACCAGGGGGCGGTGCAGCATCTGCTCGTACAGGTCGATGTAGGCGCGGGCGGTCACCGCGTGGTGGAAGCGCAGGGCGGACTCGGTCATCACCCGGGCGACCTCCCGCTGGCGCACCGCCGCGGGGGCGCGGAAGAACCCCATCGCCTCGTCGATGGCCCAGCGCAGGCCCCCGGGGTCGTAGGTCTCAAAACGGAAGCCGTTGCCGGTGCCCGCAGTCACATCCAGGGGGGTCACCGTGTCGTGTAGGCCCCCGGTGTCGTGGGCGATCGGCAGGGACCCGTACAGGGGGCCGATCATCTGGGGCAGGCCGCAGGGCTCGAACCGCGACGGCATCAGCACGAAGTCCGAAGCGGCGTAGCCGTCGCGGGAGATCTGCTCGCCGAACTCGCACAGGGCCACCCGGCCGTAGAGCTGGTGCTGCTCGACGATGCTCCAGAACACGTCCTGGTACGGGCCGTTGGAGACGAACGCCACTTGCAGACGCTCGTCCCAGTACTCGTGGACGATGTCGTAGAGGATGTGGGCCAGGAGCTGGCAGCCCTTCTGCACCGGGTCGAGTCGGGATGGCCACAGGAACAGTGGGGCGTCGGGGTCCACCTCCAGGCCGGAGGCCCGTTGGAACTCGCACTTGTGCCGGCGCTTGGCCTCGACGTGGTCCTCGGGTCCGTAGTGATACTGCAGCCAGCGGTCGGTGCGGGGACCGAAGGAAGCGTCGGGGGCGTTGAGGATGCCCGCGGCGCACCCTGCGGCGAACTTCTGGGTCAGCTCTGCCCGCACGTGGGCCGGCACGAAGTCGTGGCGTCCCTCCACCACTTCGGTGAGGAAGGTGGGGCTGACGGTGTTGATGAAATGGGCGGCGAAGATACCGCTGGTGAGCAGGTCAACCGGCACCTGGGAGCGGGCCTGTTCGTAGGAGCCCGGCATGCGCACGTAGTAGAGGTATTCCCAGAACTCGGCGGCGTCGATGCCCCGGTCCTCGGCTTCGGCGAGGGTCACCTCCACGGTGTGGATGTTGTGCACCGTGAACAGGCAGGGGATGCCCAGACGCCGGGCGTGGGCGGGGATGAGGCCGGTCATCCAGTCGTTGCAGTGGATCAGGTCCGGGCGCACGGTGGGGATGATGTTGTTGATCACCTCCCGCTGGAACGCCAGGGACAGCCGTGGGTTCTCCGCCCCGTAGTTGCCGTACACCGCGTCGCGGTAGTAGAAGATGCGGTCCTCGGCGAGGTGGATGCGGTCCTGGGGCAGTTTGCCCTGGTACACCCGCAGTTCGTCGCTGATGAGCCGGCCGATGTCGATGTTGAACATGCGCCGGTAGTGGGGCAGTGCCACGTGCACGTCCGCCCCCAGGTCGAACAGCGCCGCCACCAGGGACGCCGACACGTCGGCCAGGCCCCCGGCCCTGGCGCTCATGCGGTTGGCCAGGTTGCCCATGCCCTCGGGCAGGTAGGTGATCTCCGGTGTCACCACCAGGATACGCGGGTTGCGGGCCACGGTCAGATTCTCCCGCCGACGCTGGGTTGGCCCGAAGCGTTCACTTCACCTCCAGCACGCTGTTGAGGGAGCCCAGTTCGTTGGCCTGCCAGTCCGTGCAGTCGGGGTCCACACACCAGGTGCCGTTGACCACGAACTTGTACTCGTAGCGCCCGGGGGGCAACAGCACGGCGCGCCGGTACAGGCCGTTTGAGCCCTTGTCCGTCAGGGGGGTGGCGGTGGGATCCCAGCCGTTGAAGCTGCCGGCAACGCATACCTCGCTGCCCGGCGTGGCGGTGATCTCGAACCACATTCTTCTCTTCCCCGTTTTCGACGGTCTGGCCATGGTGTCTCCTCCCAGGAAAAGGGCCGCGTGCCCAGGGGCGGCACGGGTCTTGGTATGGGACCGGTATTTTTCCGGGAACCTACTCCCGGTTCCCCAACTTGGCAAGCACCCGCAGTAGCTCGCTCACCCCCCACGCCTGGGCACCGCAGCCCCGGCTGGGGTGGGGGGTGTCCCCGTCCAGGATCTCGGCGACCTGACCCAGACAGGCGCTGTCCATGGGCCCCACCGCGCTGCCCAGCAGGGCCAGGGCCTCCTCCCGGGCCGTGTCCCCGAAGACCTGTACCAGGGCCTCGGCGTAGCTGGGAAACGGCCAGGTCCAGGCGGTGCCGTTGTGGTACGCGGGCTTGCGCCGGGTGTCCTCGTCGCCGCCGTAGTGGCCCCAGTAGGGGCGCCGGGGGTCGTTGAGAGGTTGGCCGCCCCGGCGCACCGGCAGGGGCACATCCACCGGGCGGTCTGCCAGGCTGCGGATCGC
>JARGFW010000384.1 GCA_029211085.1 Deferrisomatales bacterium | reverse complement strand
GTGGGCGCCTACGCGGCGGGCATCTTCCACCTGATGACCCACGCCTTCTTCAAGGCCTGCCTGTTCCTGGGTGCCGGTTCGGTGATCCACGGCGTGGGCGGCGAGCAGGACATGCGCAATATGGGGGGGCTGCGCAAGCACATGCCCCACACCTATATCACCTTCCTCGTCGCCACCATCGCCATCGCCGGCGTGCCGCCCCTGGCCGCGTTCTTCTCCAAGGACGAGATCCTCTGGAAGGCCTGGGACAACGGCTTCCGGTTCCAGTGGTTCCTGGGCTTCGCCGCCGCCGGGATCACCGCGTTCTACATGTTCCGCCTGGTGTTCATGACGTTCTTCGGCAAGGAACGCTTCGATTCCCATGCGGTGCACGTACACGAGTCGCCGAAGAGCATGTACATGCCCCTCTACGTACTGGCGGTGCTGTCCATCGTCGGTGGCTGGATCGGAATACCGGCGGCCCTGGGGGGTGCCAACCAGTTCCACCACTGGCTGATGCCCGTGACGGATGTGTACGACAACTCCGGGTCGGCGCACGCCGCGGCGGAGCTGGTGGGGGACGGTGGCTTGGGGGCCGCGGTGGCCTGGGCCAGCGGCGACCAGGGCAGCGGGGTGACGGGGGAGCACCGCGAGTCGGCAGAGGGCGGCCACGCTGCCGCGCAGGGCGGGCACCATGACCCCACCGAGTACATCCTCATGTTCCTCAGCGTCGGCTACGGGCTGCTGGGCATCCTGATGGCGTATTTTCTCTACATGCTCAAGCCGGAGATTCCCAAGGGCATCGCCACGCGGTTCAAGGCGTTCTACGAGCTGTTGCTCAACAAGTACTACGTGGACGAGATCTACCAGGCGGTGTTCGTGGACACCTGCCTGATGTTCGCCACGTTCTGCCACGCCATCTGGGACGTGGTGGTGATCGACGGCATCGTCAATGGCGCCGGGTTCGTGGCCAAGGCGGTGGGCGGCGGTCTGCGCCAGGTGCAGACCGGCAAGCTGCAGGGCTACGCCCTGACCATTTTGTTCGGCGTGGTGGTGCTGGTCGCCTACTACGCCCTCGCGGCCGCGTTCTAGGAGACGGATCGATGAGCGAGCTTCCCATTCTGAGCATCGTCACCTTCCTGCCGGTGGTGGGAGCCCTGGTGCTGCTGCTGATGCCCAAGGGCAGCCTCGGTGCGATCCGCAGCTGGACCCTGGGGGTGTCGGTGGTGAACTTCGTGGTCAGCCTGCCCCTGTTGTCGGGTTTCGACCCCACCAACGGCGGCATGCAGTTCGTGGAGCGTGCCACCTGGATCGAGAGCCTGGGAGTGCAGTACCACATGGGCCTCGACGGCATCAGCCTGTGGCTGGTGCTGCTCACCACCTTCCTGACCATCATCTGCGTGCTGGCCTCCCTGAACATCGAGAAGAACGTGCGTGAGTACATGTTCTTCTTCCTGCTGCTCGAGACCGGCATGCTCGGTGCGCTGCTCTCCCTGGACCTGTTCCTGTTCTACATCTTCTGGGAGGCGATGCTGATCCCGATGTACTTCCTCATCGGGGTGTGGGGCGGGGCCGAGCGCATCTACGCGGCGGTGAAGTTCTTCATTTACACGATGGTGGGTTCGCTGCTCATGCTGGTGGCGATCATCACCCTGTACTACCTCAACATCAAAGCGGGCAACCCGGCCAGCTTCAACATCCTCGACCTCTACGAGCTCAACCTGCTGCCCAACGTGCAGTACTGGTTGTTCGCCGCGTTCGCCCTGGCGTTCGCCATCAAGGTGCCGATGTGGCCCCTGCACACCTGGTTGCCCGACGCCCACACCCAGGCGCCCACCGCCGGCTCGGTCATCCTGGCCGGCGTGCTGCTGAAGATGGGCACCTACGGTTTCCTGCGTTTCGCCATGCCGCTGTTCCCCAACGCGGTGGAGTGGGCGACGCCGTTCTTCATGGTGCTGGCCCTGATCGGCATCATCTACGGCGCCCTGGTGGCGATGGTGCAGACCGACGTGAAGAAGTTGGTCGCCTACTCCTCGGTGAGCCACCTGGGCTACGTGATGCTGGGCCTGTTCACCATGAACGCCGAGGGGGTCACCGGCGGCCTGTACCAGAGCCTCAACCACGGCATCTCCACCGGCGCCCTGTTCCTCCTGGTGGGCGTCATCTACGAGCGGCGCCACACCCGGGCCATCGCCGACTTCGGCGGGCTGGCCAAGCAGATGCCTTGGTACGCCACGATCTTCATGGTCATCACCCTGAGCTCCATCGGCCTGCCGGGGCTCAACGGGTTCGTGGGCGAGTTCCTGATCATGCTCGGCACGTTCATGACCTCCAAGACCGCGGCGGTGTTCGCCGCCTCCGGGGTGATCCTGTCCGCTGCGTACATGCTGTGGATGGTCAAACGGGTGTTCTTCGGGTCCCTGGACAACCCGGACAACCAGAACCTGGTCGATCTCAGCAAACTGGAGTGGACCTACCTGCTGCCCATGGTGGTGTTCGCGTTCTGGATGGGGATCGTCCCCGGCACCTTCCTGAGCAAGATGGACGCCTCGGTGGAGCTGTGGCTCAACCGCGCCGAGGCCAAGAAGATCGCCTGCCTGCAGCTCGAGCGTGACGCCGGGGCCACCACCCTGGCCGGTGCCCTGTTGCTGCCGGAGCAGGTGAAGTAACAGCGAACCGACGGTTCGATCCCGGGTATTTCGTGAAACCGAGGTGAATTCGATGACCTTTGTGATGTCCGATCTGCGACTCCTGACCCCGCACATGATCATCACGG
>JARGFW010000079.1 GCA_029211085.1 Deferrisomatales bacterium | reverse complement strand
GACTTCCTTCGAGGGGGCACCAATGGACCGACTATCGGCAGGGATCGCCAGAGCCTCCGTCGCGCGGGAGAACCGCGGCGGTGGCTCTGTTGGTTTGGGGCAAGGTGGGGGAGCGGCGGGGCGAGTAGGCGCCGGGGATCCATGGCTACAGGGCTTGGTGGGTGAACGGGTTCCTCCCCGAACTATCCTGCCGCCCTCTGTCCACTCGATCGGTCCCGCGACACAACAGCCAATCAACTTTGAATCCCGTACTTTCGTGCAGGGAACCTGAGGAGAGTCAGAGTGGATCCTTTCGCATTTTGCCGGCCTGCAGCGGAGGCGGTCACGTCTATTGGTGGGATCAGCGTGATCATTGTCGCAATCGTCATCTGGGCGTTCCTGGCCTGGTTACGTTTCGGGAGCAGGCTGCGTCCCATCGAACGTCAGCTCCAGGCAGCTTGCCAGGTGCTTCAGAAATACGCTGGGGAAGAGTCCTTCGCCGTGCATCTTCACGATTTTGACGAAGAGGTGAAGACCCTGGAGATCATCCAGCACCCGTGGCACGAATTCTACGAGACGCTCATTCCCGGCCCAGATGAAAATCCTCCAGTCATCTTCAATACCCAGAGTGCGGCAGCTTTCTTTACGCGGGAGGCGTTCCTCGGAAATCGGATCAACATCCGCTTCTACAATGCTCTCCCGAACCTTCTTACCGGTGCCGGAATCCTGGGCACCTTCGTGGGGCTCGTCGCAGGCATCTACCTCGCGAGTGGCGGTCTTGCATCTCCCAACGTGGAAGATGCCAAGGCGGCACTGCAGAGTCTTTTGCACGGCGCCTCCCTGGCTTTCTGGACCTCGATCGCCGGACTAGTCACCTCCATCATATTCTCGTGGGGGGAAAAGCACGCCCTCCATCGACTCGAACGCTTTCGCCATCAGTGGATTGCCGGACTCGACGCACGCTTGCAGCGCATCACACCGGAAAAAATCGCCAGAGATACCCAGTCAGATGTGCGCCAGCAGACAGCCTCCCTGCAACAGTTCACCACCGAGCTGGCCTTTCAGATTGCTCAAGCGTTTGAAGAGAAGGTCTCGGCCCCGATGGGCCCGGTCATGGAGCGGTTGATCACTGCGGTGGAGGGACTTCGGCAGGACCAGGGGCAGTCCAATGACGAGATGCTGTTGCAAGTGGTGCAACGGTTCTCGGATTCCATCTCTGGTGCTGCGGGCCAGGAAATGAATGCGTTCGGTGCCACGGTTCGCGAGCTGACCGAGAAACTGGAGCGCCAGATCTCGGCCATTACCGAGCAGAACGAGAGAGCTGAGCAGGCTTCCCGGGAATCGTTGCGGGTCCTTGGGTCCGTGTTCCAGGAGGGGGGCGATAATCTGCGGACACAGGTGTCGTCATCCGTGTCCGAGATCACGACGAAGTTGGGCGCTGTCGTTACCGAGATGTCCGAACAATTACGCACTACCTCGGCGACCATCGGCGATCGAAACCAGCAGATGGAGCAAGCCACTCGCGATTCACTCCAGGCAATGGGTGAGACATTTCGGCACGGTGGGGAACAGTTTCAGGGCCAGGTGTCCGCGTCGGTGAACGAAATCACGGCCGGCCTGCGAGACGCGGCTCAGGATATTTCGCAGAGATTGCGCGTGGCATCGGCAGATTCCGCCGAGAGCATGTCGCGCATCTCCAGCATGTTCGAACGTACGGTGTCGGAAATGGCCTCCTCCCTCGACAGTATCCGCCAGGTCACGACCGAGACACGGGGAGTGATGCAATCTGTAGGAATCTTGTCCGGAGCGTTGCGGGAAACCAACACGGAAATTGCTACTATCGGCAATGGCATCCGAGGTCTTTCCGAGGGTCTCGCTTTGGCCACGGAAGGGGCGTCCACTGCGGCGCAACATATCGACGGGACCGTCGACAAACTGTTCGATGCAGTTGCTCGCCTGGACGCCAATCAGAAACAGGTTCGAGAAGTGTGGGTGGACTACAAGAACCGATTTGAGGCGATCGACGCGTCCCTGGCAGGGGCCTTCTCCGAGATCGAGGCGGGTCTGTCTCGCTATACCTCCACAGTGAAGACGTTCATGGAGGGAATGGACGGGCACACGAGCCAGATTACCAAGGATTTTTCGGGAGCCGTCGGGGATTTCAGCCAGGCGGTGGAAGACCTGAACGACACCATGGCGCGGAGGCAGTAGATGCCTATGCTCCAGGACCACACCTTGATGGAAGACGAGGGGGCAGGTTATCTGGTATCCGTCAGCGACATGATGTCCGCGCTCCTGTTCGTTTTCATGATCACCCTCACCGCGTTCATCATCAACTTCCAGGACGCGGCAGACAAAAAGAAGAAAGCGCTCGACGACCTTACCAACCAGCAGAGACTCCGCTCGGTAATGCTCGAGGATATCCAGTCAGAGTTGCAGGAGCGCGGCATCAAGGTCGAGGTCGACGAAGAGCACGGTGTTCTGCGACTGACGGAGAACGCAATCCTTTTCCTGATTAGCGCCAATCTTCCGCTAGCCTCAACCAGGCCTCTGGTCGCCGGCTAGTCCGGGCAGCGGCGACCAGAAGCCGGGGGAGCATGGTGGCCAGATTGAAGCGGCGGTTGAAACGGTATTGATACTCACCGAGGTATCGGTGAGGGTACTTCTCAAACTTGAAGGCATGGTAGGTGCCCGTGATCGCGGTCTTCAGGTTGCCGAGGATCGTGTTCACCCAGGTGAAGCACTCCATGGAGGTGCTCCGCCGGCCTTTCCCGACGATGTTCGGCTCATGGACACAGCCAGCTTGTGTCACTGCCGAGAAGCACGATAACCCGTCGGAGACAACACGTGTCGAAGGAACCAGGTTTTGGGTGGCCCATCCTGTGAGTTCTTGGTTGCTGAATGCCTTGAGAGGTGAAAACACAGCATACAGCGGATGGTTCTGTTTGTTGGTCTGGATGGCGGCAACAAATGGAACCTTGTTCTCGGAACCACGGCCTCTCTTGCCTCCTTGGTTTTCTCCGCCGAGATAGGCATCGTCGAGTTCAACACGTTCCGAGAGTTTCGTGGATTGCTCGCGTTCGAACATCACTTGCATGATTTTGTGCTTCATGCGCCAAGCGGAACGATAGCTGATACCGATAAAGCGCTTCAGTTCCAGAGCCGACATGTTGGTTTTGTTCTGCGTCAGAAGGTACATGCACTGGAACCAAACAGTCAGAGGCAGTTTCGTTGAGTGGAAAATTGTATCCTGCGTCAGTGTCGTTTGTTTGCGGCAGTGACCGCATTGGAAGATTTTGACGTCACCTCGCCGGTAACAACAGTGTCGGTGGCCTCCACACCCGGGGCACTGGAAGCCTCCGGGCCAGCGAGCCGCCTCAACGGCCGACTCACACTGCTGTTGTTGGCCGTACTGGGCGAGGAACTCGTTCAAGCTCATGCCTGGCTGAAATTGAAGGCGATTCATCTTCACTGCGAGTCCTCCGCTGAGAGTGTCCCCCGTTACTATAGGGATTCTACACGGCACCTGTGACAGATCCGGTCACTCCAACTGCCCAGCGGAAGATTGGCGCTAATCAGAATCCTTTTTGAGCCGGCAAAGGCATCTCTACCTCCGGAAGAGCAAGCCAAACTCAAGCTGATTGGTGAAGTGTTGATGCAGGTTCTGCCGTGTTATACGGCAGAACCGCCGGAAGAACTCGCGTGTTCTGATGACACGATCGGAAAGCTCGAAGCGGTATTCATCGAGGGGCACACCGACAACGTCCCAATGTCGATCCGCAACAAGAACTTCAACGACAACTGGGAACTGTCCGCGATGCGTGCAGTCCAAACGTACAAATACTTGCTTGACGGCCACAGTGGTCTTGGAGAGCTCATGAGCGGGACCGACGAGAGGCTCTTCAGCATGAGTGGGTACGGGGAGGGCCGCCCAATCCGAGTTTATGAGGACCCCACGGCCGACGAGGAAAACCGCCGCATCGACCTTCGGTTCATCATGACTCCACCACAGGGGGAAGTACCGGTAATCGTGGAAGTGCGGGCTGCGGGAGTGCGCTGACGTGCCGTCACTCCAAGAGGTCCTCTCTCGCCAGCGAGTGCTCAACCTCTTTCCCCCCATCCGTCAACCGCAGAAGCTTGAGGTTGCTGTTCGAGAAGCGCAACAGCGACTCGGTGACACGAGGCCAACAGAGCCGACTCCATACGACCTGAGCGAGACCTACCAGGCGCTGCACGCGACGCTGCGGGCACCGTCGATGGTTGCAGCCTTGCCTCGACGGCACATGCGTCGCGCCCCCTGGGTATTGTTTGAACGGCAGGAACCAGCTGGCCCTGTCCTCGCCGACCATTTGGGGTTTCTCCACGCCTATCTCGCACGTGTACGTGAGGCCGCATCTTCCGGAATCCTACTTGCCCTGGCCTTCTGCTTTCTCAAGTACTACCCGCAGAGATCGGCATGCTTCGAGGTGATTCGACGCTTTCTGGTGAACGCATCCGGGCAACTTCACACGGCGCGGGGTCGGCGGTTTCGCGAGAGTTCAACGGTGTTCCACTTGTTGGAGAAAGATGGGCCACTGCTGTTTGGGAAACAGTTGCTGGAACTTGACCAACCCGTTGATCAGGTTCTGGAGGGTGCTTGGCTGAAAGGAGACCTCGGGCGAGGAGCTTTTGCCGAGGCCGCTTACGTGAGCTTGCTCGGGACAATTGCCGGAGGCCACCGGCGGCGCAGCCTTTCAGAGCCCCACCTGAATCGCCTGATCGAGTTCAGTTCCAACAACCAGACTGTGTCAGGCATTTTCCGGTTTGAACGGCAGCGGGTTGCTTTGGCCGACAACTTGCTCCAACCGTTCACAGCTGGGGATGATGCAGCGTCACATCGTGCGCTGATCGAGCACTTTTTACTTGAGACGTACGGTGACCTGCGGTTGGACGGCGCTCAATGGCGGGGGGTCGGTGAAGACGCGAAAGCGGTCATGTACCGGTGGATGGTTGGGGCGACTCTGGAGGATTTCTTTCGTCTTCTTGACCACGCAGCCCTGAAGGACGATGACGCAGATCGCCAGTGGCCCTATCGCCGTGCCTTTTGGTCTGCGTTTTTTAATGGGGGCTACATGAGAGACGCTTGGGTGATCCTCGGGAGCGAAGTGGCCTGGACTGCCCGCAGCTTCTTGCGTGATGAGGGCGGCGGCTACGGGAAATTGCTCTCCGGATACAACGTCAAGTCTAACCATGCGGTGTTGTTGATGAGGATCGACGACCTAGTCATCTCGGAGTGGAGCCACGTTGGCGCAGTCCGTGTCTGGCATCGCGACCATTCCTCAGCACCCAAACTTCACCGCAGGCAATATCGGCGCGACGACTTGGTGAGAGCGCCCGAATTCGCCATTCCCCATGCCGGGGCGGCCAATGGTAGGTGGCAACAAAAGTTGGCCACCCATATCGCCGGCAAGACCGGCATCTCCCTCAGCCGAAGGGACTATATGCCGTGAGCACCGCCGCCAAACTCTCTTGGTCGCCAACTCAGTCAGGGCTTCGCTTTCAGGTCCTATCCGGGGGCGGTGCGCCTCTCCCCTTCCAGTACTGGGGACGCCACCAAATCCTTAGCAAGAACGGCGACCACGCATCAGTCGGGCCCATCCTGGGGCTCCTGGAAGACGAAACGGCCACCGTTGCAGAGGACCACACCGTCACCGTCGAGCATTCCCACCTCGCCGCGTTCGGTGACAGCCAAATTCACCAACTGGGGCTTCCCCCCGTGGCGCCGTTTCGGCTGAACATACGTGGCCAGGGCATCCTCACGTCACCGCAGTTTCAGTTTAAGTTCACGCTTGTGCGGCACGATGGCCAGCCGGTCATGGGGGGCCAACGCGAGGGCGTGCTTCTGTCGGTGGGGGCCAAACAGTACACAGTGCTGGATCCTTTGTACTCGCTGCTGGAAGGCATGCAGGCATTCAACGCGACACCCCCGGAAGAGATGGACCAACGCTTCCTCCATTGGGCAGATCTGAAGGCGTTGTTGCCGGAGGACGCCGTGGTGGACAACCAGCTGCGCAGCATGAACGTCGTCCGGGCGGACTCCTTCACCTTGGACCTGGACGACGCCGGCGGGTTCGATCCCCTTCTGCTGTCTCGCCCGCCGGTATCCCCCGAGACGATGGAGGACGCCGACAGAATCGGTGGCAGTCCTGTGTTGCCCGACGCTCCTCAGCGGGAGTTCAGCCGCCGTTTCAAGGCCTCCAGTGAGGCAAAGGGGCGCTACGTAGCGGGGAACAACTGGTTTGTGGTCGTCCCCGAACCTCTCAAGAAGGCCCTCAATGTGGTGCGCCAAGCGCAGGCACTGTCCGTCGCCGAGCGCCAAGCATTCGTGGCCAATCCGCAAGCGGCCCTGAAAGAGGCACTGCAGGGGGCACTGGACGATACGGTCCTCGAGCAACTCTTTGAGGAAACCCCCACTTTCCTCAGCGACCGCATCGTGTGCCTGGGCGAGTGGCAGCCAAAGCTCTGTGCCTACAAGGTAGACAAGCGACAGCCGTGGCTACCGGACGACGAGATCGAGTATCGGGTACCCGTGGGCAATATCATCGTCCAGATCAAGGCCAAGGACATCCCCGCCCTTGTCGAGAAGATCCAGCAGGCGATCTCGCACGGCCAACCCAGCGTAGAGCATGCCGGACAGACCATCCCCGCCACGGAAGAGACACGAGAATCTCTTGCGCCGCTGCTGCCCAAGCGTGCGGAAACCGCGGAACAGACTGAAGTCGAGGAAGAGAAACCTGAGAAGATAGCGCCGGCAGTCCCGATCCTCATCGACAATATCGACGACCTCGGCTTCGTCGCTCCGGCCCGGCGTACTCGCGGGGAGCCGGGCGGCATTCCGGGGCTCTTGGCCACCACGAGGCTATACGAGCACCAGAAGAGCGGGCTGTACTGGTTGCAGGAACACTGGGCGAAGGGTTCATTAGGAGCTCTCTTGGCCGACGACATGGGGCTCGGCAAGACCCTGCAGGTACTGGCCTTCCTGGCGTGGGTCCAGGAGCAGATGGCAGCCGGCCTACACCCCCGAAAGCCGTTTCTGGTGGTCGCCCCCACCGGCCTGTTGAAGAACTGGGAGGACGAGGCACAGAGCCACCTCAGCGAGCCTGGCTTGGGCCAACTGTTTCGCGCTTACGGGAGCGACCTTCGGGAACTCTCCGACCTGACCCACCGGCAACGGGCCCAGCGTCTCGGGGAAGCCGACTGGGTGCTCACCACCTACGAGACCCTGCGCGACAAGATCCGCTACTTTATTGGAGTGGAGTGGGCGGTAGTGGCCTTCGATGAAGCCCAGAAGATCAAGAACCCAGCCTCCCGCATGACCGAGATGGCGAAGTCCGTCAAAGCGGACTTCATCCTGCCGCTGACCGGCACTCCGGTTGAGAACCGCCTGGCCGACCTGTGGTCCATCGGAGACGCCGCAGTGCCTGGTTTGCTGGGGTCGCTGAAGGACTTCCACACCACCTTCGAGAAGCCTGCGGAGGACAACCCGGAGAACTCGGCCGAACTGAAAGCGAGACTCCAGGAGACGACGCGGCCCCCGTTCATGCTGCGCCGCATGAAGGAGGACCACCTCAAGGGACTCCCCGACAAGAAGGAGGATGTGATCTCGGTCGAGATGCCCCCCGCACAGGCCAACGCCTACTCAGCAGTGGTCGCCGCCGCTGCGGAGATTGCCGGCAAAAAGGGCGGCATGCTGGAGGTGATCCACGCCCTGCGCAAGGTCTCCCTGTTGCCGGAGAACTTGGGGGCAGAGGGGATGACCGATGAGGTGGTGAAGTCCTCCGCCCGGCTGGCGGCCCTGGTTTCCACACTGGATGCCGTTCGGGAAAAGGGGGAGAAGGCGCTCGTCTTCCTCGAGTTCATCCAGGTACAGGACGCGCTGATTCCCTATCTGCAGCAGCGCTACGGGCTCGATGAACCACCCATGCGCATCAGCGGTTCGGTCAGCGGGCTGGTGCGCAAGAAACGGGTCGATACCTTCCAGGCCAAGCCGGTTGGCCAGTTCGACGTGATGCTGCTCTCTCCCAAGGCCGGCGGGGTCGGTCTGACCATCACCGCGGCGAACCACGTCATCCACCTGTCGCGTTGGTGGAACCCCGCTGTGGAGGATCAGTGCACCGACCGGGTGTTCCGTATCGGCCAGAAGAAGCCCGTGCAGGTCTACTATCCCATGGCCATCCACCCGAAGTATGGCGAGCGCAGCTTTGACCAGAACCTGCACAACCTGCTTGAGCGGAAGCGTCGTCTGAGCCGTACCGTATTGGCTCCACCGGCCGCCGGAGCGGGGGATCTGGAAGGACTGTTCGGGGCGTCCACGAGTGCGGCTACCCCGTAGACAAAAGGCGAACCCCGGGCGTCTGGAACGAGCACGTCCGGAGGAAAGGAAGACCTGTGGACGGACCTGAGCGGAGTGCTGCGATGGCAGGCATCCAGTCTATCGAATTGGTCCCGTCGTTTGACGCGCCCAGTGTCCTCGGCCGGTTGCGCGGCTCCCTCGCCGAGGCCCGATCTCTGCGCGCGGCGGTCGCGTACTGGACGGTCCCTGCGGCCAAGTTGAGCGATGACTTGGTGCCGCGGCTGTCCGGAGGCGGGTTTCTCTGCGTGGATCTCCACCTTCCCACGGACATAGACGAGCTGAGCCGGATGAAACGGGCAGGGGCGAACATCTACCTCCACCTGCTCAGCCCCAACCCACAACCAGGCGACCTGAAGTCCCGGATGCCTCCTCATTTGATGCATGCAAAAATGCTGCTCTTCGACCACGATGAGGGGGCGGCGGAGGTGTGGGTTGGCAGCCACAACTGGACGGCTCGGGCTCTCACCGGGTTGAACGTCGAAGCCTCAACCGTTACCCGGCTTGAGACTCGCTGTAGCTTCTGCCAGGACGCGGTGCACTTCCTGGAACAGATTCGCACTTCCTGCGTCCCCTTTAATTCGAATGACGTGGACTATTACAAGTGGCTGCAGGGGCAGGCCATGGGGGAGGTCGAGTGGATTGTCGACCTGACGTCTGAACATGCTGGGCACGTCGGGAACCGCCGAATCACGCTGTTTCTCTCTTCGGAGCGAGAGTTCAAGAACCTCAAGAAGGTGGACCAGGACATCAAGCTGTCCGTCATTGATCGCACCACGAACGAGGAGTACCTCTACGACGCCCGCGTGCGCGACACTGAGCACGTCAACCGAAGTGGAGTGGAGTATGATTCGCGGCTGTTTGCGTTTCATACGGAGGGAACGCGTCCGCTGATAGAGGGCCCGGCAGAACCGCCCGCACACGGAGTCCGCCAATCGCGGTTATGGGCTACGCTACAAGTCGGCTCAGCCCCCCCGGCAGTGCTTCCGGAATACGCCAAGTCAGAAGTCATGCAGCTCCGCTCCGAGGATCGCTGGATTCCCGAGGGGAAGGACCCCTTCGAGCGTCGGGTGAAGAAGGAAGATCTTTCTTTCTTCGAAAAAGTTGGGAGGGCGCTTGTTCGGCGGCCGGTATCTCTCATGGCTTTCCTTGGCAAAGAGCCCGCCCAGGAGGAACTCGCGTATCTGGCACAGAAGGAACCGCGTGAACGTCCCTTGATCCGGAAGAGGGTCGTTCCTAAGAGGTGAGAGGTTTTGGCCTCCCCTCGGCCAGCGAACTCTCTATTACATCGGTGGGGGCGGGAGCAGGCCCGACCATGAGCCCGTTGCGGCCCGGCCTAGCTGGTACCCGGTTATCCTCGGCGATCTCGAGACATTCCATTCCGTGGGGATGATTTCTGGCGCCCACTGAAGCGCAAGGAGGATAAGGCGACACCCATGGACCAAACCCAACACAACACCATCGCGAACTTCATCTGGGGCGTCGCCGACGACGTGCTCCGCGATGTCTACGTCCGCGGCAAGTACCGCGATGTCATTCTTCCCATGACGGTCATCCGCCGGCTCGACGCGGTCTTGGAGCCAACCAAGCAGGCCGTGCTGGCGATGAAGAAGAACCTCGACGCGGCCGGGGTGGCGAACCAGGAGGCCGCGCTGCGGCAGGCGTCCGGGCAGGCCTTCTACAACGACTCCCCGTTCACCCTGCGCGACCTGCGCGCCCGCTCCAAGTTCCAGCAGCTCCGGGCCGACTTCGAGGCCTACCTGGACGGCTTCTCGGAGAACGTCCGGGAAATCCTGGACAAGTTCAAGTTCCGCAACCAGATCCCCACGCTGGAGGAGGCCAACGTCCTCGGCAGCTTGATCGAGAAGTTTCTCGAACACCGCATCAACCTGGGGCCGGAGCCCGTGCTCAACCCGGACGGCGCCCAGCGCCTGCCCGGCCTGGACAACCACTCCATGGGCACGATCTTCGAGGAGCTGATCCGGCGCTTCAACGAGGAGAACAACGAAGAGGCCGGCGAGCACTTCACCCCGCGCGACGTGGTGACGCTCATGGCCGACTTGATCCTGGTGCCCATCGCCGAGCAGCTTGAGTCCGGCACCTACCTGGTCTACGACGGTGCCTGCGGCACCGGCGGCATGCTCACCGTGGCCGAGGATCGGTTGAACGACCTGGCCCGGGAGCAGGGCAAGGAGGTCTCCATCCACCTCTATGGCCAGGAGGTGAACCCGGAGACCTACGCCATCACCAAGGCCGACCTGCTGCTCAAGGGCGAGGGAGAGGAGGCGGAGAACTTCCGCCTGGGCTCCACCCTGTCCGTGGACGGGTTTCCCGCCCGGGAGTTCGACTTCATGCTCTCGAACCCGCCCTACGGCAAAAGCTGGAAGACCGATCTGGAGCGCATGGGCGGCAAGGGCGATCTCCGCGACCCGCGTTTCGTTATCGAGCACGCCGGCGACCCCGAGTTCAGCCTCCTCACCCGCTCCAGCGACGGCCAGCTCCTGTTCCTGGTGAACAAGCTCGCCAAGATGAAGCACAACACCCCACTGGGCAGCCGCATCGCTGAGGTCCACAACGGCTCGTCGCTCTTCACCGGCGACGCCGGCCAGGGGGAGAGCAACATCCGCCGCTGGATCATCGAGAACGACTGGCTCGAAGCGATCATCGCCCTGCCGCTCAACATGTTCTACAACACTGGCATCGCCACCTACATCTGGGTGCTCACCAACCGCAAACCCGAGCACCGCCGCGGCAAGGTGCAGCTCATCGACGCGACCGCCTGGTCGCAGGCCCTGCGCAAGAACCTGGGGAAGAAGAACTGCCAGCTCTCGCCGGAGGACCGCCAACGCATCGTGGAGGTCTTCCAGGCGTTCGACGACACGGAGGAGTCGAAGCTCTTCCCCAACGCGGCGTTCGGCTACTGGAAGATTGTCGTCGAGCGGCCGCTTCGCCTGACCGTGGATCTGTCACCCGAGAACCGCGACCGCTTCCGGGGCGCCTGTACAGCGGCCAAGGAAGAACCTCTAGCGAACCTGGTGGATCGCCTGGCCTGCACCCTCGGCGCGGGCCCCCACACCGACTTCAACATCTTCATGGTGGCCGTCAGAGAGGATAGCGAAGAGCACGGGGTGAAGCTCACCGCCAAGCGGAAGAAGCTCTTGGAGTCGGAGCTGGCGACGAAGGACGAAGCGGCCGAGCCGGTGATGAAGAAGGTGTACCGGCCGGGCAAGGCAGAGCCGGGCGCCCTCTACGGTCGCTATCCCGAAACCCTCGACGGCAAGGCGCTGGTGGTCGAGTACGAGCCCGACAGCGAGCTGCGGGACACCGAACAGATCCCGCTCTTGGAAGATGGCGGCATCGAGGCATTTGTCCGGCGCGAGGTGCTACCCCACGTGCCCGACGCCTGGATCGACGAGTCGGCAACCAAGATCGGCTACGAGATCTCCTTCACTCGTTACTTCTACAAGCCCCAGCCGCTGCGGACGCTGGAGGAGATCCGGGCCGACATCCTCGCGCTGGAGCAGGAGACCGAGGGGTTGCTTGGTGAGATCATCGGGAGTGTTTCCAGTTGAGCACCGTGCCCTCGTTTCCCGAAGGCCAGATCGAAGCGCTGGCACGAATGCTCGGCGAGTGCGGCTCTGGTACGGACATCACTCGCGTATTGGATGCCCGTAGCCTGATCGATGAATCCGGCGAGTCCACAAAGTGGCGTCGCCTCTACTGGGTTTTTCTGGAAGCCCAAAGGCAGCAGGGGTGTGCAAACCGCGTGATCGACTTCATCCAGTCTTTTCTGATTCCAGCGCGTTTTGTGGGGCGGAGCGAGGACTTCGAGGTGCGGCGCCAAGAACTCAACACGATTCTGGCGTTTTCCGGCCTCGAATATGGGCGGGACGGTAGGTTTCGGGGATGCGAGACAGCTCGCACTCTCGACGAAGCCGAGAAGCGGGTTCGAACGATCCGTTCCAAGTTCAGGGGGCGACGCATCCACCCCGAGGTGTTGAAGTACTGCCAAACCGAACTCCTTCAAGACAACTACTTCCACGCAGTATTTGAGGCGACAAAGGGGCTTGCCCAGCGGATCCGAGAAACGTCGGGAGTCGATAGAGATGGGGCAGCCCTGGTGGATCGCGTGTTCTCGATCGATCGGCCGCTTCTCGCGATCAACACACTGAGGACCGAGACGGAGAAATCGGAGCACAAGGGTTTTGCCGCACTGCTGAAGGGCTGCTTTGCAGCAGTGCGGAATCCCCTGGCGCACGAACCGAAGATTCTGTGGGAGGGGGAAGACGATGCAGCGGACTACCTCTCTCTGCTCTCTCTCTTGCACCGAAAACTGGACGAGTGCGTGACAACACGCGGGGGGGGCGCTGGGTGATCCACGAACTGAGGAGATATACCTCGACAAAACATTCCGGGCTGTCATGGCTGGACGAAATCCCATCGCACTGGGATGTTCGACGAAACGGTCGGCTTTTCGCGCAACGCAACCAGACCGGCTACCCGGAGCTGCCCATCCTCGAAGTGTCCCTCAAGACCGGCGTGCGGGTTCGAGACTTCGACAACTCGACCAGAAAGCAGGTGATGTCTGACCGGGACAAGTACAAACGGGCCGAGTCAGGCGACATCGCATACAACATGATGCGGATGTGGCAGGGCGCGGTTGGGGTCGTACCTGAAGATGGCTTGGTGAGCCCCGCTTACGTGGTGGCTCGCCCCTATCCCGAGACAGACAGCCGCTACTTCAACTACCTGTTCCGCACGGGCGCCTACATGGGCGAGGTGGACAACTGCTCCCACGGCATAGTCAAGGATAGAAACCGCCTGTACTGGGACGACTTCAAGCAGATTCCTTCGGTCTTTCCACCACCCGACGAACAAGCCAGCATCGTCTGTTTCCTCGACCACTTCGGCCGTCGCATCAACCGCCTCATCCGCGCCAAACAGAAGCTGATCAAGCTGTTGGAGGAGCAGAAGCAGGCCATCATCCACCGCGCCGTGACCCGCGGCCTCGATCCCAACGTCCGCCTCAAACACTCGGGGGTGGAGTGGCTGGGGGAGGTGCCGGAACATTGGGAAGTGAAGAAGCTCAAGTGGCTTGCATCGTTCAACCCGTCAAGGGCTGGTGCAGCAAAGGATCTCTTGCCTGACGATGAAGTCGCATTTCTTCCGATGGAACGAGTAGGAACTGATGGCCAGATTGACACCAGCGAATCCAGGCGCGTTTCTGAGGTATGGCAAGGATTTAGCTATTTTCGCAGGCATGATGTCGTGCTTGCCAAGATCACGCCCTGTTTTGAGAACGGGAAGGGTGCGTACCTCGGAGACCTACCAACCACACACGGGTTCGGCACGACGGAATTCATCGTGCTGCGCGCGAGAAAACAGGTGGATCCAGAGCATCTTTACCTCATCACAACTCTTCAGAAACTGCGAACACTTGGTGCCGAGAACATGACCGGCGCTGCAGGGCAACAGCGGGTGTCCACCGACTTCTTGCGCCACTTTATGGTGCCGGTCCCTCCGGTAAACGAACAGCGATCAATTCTCCTCGCGCTTTCCGCGGCGACGGAGGAAATACAGAAAGTCCTAACTCGGACTAGTCGTGAAATTGCCCTCGTCCGCGAATACCGCACCCGCCTGATCGCCGATGTGGTCACCGGCAAGCTCGACGTGCGCGAGGCGGCGGCGAGGCTGCCAGCGGAGGAGTTCGGGGAGCTGGAGGAGGGCGAAGGGATGGCGGAGAACGAGGAGGTCGAGGGCGCAGCCGAGGAGGAGTCGGCCGATGGGTAACGCCGAACTCGTCGCCCTCGTAGACCGGCTCCGCCGGGAGCCCAACGAGACGGAGTGGCTGGAGTTCAAGGCCAAGCGGTATGCGCCGCAGGAGATCGGCGAGTACCTCTCGGCTCTGGCGAACTCCGCCAGCCTGGTGGGCAAGCCTCGTGGCTATCTGGTTTTCGGAATCGACAACGCCTCCCACGACGTGGTGGGCACGGGATTCGACCCCTACGCGAGCAAAGGGAAGGGCAATCAGGATCTCCTGATCTGGCTGGGCGAGGGACTCCAACCGAGAGTGGGCTTCGAGGCTCACCCCGTGGAACATCCAGACGGCCGGGTACTGCTGTTCGAGGTTGGCGCGGCCGCCACCGGCCCTGTGCGGTTCTATGGGACCGCCTTCATCCGGGTGGGTTCGAGCAAGACCACGCTGACCCGGCACCCGGAGAAGGAACGGGCCCTCTGGACTCGCCGCGCGGACTGGACGGCCCAGGTCTGCGAGCGGGCGGCGATGGAAGACCTAGACCCCGAGGCGATCGCGAAGGCCCGAGTACAGTTCAAGATCAAGCACCCTCGCCAGGCCCAGCACGTGGACAGCTGGGACGACACGACCTTGCTCAACAAGGCCCGGTTGACCATCAAGGGCGCCGTGACCCATGCGGCCATCCTTCTGCTGGGGCGGCCGGAGTCTGCATCGCTGCTGTCACCGGCGGTGGCCAAGCTCTCATGGATTCTCAAGGACGCACAGAACCGGGAACTGGACTACGAACACTTTGGGCCGCCGTTCCTCCTCCAGGTGGACCGGGTGCTGCAGCGAATTCGCAACCTGACCCTGCGGACCTTGCCCAGCGGCACCTTGTTCCCGCAAGAGGTGACCCAGTACGAGCCCTGGGTGATCCGCGAGGCACTGCACAACTGCATCGCCCATCAGGACTACGGTCTTCAGGGGCGGGTCAACCTGGTCGAGACGCCCGTGTCGATCCTGCTGTCGAACGTGGGCAGCTTCCTGCCCGGCGACGTGGAGACGGTGATTCGCCAGGACGCGCCACTGGAGATTTACCGGAACCCGTTCCTGGCCGAGGCGATGGTCAACTTGAATATGATCGACACCCAGGGCGGGGGCATCAAACGGATGTTTCAGGCCCAGATCAGGCGCTTCTTCCCCCTGCCGGACTACGACCTGTCCGATCCGGAGCGGGTCGCGGTTACGCTTCGGGGTACCATCCTGGACGAGCAGTACTGCCGGCTGCTGATGGAGCGGGGAGACCTCGACCTGTGGCTGGTGATCCTTCTCGACAAGGTCCAGAAGCGAGTGCCGATCCGCAAGGAGGACCACCGAAGGTTGAAGAGCGCAGGACTGGTGGAAGGGCGTTACCCCAACCTGATCATCTCGGGGCGGGTCGCCAAGCTTGCCGGACACGAGGCGCGTCATATTCGAGAGAGGGGTTTCGACAACCGGTACTACCTGGACCTCGTGGTGGAGTTGGTGCGGGAACATGGCCCAATCAGTCGGGCGAAAATCGACCACATGCTCCTGGATAAATTGCCCGAGGTGCTGACGGCAGAGCAGAAGAAGAATAGGGTCCACAACCTGCTGTCAGCCTTGTCCAGGAAGGGGCTGATCTACAACAGCGGCACCCGAGGGCAGCCGCGGTGGCAGGCCACGGCGACTAGCCCGCAGGATGCAACAAAGAAAATCAAGGCCACTTGACAACTCTCTCCAGTAAAATATGAGACAAGCTTAATGATTTCATCTGGTTGTGCTTTGATAGATAGCTGAGACATAGCGCAGGCGCTAACAAAGGCCTATCAAAGCCGCAGACCAACCGCGCCGGGTGTTTGCTGCGCGAGTTCGTGTGGAAGGAGTACTTGCCAGGCACTTGACTGGCGCTGGCGTCGAGGGTGTCTGGAGCCACGGAAGTACGTGCGATGGCGGAGATTTGCGCTGGTTCAGGCTACGTGACGGGAGCCTGATCGAAGTTGCCTGGTTGTGTGGGGAGGGAGGCTCGGAAGGATGAATACCGACACCAGCGAAAAGGGCCTCGAATCCCTGATCGTCACCGCGATGGTAGGGCGGGTGGGCAGCTCGATCTCGAGCCCCGAAGGCAGCCACGAGACCGAGGCCGGCTATAGCGGCACCGGCTATCTCAAGGGCAATCCCCAGGACTACGACCGCGACCACGCGGTGGATCTGGCGAATCTGCTGGCCTTCCTGCAAGCGACCCAACCAACCGTTGTGGAACGACTCGCCCTCGTCCAGGAAGGCCCACCGCGGCAGAAGTTCCTTGCGCGGCTGCAGGGCGAGATCGCCAAGCGGGGCGTGGTGGATGTGCTCCGTAAAGGGATCAACTTCTACCCCGTGGACGGAATCAGTCTCTTCTACGGCACCCCGTCCCCGGGGAACGTCAAGGCCGCCGAGCGATTCGACGCGAACCGGTTCAGCATCACCCGGCAGCTGCGCTACAGCCGTGACGAGAGCCAGTTGGCCCTGGACCTCGGGCTCTTCATCAACGGTCTACCCGTAGCCACCTTCGAGCTGAAGAACCGCCTGACCAAGCAGACCGTGGAAGACGCGGTGCAGCAGTACAAGCGCGACCGCGATCCGCGAGAGCTGCTGTTCCAGTTCGGCCGATGTTTGGGGCACTTCGCCGTGGATGACCAGGAGGTGCGCTTCTGCACGCACCTGAAAGGCAAGGAGTCCTGGTTCCTGCCTCTCAACAAAGGGTGGAAGGACGGCGCGGGCAACCCGCCGAATCCAAGTGGCATCAAGACCGACTACTTGTGGCGGGAGATCCTGACTCGCGAGGGGTTGACCGACATCCTCGAGAACTACGCCCAGGTGGTGAAGGAAAAGGACGAGCGCACGGGCCGCAAGAAGGCTCTGCAGATCTTCCCCCGCTACCACCAGCTCGACGTGGTGCGGAAGCTCTTGGCCGACATCCGACAGAGGGGTGCGGGGCACCGCTATCTGATCCAGCACTCAGCCGGCAGCGGCAAATCGAACTCCATTGCCTGGCTGGCCCATCAACTGGTGGGGCTGGAACATCAGAGCGAGGCGCTGTTCGACTCGGTGATCGTGGTCACCGATCGGCGCGTGCTCGACAAGCAGATCCGCGACACCATCAAGCAGTTCGCCCAGGTGGCGGCAACGGTGGGGCACTCGGAGAACTCGGCTGACCTCCGTCGGTTCATCCAGGGCGGCAAGAAGATCATCATCACCACGGTGCAGAAGTTCCCGTTCGTGCTGGAGGAGATCGGCAACGAACACCGGGGGCGGAAGTTCGCCATCCTGATCGACGAGGCCCACTCCAGCCAGGGTGGTCGCACCGCGGCGAAGATGAACATCGCACTCTCCGCCGACGGCGCCGAGGCAGAAGAGGAGACCACCGAGGACACGGTCAACCGCATCATGGAGGCGCGGAAGATGCTTCCGAACGCGAGCTACTTCGCGTTCACTGCGACGCCGAAGAACAAGACCCTGGAGGTGTTCGGCGAGCCCTGGCCCCAGGGTGAGGACGTGAAGCACCGCCCCTTCCACAGCTACACCATGAAGCAGGCCATCCAGGAAGGCTTCATCCTCGACGTGCTGAACCGGTACACGCCGGTGGCGAGCTATTACCGCCTGGCGGCCACGGTGGAGGAAGACCCGGAGTTCGACACCAAGAAGGCCCAGAAGAAGCTCCGCCGGTACGTGGAGTCCCACGAGCACGCGATCCGCGAGAAGGCGGAGATCATGGTGGACCACTTTCACGGGCAGGTGCTGGCCAAGTACAAGATCGGCGGGCAGGCTCGAGCCATGGTGATTACCGGCGGCATCCAGCGCGCGATCCGGTATTTCCACGCGATCCGCGACTACCTGGGGGAACGCAAGAGCCCCTACAAGGCAATCGTGGCCTTCTCGGGGGAGCACGAGTACGGCGGGGCGAAGGTGACAGAGGCCTCGCTGAATGGGTTCCCGAGCAACCAGATCGAAGAGAAGATCCGGGTCGATCCCTACCGCTTCCTGATCTGTGCAGACAAGTTCCAGACCGGCTACGACGAGCCATTGCTCCACACGATGTACGTGGACAAGCCGCTGTCGGGCATCAAGGCGGTGCAGACCCTGTCGCGGCTGAATCGAGCGCACCCCAAGAAACACGACACCTTCGTGCTCGACTTCATGAACGACACCGACACAATCCAGAAATCGTTCGAGCCCTACTACCGCACCACGATTCTGAGCAAGGAGACCGACCCCAACAAATTGCATGACCTCGAGGCTGACTTGGCGGGCTACCAGATCTACGACGAGACGGCCGTGGACCAGCTGGTGGAGCGTTACCTGGGGGGCGCCGAACGCGATCAACTCGACCCGATCTTGGACTCCTGCGTGGCCATCTACGTGGAGAATCTGGACGAGGACGGGCAGGTCGATTTCAAGGGCAAGGCCAAGGCGTTCGTGCGCACGTACGGGTTTCTGGCCTCAATCCTGCTCTACTCGAACGCCGCCTGGGAGAAGCTCTCCATTTTCCTGAACTTCCTCATCCCGAAGCTGCCGGCACCTAAGGAGGAGGACCTTGCCAAAGGGATACTGGAAGCGATCGACATGGACAGCTACCGGGTGGAGGTGCGCTCGGCCCTGGATATTGCCCTAGCCGACCAGGATGGCGAGGTGGAGCCGGTACCCACCACGGGCGGCGGGCACATGCCTGAGCCAGAACTCGACCGCCTGAGCAATATCTTGAGAATGTTCAACGACCAGTTCGGGAACATCGGCTGGGAGGACGCCGACAAGATTCGCCAGGTGATCGCCGAGGAGATCCCCGGCAAGGTGGCGGGAGACAAGGCCTACCAGAACGCCATGAAGCACTCGGACAAGCAGAACGCCCGCATTGAGCACGACAAGGCCCTGCAGAAGGTGATCGTTGGACTGCTGGCCGACCACACCGAGCTGTTCAAGCAGTTCAGCGACAATCCGACGTTCAAGAAGTGGCTGGCGGACACGGTGTTCTCAGTGACCTACAGCGCGCCGGCGGCGTAAGGAGTTACGGCACCGGCCTGCAGCAGTAAGAGAACTTCCGGGACGTTGGTGCAGCGCATGCACAAACACACTCATGGTGCCGCCCGTGTTCCCAAGCGGAGCAGGGTTGCCGGGCGACCCACTCTGGCTGCGCCAAGGGTGGCCGCCCCGACGTCAAGTTCCCTCACGCCGGTCCCGCGTCTGATTCCATGCCCCTGAGCGGTCCTCCAGGATTGCTGCGCAACCCTTTCGTGTTGTTCTGATGCCCCGCCCGCCCTGGCTCTGAGTCTGATCTCTCCTCTCCGGCTTCGCTCGCACATTTCTTCCTGTTTCTGCCCCGCCATGTTCCACCTCCCGGGATTTATGGGTTGAGAGCAAGAGATCTCTCAGGGCGCTTCGGCGTCTGCAGACCCTGCGGGAGGAACCCCATGCTCACCGTGTCCAAGCCCATGACCGTGGCGAAGGCCGGCCACTACTTCAAGAGCGATGACTACTACCTCTCGGAGAAGGGGGAGTGGCAGGGGAGGGGGGCGGAGGCCCTGGGCCTCACGGGCGAGGTGGGCAACGAAGACTTCAATGCGGTCCTACGCGGCTGCGATCCCGAGAGCGGCGAGAGCCTGGTGGAGGAGAAGACCGACCGGGAGACCGGAGCGGCTCA
>JARGFW010000382.1 GCA_029211085.1 Deferrisomatales bacterium | reverse complement strand
TTTGTTTCCAATGGTTGCAAGACCATCTCGAACCTTAACCGGACAGCAGTGAGTGTGCCCTATTCTCCTCGATCGCATCCCTTCATCGAACGACGGATCGGGACCGTTCGACGGGAATACCTTGATCACGTCTTCTTCTGGAACGCCGTGGACCTGGAGAGAAAACTCGACGAGTTCAAGGAATTCTACAACCGCCACCGCGTCCACACCTCGCTCGGTGGCGCCACTCCGGCCGAAGTCGGTGAAAACGACACGACTCTGCGTGCCGAGTTCAGCAACTTCCGTTGGCAAAGCCACTGCGGTGGGCTCTACCAGCTTCCCATGGCGGCGTGAGTATCAATTCGCCACCCACACGCTGGAAAAGCTGGCCGGTTGAGCACTGGCGAGTGATAAGCACCCATGACCAGCCTCCGAGCAAACCCAACGGAGATCCCGATGTCTGAACCGAGCACCTTGACCAAGTTGAGCCGGTATCCGCTGAATACCTGCGCCGAGATGATCTACCGCAACGCCCTCCTCAATCCGGACAAGGAGGCGTTCATCTGGAGGGACTCCCGCATCACCTTTCGCGGCTACAACCAGCGGGTCAATCGTCTGGTTCACACACTGTACGCTGCCGGCCTGTCGAAGGGCGACGTGGTGGGAACCTTCTGTTGGAACTGCATCGAGGTCGCGGATGCCTTCGGGGCGGCGATGAAAGGGGGCTTTATTGTCGCGCCCTTCAACGCCCGCCTGCAGGCGGAAGAGATCTCCCAGGTGATTCACGACTCGGGGGCCACCATCCTGCTCGTCGATCCGGAGTGCGCCCAGATACTGGAACAGGTGCGCCACCAACTGCCCGAACTTGGCACCTGCATCAGCGTGCAAGGTGAGGTGGCGGGCTGCACCAGCTACGACGCATGGACCGCGGCGCACTCCGAAGAGGAACCGGAGGTCTGCGTCGACGAGGACTCCCCCTATCTCATCATCTACACCAGCGGCACCACCGGGGCTCCGAAGGGAGCGCTGTATACCCAGCAACAGCGCCTCGAGAACACCCGCGTCCAGATCACGTCCCTGGGCCTCCGGAGCGACGATCGCAACCTGCTCATTCTGCCGCTGTTCCACATCGCGGCGTCAGTGGTGTGGTCGTTCTTTGACGCGGGAGCAACCACCATCCTCTCCGCCATGCGCAATTTCAGCGCCGAGGAGACCCTGCGATCGATCGCCGAGGAGCACGCCACGTTCATCCACATCGTGCCGACCCAGTTGGTCGGCTTTCTCGCCTCCGACGAACTGAAACAGCACGATTTGAGCTGCCTCACGGGAATCTTCTACGCAGCCTCGCCGATGCCACTGGAACTCCTGCGCCAGGGCATGGAGGTCTTCGGGCCGATCTTCATGCAGGCCTACGGCCAATCGGAGTCGGGACCCGACATCACCATCCTTCCCAAGAAAGATCACGACGTCCTTGACCAACCCGAAGAACGGCAGAAGGTCCTCGCCTCCGCAGGCCGCCCCCGTCCCGGGGCCCAGGTGCGCATCGTCGATGCCGATGGCCACGACCTGGCCCACGGCGAGGTGGGCGAGATCATCGTGCGGAGCAAGGCGGTCATGGCCGGGTACTGGCGCAAACCGGAGGAGACGGCTGCGACCATCGTCGACGGCTGGCTCCACACCGGGGACATGGCGTACGGCGATGAAGCCGGGTACGTCTACATCGTCGATCGGAAGAAGGACATGATCATATCCGGTGGCGAGAACGTCTACCCTCGCGAGGTGGAAGAGGTGCTGTACCGACACCCGGCCGTCCTGGAGGTCGCGGTCATCGGCCTGCCCGATCCGCGATGGATCGAGCGAGTCCACGCGGTCGTCGTCCTGAAACAGGGAGCCACGGCGGCGCCGGAAGAACTGCGCAGCTTCTGCAAGCAACACCTAGCGGGCTATAAAGTACCCAAGTCGATGGAAATCACTACCGCCCTGCCCAAGAATGCCACGGGAAAGATCCTCAAGAAGACACTGCGGGAACGGACAGCGAATGCGTAGAGGCCCACGGTAAACCCTACCGCTCCAGCCCCTCCGGTTCCAGACCCCGCCCTTCGTCCCGGTCCGCCTCGCGTTCGGGCGAAGCGTCGTGGTGGATCTCCTCGTTGCGGGCCTGGCGCTCAGAGGCCTCCTGAGTCTCCTTCTCGAGCGGTTTCTCAGGCTCACGCTCCGGCTCTCTCTCCCGCTCCGAAAGCCGCTGTCCCCGCTCCTGCATCCTCTTCCAGTCCAGGGTCTGGGCACTCCACGGACGCTCGGTGGGCTCGAAGGGGAGAGCGATCTGTTTGCCCCCGCCGACCGCGGGAAGTGAGGGATCTTCGGCGGCTGAATCGCCCGGCTCGGGGACCGCGGGCGGAACAGGAGGAACAGGCGGCCGTTCCGTTTCCGCAGCGTCCGCCGTGGCCACCAGGTGCTCCAGGAGCAGGTTCTCGCGCAGCACGAAGGGCGCGGAACGGAGCGGATAGTCCTTGTAGCGAAGGGTGGAGCGGGTCAGCGGGAAGCCGCCGACCTCCACGTAGGCGGAGAGGTCCGGAAGTGCCTTGAGTTCGGAGGGGAGCACCAGGGTCTCCTTCTTCCGGCGGCGGGCCAGGGACACCCCGTCGCGGAACTCCGAGGGACCCATGGAGTAGGTCTCCTCGGTCTCCAGGTTCTCGGTATCGCCGATCTTGTCGGAGACGAACTTCCCTGTGTCCGGGTCCGCCACGGAGAAGAGCACGCTGTTGCCGCAGGCGTTCACGATCGCCT
>JARGFW010000381.1 GCA_029211085.1 Deferrisomatales bacterium | reverse complement strand
AACCGTGGCGGAACCCAAAACCGGCTCAGATTTGACGATCAACACAGTTGCTCACCTGATAAATCGGGCGGGATGGAACATGCAGAGACCCTAAATCGGGGAGCACGAGGAAGACAGGAGGGGCTGTGACAGGAATAGGGAACACCGAGCGTCCGCGGTCTCGCCTCTCCGTCTCGCCTGAGGATCGCCGCCGAGCTCTTCTGCCCTTGTGCAGGTGGAACTGAAGCCGTCTTCTCAGGGTCCTGGTTGGAATCTTCTTGAATGGGGAAAACCCAGGGTGGGCTATCTGGCGGAGAGATGACCGAACAGGGTGGGGTTGGGCTTTCTTCCCAGCGGGAAACCATGGGTGGTCAGGAGTCTGGCAAACTCCACGAGCTCCTGCTCAGTTGGCCGCAAGGAATGGCGGTGATCACGGCGTGGTTGGGCGCCCCCCGGCGTCTCCCGCTACCTTGCTTGCCGGAGGTTTGCCGTCAGGAATACTTCGCCTGGAGAGGAGGCACGGCACACTGCGCCTGTGACGCCGGGGCCAGACGGGAGGTTCGCCCGAGCCGTGTCACACGGGCTCGGCGACGGCGCCTTCCCGACGCTTCGGTGCTGGGTGGCTCCTGGTCGGGGTGTGGCTCGATGGCGGCGTCGAGACGGGACGGCAGGGGTTCTGCTTAGATAGCGGTGGGCGCTCGTGGCGGGTGTTCACACCCCACGCCACCTGCGGTGGCGACGCGTGCCTGCGCGGCGGGCGATACGCCTCGCCGTTCCGGCGTTTCTCTGTAGGCACCTGTCGACAAACCCGATTTCGGTCGCCGATTTGGCCCGTCGTTCCGCGCACGCGGTGTCTACAGTGAGCGACGCCCAAAAGTCGACACGCGGGGCGAGCGTGAAAGCGGTGCCGCGGGGACCCAGTTGCCCCGGGTCGCTCGGGGAGGGGGGCGACGCAGGGGGCGGGGAGGTGCTCTGGTCCCCCAAGTATCGCGCCAGCGCAAGTATGTTTGATTTTCGGGAAGAACTCCGCGGTTTGCCCCATTTTGCTGGCGCGCGCTGGCACACTTTCCCTAACGATGTCGATACCTTGCATTCAATCGCGCTAGCGCGCCGCGCCGCCAACCGGTGGCGTGGGGTGTGAGGACGCAGATAAGGTTCACCGGGATGGGACGGAAGCGCTCCGTGCCTTTTGATCGACGCCAACCTTTCGCGCCACGAGGACCAGGAGCCACCCGGCACAGAACCCTGGAGAGGCGACGGCGTTCATCTGGGTAAGACCCATGGGGGCTAAGGGATTTGGTCCAAAAGCCAGACAAACCACGTCTAACCGCCGCCTACAACCCCCCGATCCTCAATCCCGCTTTCACCTGGAATTCCCACTGATCACAGACCACGGAGTGACGGTCACGGCCTTCATAAGGCGTGAGGGGTAGAGTGACACACCCTCGCTCGGAGTTGGGGTTTGTGTGAATGTCGAACAGAATCGAAGACATCAAGCATGGCAACCGAGAACCCGCCCGGCTGAGCAATGCCGGCGGGCTACGCAGCCCAAGGCGGGGATTGCGACGACGCTGACCCGGCGGTGAATCCGGGGGCGGTGGAGGTTTGCAACGGGAACGACGACAACTGCTCGGGCACCGTCGATGAGGGTGTGGGGGCCACCTACTATCTCGACACTGACGGGGACACCTATGGCCTCGACTCGGCCACGACCCAGGCGTGCTCGTTGCCGGCGGGCTACGCAGCCCAAGGCGGCGACTGCGACGATGCTGACCCGGCGGTGAGCCCCGGGGCCAGCGAGGCGTGCGCGAATGGTCTCGACGACAACTGCAACGGTTTCGCCGACGAAGACTGTGGTGGCGATCCACTACTGTCAGGCTCTTTCGCAGAACAGTACGCAGACTTGGTCCCGGCCGACGCGACGCTTGCCGCCTACGACTCGGATCGCTTCTCCGTGGTTACCGGGTTGGTGCAGGGTAGGGATGAGCTGCCCTTGGAAGGGGTCGTGGTGACGGTTCATGGTTTGCCTGAGTACGGCTCGGCCGTCACCGACACCGAGGGCCGTTTCTCCCTGCCTCTCGACGGCGGTACCACCTTCACAGTGGTCTACGAGAAGGCGGGGTACCTTACCAGTCACAGACGGGTCTACGTGCCGTGGAACGAGATCGCCATAGCTGAAACGCTGCAGATGATCGGTACCGATCCGGCGGCCACGCTGGTCACGTTTGACGGCGATCCCGCCACCGTAGTCAGACACCAGAGCACGCAGGTTACCGACGAATTCGGCAGCAGATCCACCACCCTGGTGTTCACCGGAGACAACCGCGCTTGGGTTACAAATACGGACGGGAATGAAGTGGAGGTGGCCACCGTTACCACCCGGGCCACCGAGTACGACTCACCGGTATCCATGCCGGCCAAGTTGCCACCCACCTCTGCTTACACCTACTGCACGGAACTCTCCGTTGACGAAGGCGAAACCGTGCGTTTCGAACAGCCGGTGACGATGTATGTCGACAACTTCCTCGGCTTCGCCGTGGGTGAGATCGTACCGGTGGGCTACTACGACCGTGAAAGGGCAGTTTGGGTGCCGTCGGACAACGGGGTGGTGGTGAAACTACTCGACACAGACAGCGACGATGTTGTGGATGCGCTGGACAGCAATGGAGACGATCTGGCGGATGACCTGGACGGAGACGGTTCCTTTTCCGACGAGGTGATGGGATTGGAGGACTCTGCTCTATATGCCGCCAACAGCACCTATTGGCGTGCCGAAGTCACCCACTTTACGCCATGGGACTGC
>JARGFW010000078.1 GCA_029211085.1 Deferrisomatales bacterium | reverse complement strand
CTCAGGCCCGACCACAACATCTTGTGGTGTAAGGGGACTTGGGCAGGTGGCGGAGTTTACCGGCGATCAGGTACGCGATGGCGATCATGTGGCGCGTCGTGCCGTAGCCGCGTGCCCGAGCCTTCGCTGCCTGAATCAGTGAGTTCGTCCCTTCCAGAATGCCTCCGGTCACTCCCGTCTCGAAGACGCGCAGCACCCCCTTCCAGTGGTCCTTGATGGTTTTCGCCACAGTTCGGATCGGCTCCAGGCGACTGCGTACCGCCCAGCTATGCCAGCGGGTGAGCAGTTGCTCTGCCTCGCGCACCGTGAGGTTGGCCGCGTAGATCTCCCGCAGACTCTCTTTGATCCGCCAGGCGCGTGCCGTCTTGAGCCCCCGCTGGGGCAGCAACACGGCGTGCTCCTCCCGCTGGGCTTTGCTCCATTTGCTCTCGTCCTTCAGCCACAGATACCGGGTGCCCTTCAAACTCGGCTGGGTCTTCGCCTCGGCCCGTCGCACCTTGTCCACTGCTTCGTTGAGTAGCTTGACCACATGGAACTTGTCGAAGGTGACCTCAGCGTTGGGGAGGTATTTCTCCACGCCTCGAATGTAGGCCTTGGACATGTCGATGCAGGCGACCTCTACGCCCTCGGGATCTCCTTTGTGGGCCTTCAGGTCCGCCGCAAAGGCGCCCACCGTCAGCTTGTCGCGTCCTTCGCAGCCAAACAGCAAACGGGGCTCGTCCAGATCGTGGAACAGGCTCACGTAGTGCTGACCCCGCGACACGCGGTCTCGTCCATCCCCACGACTCGCACCTCGGAGAAGTCCTCCTGGCTCCGTGCCTTCTCCACCTGGTGATCGACCACCCGCCACACGGCACCATCACTGACACCGAACAGCTGGGCCACCTTGCGCACCGGCATCTCCCGGCACAGGGTCATCGCCAACGCCTCCATCAGCGCAGTGAACCCACTCTCCGGACGTGCCCACGGCACCGCCACCTGGGCGGTTTTGCCACACCCCCCGCAGTTCACTCGCGGCACCTTGGCCTCGATGTAGGCGCGGTACTGGAAGAAGCTCAGGTGACGCCAACGCCGCGCCCTCGTGTCATGCACCGGTTGCTCCGCCGCACCACACGCTGGACAGGCAAACCGCGCCCCCTTGCCAAACCCCACTTCCAATTCGATCTGCCCGACGTCCGGATCAAACCGAACCCCCACCACTTCCCAGGGCGGTTGCAGGCCCAGGGCGATCGTGAACAGCTCACTTTCCATTACATCCACCCCGCATTCACGAGTCCTCCAGCTTCCCGCCGGCCCCCAAGATGTTGAGGTGGTCCCATTTCATCACACCCACACAATCCGCCACAGAGCCAAAATCTGAAACCCCTGTTTCACGCAAAGCCGGCCGTTCCTGCGCCTCCTGCGCCCACGGCACTCGTGCGTCCATGCACATCGCCATATCGCAAAGGAGGGCGGTTTCGTTTTTCATGAAACGGCTCACCGCTTACGGCCTCACGACTCACGATTGACCATTCACGATTTACGGCCCTTCACCATTCACGGCCCCTGAAACCGCCAAGGGCACCAAGAGGATTGCCACAGACGCACACTGACTCACACAGAATAAGAGGTCACATCCTTCAATTTCTTTCCCGTCCGTGTCCCTCGGTGTGGGTCCGTGGCCGACTTGATCTTCGCACGCACCCCTTGGCGCTCTTGGCGTCTTGGCGGTTCAAACAAAAAGACGTTCATCCGCAGCGTCTCCCCACTGCCGCCCTTAGGTACAGGTCCCGGTAGCGCCCCAGCATCACCTCCAGGCTGTAGTGGGCCCGGACGTGTTCCAACCCCTTCTGTGCCAGCTCGCGACGCAAGCCCTCGTCCCGGGCCAGTTCCCCGATCGCAGCGGTCATGCCGTCCACGTCCCCCGGCTCCACGATGCGGCCGCAACGGCCCCCGTCGAGGAGGTCCTCCACGCACCCCACTCGCGTGCCCACCGCCGCCACGCCGCAGGCCATGGCCTCGTTGAGGGCGTTGGGGTGCTGTTCGCTGTCGCTGGAGAGCACGAAGAGGTCCAGGCCGTTCAGGAAGGCGGGAATGTCCTCAACCCGGCCTGGCAATTGCAGACGGTCCGTTACCCCCAACTCCTCCGCGAGCCGGGTCAGCGGCTCCCGCTGGTTCCCCTCCCCGGCAATGCGGAGCTCCAGGTCGATGCCCTCTTCGATCAAGCGCGCGCAAGCTTTGAGGATCAAGGCGTGGTTCTTGACGGTGCGCAGGTTCCCCACCGACCCGACCACCAGGCGCGCCCCGCGGGGCGCCGGGGCGGGGAAGAACCGGGCGGTATCCACCCCGTTGGGGATGACCTCCGTGCGCGACTCCGGCCACCCCCAGTGCCGCACCATCAAGTCGCGCGACTGGCGACTGACGGTGAACAGGTGCGTGGTCGCCCGGACCATGAGTTTGGAGGCAGCTCGCCGCCGCCAGGGCATGTAGCCGGCCCTGCCCAAGCCGTGGAAGCTGAAGATGAACGGTACCCAGGGCCAGGCCAGCAACCGCCCGAGGGCCATGTCAGGCCACGCGCCCCAGTTGCGGGCGTGGATCACGTCCGGGCGGAGCTTCCGCACCAACTGCGCTAAACGGAAGGGGAGCTGCGGCTCGTTGGGCCGGGCGTGAAAGAAGTGGATGTCGATATCCCGAGGCAGGCGGTCGGCGATTTCGGCCTCGCCCTTCAGACACGCGATGGAATGTCTCAAACCGTCGTCGAGCCCAGAAACCACCCGAGCCACCGCCAGTTCCATGCCTCCGGGGCCGAGACCGGGGAGGACGTGGAGAATATGGGGAATCTTCCCCTCCTTCCTGTCTATTGCCCGGGGGCTCCTATGCACGACTGGGCTCCATACCGCAAATCCTGCAGGAAATCCGAGGGTGGCCGAAAAGCTCTGGCCTAAGAAGTGGACTACTCAGCGGGGGCCGTTGCTATCTCCAAAAAGAAATCATTACGACTTTGACGCGCAACTAATTCCATCAGCCCCATGAAATACCATTCCCTGCTAAATAATGCTTTTTTAGAACAGCAAGAACTGCGAAAGATAATTCTTGCCTTTTTGCTCAATAAACTCTTAAATTTAACCATCCCTTTTTGATTATTAATTTCCATTTTCATCCGCCCAAACCTACCGGACAGTTGTTCAAAATATATACGTTCCCCTTCACTAGGTAAGTCTTTCGGATAATTACGACTGCCACGATACGAATAATACTGTGGCCAGAACCTTTCCAGACATCTTGCCTGTATGGATTTCTCGATTTTATCAAAAGGGCTATAATTCAAGGATGTCTTTATATAATCCAAATCAATATACGGAAATACGACCAAGTGACCAAGCGGCAACAACTGTTGCACGCCAAGTGAAATGGCCCTCCTCGTTCTCATTAACAAAAATGCAAAATCCGCTAAATGAATAGACTCTGGTAAAACTTCCAAGTACCTACGTATATCCGCGCGGACATCAGAAGCCGATGGCATATTAATACTGAAAACACTTTCAAAACTATCGTCTATTATATGATCAGCAATTTTTTGCGTCCTTTTTGAATGAATTCCTTTAAAGAAATCAGAAATCTCATATCCGGTTTCTCCCCATACATCCCCACCTAGTCCATCAAAAACAACTGTATTTCCTTCTGGAAGCCCTTCTATTAGTGATACATACCAAGTGTGCAGAGACGTTTCCGCATCCAAGAGAACTCTTCTTCTCAAATCATTTTGTATATATTCCTCTATCTGAGGCAAATCGATTACTTTATGACGAAATCCAAAATCCCTGGCCATCTGAGCTGAATACCTAGCATCAAGATCACGATAGCCGCGTTGAAATACTCTTACAGTTGCAGATTCGAAGTCAACCTTCAAATCATTGAAATGGGCAACCAATCTTCGACTGTCGTAACCACTGCTCAGTGGAAGAAAATTACAGCCATTCTGCAATTTTAAACACTTATTGACTGCGCATCGAAAAGAGTCTTCCAAATCAGCAACCGCTGTTCGATCAAGTACTTTTTCACCTGCAGGAAGTTCAGACAAGTTGAACCAGGAAAGAGTATGCAAATTATGGCCTTGGTTAACCATGATGCTTCCGCAAGGAAACCTTCTTATCTCAGCAGAAAGCGTCCTGTCAGAACTCAAGGCTCTACTCTGGATTAAGCCTCTCCATGCTAATAAATCAGGAGAGTCATTTTCCATCCGGAGAAACCTAGGATTTGAAGAAAAAAGAATCATTGATTCATGAATTCGAAAATACAATGGAGAGATACCAAAAGCATCCGATCTTATTTCAATCTTCCCCCCACTTTCCTCTATTTTAACTAAAGAAAAAACACCATTATAATCAGAAGCTTGACTCCCATTGAAATAATTAAAAACTTTATCAGAGGTTGAAAACGTATGTAAACTTGGCTCAAGTAAATATCCGGAAAACAAAATAGCTTTAGAATATTCTCCATATTGATTTCGTTCACCATGTAGCGGACCTGTTTTCTCCGCAGAATCGTTTGCACAACTACTTAGTATGAACCAATTATCTCCAGAAATATTCTTTACTGCACCTCCCATGACCTTTACGTTCAAAGTTGCAGAGGGGTGCCAGGCACCGACAAAAAATTTTTCTTTAGAAGAAGACCAATCATTCTCTTCTAACCTAAATATTATATCAAATTCACTCATTTGAGTGATCCTTAATCAGTTTATTTTTTATCAATCGGGCGGGAACACCGCCAACAACTGTATTTTTTTCTACATTCTTCGTTACAACAGCGCCAGCTGCGACAGCTGAGTTTTCTCCAACAACAACACTGTTTAATACAGTAACATTTGCACCAAGCCAACAGCCTTTACCCAAAACAGTTTCCCCCCTGGTTGCAGGATAAACTTTTGCTAGAGGTCTCTGCCCGACATCCTGGTGAGTCAAAATTGTACACCTCGGAGCCAGAGTTACTTCATCTTCAATTGAAATCTTACCTGTCAAATCAAACATGCACTCATATCCGAAATAACAGTTTTTCCCAATTTGAAGATTAGAGAATCCCCCAGAAGATAAATTCACAAATCGTATGCCCTGTCGAAAGATGACATCCTCTCCGATTTGTGCGCCGAATCGTTTTAACAGAAGGGGTAACATCCAAGGAGGCAGCAAAAAAAGGATCGTTGACATTGAATTAATGCCATAACAACGAATAATTATATCGAGAGATAAAAACAGTATTTTTGACTTTATACCCATATGTTTCCCTTTAAAACATACAGTTCTCAATTTATCACGATTAAGTTACAATTGTTACAATCAAATTCATGGAGTATTGCTGAACCATTTCTTAAAGGTTGCCATCATGTTCTTAAACAAAACGGTCTACCAGTATTTTAATGCGGAATATCAACAGCATGTGATCGATTTGAAATAATTCAAGCAGAGTTGTTATTACAAATATATCAAAACTGTTTTCTACTAATCGGCACGTCAATATATATTTTTGTAAATTAGTAATTATTTTTCAGAAAAGTTGAGGCGTTAGCCGTGGAGAGTTTACCTTCCATAATCCACTGCCATGTTTGCCAGTAAAATAATGTTCTGCGACCCAATCGTGAAGGCCAACTATATGGAGGTTCATCTTTCTGAAGTTTTAGAACGGATTCGGCGTTAAGTAGCGGATGGCCTGGATCGATTCTCCGGATTACTTCTTCAATTAATGGATTGTATTCATTTCTGACATTCGATTTTAATCCAAGCTTGTTTAGGATCGGTCCGATGCCTTTTTTTCTATTTAAGCGATTTTTATAGTAACGAATATACTTATCCATGGATGCTAGCTTCGCCTCAGCATCCAATAATGGAGTAAACGTTTTATTGCTGATCCCTCTCCCGCCAGAACAAAATGGTACATTCTTGGCTTCAGGCAAATAGTCAGCATATAGTTTGAAATACAGTTTCATATCCGATGTTAGACTTAGTGGAATACTGCCTGCCAAGTTCCATAAATCCTTGCTTAGACCAGGAGTAAATGGCAATACGGTGTGTGCATAAACAGTTGTCGGATTGTTGGCCAAATAGTATCGCATCTGGTTGGCGATCTGAAACCTTGCTGTTCCAAAATCATCATCAGTAAATTTTCCAATCTCGTTCATTAACAACTCTCTAAAGTTCTCGTACATAGCCTGCCAGACAGATTTGGAAAATACCGACTGCACAGCTTGCCATTGCTGAGTATCTATGTCCCTACACCTGTCCTTTAAGTAGGTTGAAAATCCTCCTGTGAGTGGATACCCAGGTGCGAACGCAAATCCAGGCCCAAGCCCCTCCCAAACCGCTCCCATCTCAGGTTTCAGATGTTCAGCAACATAAATTACCATATGGCCAACCAAGCTTTGAACGGTCACTTCATCAATCGCAAGATACCGAAGATAGGATGATGATGAGAAATAGTCCTTTGGAGGGTGCACTGTTTTAAATGGGCAGCCCAAACGCCTTGCGATTTTCTCGCCATACCGTCCATCATTCCCGAATGCTTTGTATGGAACCTTTAGAATAAGCCCCTCGCAGGCAATATCAAGACGTTTGAGTAGCGACAAAATTAGACGTGAGTCAAACCCGCCACTTAAAAGGACCGTACCATTCTCACGATGGGATGCATAACATTCTATCTCGCGCTGTAGGATCTGCAGCATCTCTCCTAAATCAACATCGTCGAGGGTCATTTCCGGTCTTGGCTTGGGTAAAGACCAATAGACGGACGATTCGAGAGATTCCTTCGCTGGATCGTAGACCATCACGGTTGCTGGCTCTACACGTGTCACGCCAGCCAATTGAGTGTGGTCACCAATATTGAAACCCAATGAGAAGAAAGCCCCCCAGGCAGCAGTATCCAGTTCGGTTTGGACCAAACCGCTGGAAGGGAATGCCTTTAGCTCTGTTGCCAAAAGAAACAAACCCTTTCGATGGACAATATTTAGTGGCTGGAGGCCGAAACAATCGGAAACGACAACCAGTTTTTGTTCCTGACCGTCCCAAAAAAGTGCGACAAAGGCACCGTCCAATGATGTCAAGAGGTTGGCGGCTGTCTGGTAATTGCTTTCCGCAATTTCCTGCAACATGCAATCAAGGCTACCTTGCATATAAATGGGTACACCAGAGATCATCAACAGGTTACCGTTAGGGCCTTTCCGTATGAGTGGAATCGACGAGAAACGATCTGAACCTATTACACATCCGACATTACCGTGGCTGATCTTAAAAGTCATAGACTCTTGCTGCTCAGACAGGCACTGTGCGTGCGTCATATCACTAATGACAGTCGCGTGATCCATTACGTCTGACCCAAAGCAGGCTGCCAGTTTCATTTGGATTCTCCAGTATTTAACAGTTATACAAGTTAAATATTTGAACTTATATATTTTTACTTCTAAAACAATATAAAACCATTCTAATAGTATTTGCCAATTAAAGTTTTATGTCCGTAAAAATATCAAAATTAGAAACATTCAACGTATTAAGTATAGAGATCTACCGACGGGATAAATATATTAGCAAAGCTATGGTAGGAACCGACGCGCCGTTGAAGCAGTGGTAAAACGATCCGGTTCAAAATGTTCTCAACAAAGCGATGCTCCGAATTGCCGAATTGCCCATGGAGAATGAACGACCTTAGAAACGGGTAAACAACCCGAGCCTTTAGCCAAGAGCCAAACGATCTTTGCGGCTTTGCGAGAAATGAGCCCTTCGCAGTTCACGACAGTTGACGGCTCAGCTAGGGCCCCAAGGTCCGGGCCGCGGGTAAGGTAAGTTTCTTCAAGTACTCCACCATCATCAGGTACTTGCCGCTATCCGGCCGGACATCCGGCACTTCCACACCTTCTGCAACGAACTGCTCCCACATGGCTTCCGAACCGTGCGGGATCTCAAGGCACAGGGTGACTTTGTCGGTTCGGGTCGCGGCCGCTTCTGCCGCGGGCGCCAACTGCCGCAACTCCAGCACGGCGTACCCCTCCGCTTCGCGCAACTCCCGCGCCAACACGGCCGCCGCCTCGGGGGCATCAATGAGGATGCCGGCGGCGTCGAAGTACGGGGTACTGGTCAACCGCGAACCGAACAAGAGGATGTTCTGCCCCACCAGCAGGAGGACACCGACCACCTCTCCGCCCCGCCGAGCGGTCAGAAAGAACGGGTTCCCACCACAGGCGTCACGCAGGATGCATCCCCAGCGGGGGGCGTGATAGATCGCCGCCTCCGGGTGACCGTACAGGTAGGCGCCCCAATCCGGCACCTCCCGGTCGACTGTCCCTTCGCAGGCACTGTGTCCGTCATCCCATTGCTCATGCCCAGGCTCTTCTCCCCTTCGTGCATATTGAACCGCCAAGACGCCAAGAATGGAAAACCCAAGACCTTGTCTCACGCTAAGGCGCAAAGAACTGCCACCCTGCCTTTTGTCCTCATGCTTCGGACTCTAAGCGTTCCGAAGCCAGCAGATCCTCCCGCGCGTTCTCCACCGCACGCTCAAAGCACACCGGCAGCAAGAGAAACCACCAGAAGTGTTCCAGGTACATATGGTGGCCCGTCAGCCCGGCACCTGAATACACAGCGAGAGCTGAACACAGCCCGATCCCTCCCCATTGCAGGGCCAACCGTTCTGACTCCGGCAACGTTTCGCTCCCACGCATTCCCCTTCTGAGAGTCCACAGGGCATTGAGCAGAAGAAGGCCCAGCAGGAGGAACCCCGCGATCCCGAGTTCAGCAAGAGCTTGTACGTAGAGGCTGTGAGGCGAGAACCCCTCCCATGCCGGCGCATAACGACCGATGTTCTGGTTGAAGTTCCCCGGGCCGACACCGAGGGGGTGATCCATAAACATCCGGAGCCCGCCCTCCCAAATCTCGATCCTGGAGGCGGCCGACCGATCAGAGATTTCTCTCCCCTCCGAGGCCGATTCAGCGTGGGTGATGATATTCGAGACACGTTCCAGAAATTGCGTGTCCGACACATACAGCAGGCCAGCACTTGCCAAGAGGAGTCCTGCCGCGATCCTGATCCGCAAACGCCTAGGTGCCATGAAGAGCATGACAATGCCCCCCGCACACAGCCCGAGAAACGCTCCGCGGCCGCGACAGAGGACCAGAGTGTTCAAACTGAACGCCCCGGCTACCCCGCAGAGCAATTTGCCCCGCCAGGTGGACCGCATGAACAGCGCGCCGATGATGGGAACGGTCACCGCCATAAACAACCCAAGAGCGTTCGCGTCGAGAAAATCGGACCCGCCCACTCGACCATCCAGTCTGCCAGAGGTGAACGCTCGTCGTGGCAGGTCATACGCCTGAAGACCCAGAAGAAACGAACCTACCACCAAGATCCAAAATATTTTATCCAGATCCCTACGCTTCGTAACCACATGGGTCATCATCAGGCAAAAAATGACAACCTTCAAAATCTTAACAGTGGCGTGGTCGGTCGTCGCGTAGCGCCCCATGGTCTCCGGTCCGAACAGAGCCAGAACCCACATGAGTGCCAACATCATCAGTGCCAGTTTCTCTTGCGAGCGGAGTGCCGCGCCGAACCTGAGCCGCTGTTTGGTGCGGATGATGCCCACTGCGGTGGCTGCCGCCAGGGTGAACGAATAGCGGATGCCAAAAGAAGAGAGGGGGACGTGCCACCACTGCTTCTCCGGCCCAACGATGTAGTGCAGCATGTACCCCATGACACCGAGAATGGGGTTTACCAAGGCCCCGCCAGCGAAGCACAAAAAAATCCCGATAAATGCTATGCCTTTAATTGGCATTGTATACAATTCTTTTCTGGAAACATGGTTGATGTAATATGTTGTCCATTTGGATAAGTCATTATATTAAAATCTCTTCCAATCCGGAAAAGTATTTTAGTTACCGCAGATTCACGCAGGCGCATGCGGGACGATTACCTCAAATAGAGAACGATAGTAAAGAATCAACGCCAGATATACAAAATTCTATTCTTGTGTATCTAGTGGTACCTCGTGGCTTTCCATGACAAGTGCCATAAAGATAGTTCCACGCCCGGCTTACAAGTAACCGAGGGTAAGCGGATGGGCGGGACGGAGGCCCTCTGTCGGCCGACCGCGCACGACCTGCGGGTGTGGAATATGGATTCAGCCTGTAGCCTCACATGGATATCGTTTCAGCGCTTGACGGCGGCGGAGCCACTTGCGGACCGGACGCAGACGTGCGTACACCTTGTTCGCCAAGGGGATCTGCGCCACGCGGGACCGGAGCTTCGATCGCTTCGTCTCCAACGGCGCGGGGTGAATGCCAGGCGAAGAACCCGTATCCCTCAGTTCAAGGGTTCCCAGCGGATTGCCGCAGTCTTCAAGTAGCTGCGCAAATCGCCTTACCGTCGCGAGCCAAGCAAACAACGAACAGTCTTCCTGTCCGGCGGTACCAGACGCCACATGGTCGAGCAGACGAGCAACCGACCTGGGGGAGAACAGACCGGTCCCGTCAAACCACTCAGGGTCCACAAGTTCACAGAGCTGCGCGAAGGTGGGGCCGCTGATCCACTCCGGATACCGATGAAATTTCGGATAGAGCTTCTTGTCTGCCCCTACGGTCTTTCCGCGCAACGCCTTGTTGGTTCGCGTCCACGGCAGTCTGGCGATGCCGGGGTTCAACTGCTCCAGCAACTCTGCATAGATGTCGTCGGTGCGAAACGACGGGTGAATCGACCACATGTACCCAAACACCGCGGGATCGGTGAACGCTTGATGGAGGGTACAGGTACGGTTGATGGTATTCATCGCCTGAGCCAATAGACCGCGAGTGTAGTGGGCGTGCATGCCGAGCTCGCACAACGCATACTCCGGCCTCTGTCCGCCACGGGCCCGGAGGGTCTCGAAATCAGTCAGCAGGGCGGCGGACCCTGCAGCCAGGGGCCCGCGCTTCAGCAAAGAGCGCCGGTTGCGTGGCTGAAGTGCCTGCAGTTCCAATACATGCAGACCGCTAAACGCGGCCCGCCCCACCATGTCGCCATAACTCCCGGCCAGAACGAGCGCATCATGGTCTGCGTTTTCGAACCAGGCCATCCGGTGCAGGTGAACCGGGGAGATCATTCCCGCTGCGTGCCGAGCCGCACGTTCGATGTTCTCGAGAAGATGTTCCGGCCCCAACTCCAGGTGGTGCCATTCCATGCCCAGCACTTTTGCCGTCGTCCGGGCATAGACGACATCCCTGGAGTTCTCGGGCCCCCAGGTCACGGCGGTCAGTTCTGCCTTGACCCTTCCCGTTGCAACCAGGTTGGCCACAACTCCTGCGGCAACGCGGCTGTCCAACCCCCCGGACAGGAGGATGAATACCTGATCCCGGCCCCGACAGGCTTGCTCGATCTCGGCACCGAGCAACTCTCCCAGCCGCGCGGCGGCATCCCACGCTGAGACACAGGCTCTCCCATGGGGTGGAACCGGCAACAGTTCTGGGGCTTCGTCATCAGCCGTGCGGGACAGCCACGGCTTGCGGCGAATCTGCTCCACAAGTGTCCGATCTCCGCACACATGATTGAAAGACAACACAGACAGAACCGCCGCAGGATCCCATCGCAGCGGCCCCTCCGTTCTCTTCACCGCCTCCAGGAAATCTGCGTGCCAAGTGCCATCACCCGCACGATACTTGACGGGGGTGTACAATTGGCGATCCGCTAGCTCGTCGGCGCCTGGCGTTCTCAGCTCCATCGCGCTACCTCCAGAGACAAGCCATTCCTCAATTGATGGTTTCGGGAACACACCAACGCCATATCAGGCGAATAACTGCCCCGAGCCGACGCAGCAGCCACTGCCGAGCCCACCGTCAAGCGGGTCGTGCTCCCCGATCAGAACGGACCAGTTCTTCGAGTTCACGAACTTCCACCGCCATCCGTGCGCTCCACGGCCAAAACATTGAGGCGCGAGGCCGTTGAGCAGACACCATGCGCGAGAGCAACTCCTCGTCACTACAGAGCCGTCGCAGGTTCTCGCCCAACCCAAACAGGTCTTCCTTGTCCGTTAACAGGGCATTGTCGCCCTCCTCCAATAGGTCGCCGGTGGACGGATCCCGGACCGAAATCACCGGCAGACCGGCGCAGATTGCTTCGAACAACGGATTACAGCGATTGGTCACATCATTGGTGATCATGAAAATGTCGGCGACGTGTAGCAACTCCCAGATCTGATCGTGTTGCACCGCACCGAACCAGACCACGTCCTCAGCAACCTCCAGTTCGCTCGCCAACTGCATCAGTCGCTCTCGCTCTGGCCCCTCCCCGACCACTAACAACTGGCAATCACAGATACCGGCACGTGCGAACTTCAGGGCATGCAGCATGCGGTCGATCCGCTTCCAGTAACTCAATCGCGAGCAGGAGACGATCCACTTGCTTCCTCCTCGCAGACCCAGGCCACCCGAGCGCGCGATCAACTGATCCCGAGAAATGTGCGGTGGTTGACCTGGGAGATCGACACCATTTTGCCAAAATCTGAATTTGTTCAGATCAATACCCAATTTCTCCGCCACCTGATCCCCACGAGTCCCATCGTTGGCGCAAATCAACAGAGAATGTGGAACGAGATAGCCCGCAGCCGCGACCGGGTAGCGAAGCCAAACCAGTGGTCTGTTCATCAAATCGGCCAAGAACGTCCCGTAGAGTCTCGTGACGTTGGGCACCTTGAAGAGTCTTCCGACGATCCATCCGGCGATCGATGCATACTGATTGTGCGCGTAGACGAGATCGAACCGACGTCCATCCCGGCGTCGCAGACGCCAGGCGGTCAGGGTCAGGCTCACGGTGAGGCATGTGCAAACGAGCAGGTTGAGAATCCACCGCAGGGGGTACGGCAACGCCTCCCCCCCCCCCAGGCGCCGCGCCTGCCGGCGAAGTGCGGCCAAAAGTGGGGCCCAGTTGCAGGGCACCAGATGAACGGCGTACCCCTCGTCCTCCCTCACAGCAATCACTTTTGCATGATCACCCCAGATATTGAACTTCGGCAGTGCAAGCTGCACCTCATGGCCTTCTCGCACGTGACCGCGCAGAGTCTCGCGAAGCGAAGGCATCCCGCCCTTCCCCTCAATAGGCCATACCGGCAGGGCGGAGATATGCAGGAGCCTCATCCGCATGCCTCAACCGCCGTGGACTTCATTCGTCTGCTATTGCCATTCATGGGTTGTGCTCCATGGGGTCCAATCTGCCACAGGTTCCGAGTTGGAGACCCTGTCTTTCATTCCACTCCATCCGGGAAGTACCGATCAAACCACTCCGCCAACACCACGTTGGCCGGATTGCAGAGAAAGAATCGATCATCTCGGCCGGCACATGACTTCATCAGGTCCCGAAACAACCGGGGCACCGCTGTGGTGCGATGGAACGCCCATTTTCGTCCTCGGAACATCTCACCCAGCCCCTGCAGCAGGTAGCGGCGTTTTTGCCAGAGATAGTCGACCTCATCGGAGAAGTAGTCCTGGCGCTTGATCTCCTTGGTCGTGGGAACTTCGATCAACTCCGGGTAGGCACGGTCCATCACCCGGCAGGGAAACTGCATTGCGAAACGCCTCCCGGTAATCCTTCTGCAAGACCTCGTTCGCCCAGAGGAACAACTGGTCCGCCGCTCCGGACATGGCCTCTTTGCGCCGGCGGCGAACGGTCCCGATGAAACCGCGAGGCAGATTGGCCTCGACTAACAGGGCCGCGGCGGCCAAGCGCCGCTGCAGCCACACCGCCGCCCCTCCGGGCACCGGCAATCCCCTGTCACGCAGGAACCGCCGGTAGGACTCGGCCGCCTCATTGCCGTAAGGCCAGAGCAGGGCTTCGTCGTGAGAGGTGTTCTTCTTGCGCTGTCCAAACGCACCGCGCGGGACCCCGGCCTCCTCAACGATCCGGCGAGGGATCGGGCGATCGTAGTCCCCGGGGATCGACCATGACTGCATCGGCTGGGAGGCCGTGATCTCCCACAACTCGCGCAGGTGCCGCATACCCCAGAACGGCAACGGGCAATGGAACACCCCGCGATACAGCCGAAACTCCCCGATGCCCCCGAGGGACAGCCCAGTGAACTCGAACGGGTCACTGTACTCCCAGGGTGTGCGGCCCCACATCTTGTCCCCGTACGGTCCGGTGAGGAACAGGGACAGGGGTTCAGGGTAGTCGAACAGGGCCCAGTTGAGGATGCCCGCCCGCCCCGAGACCGCCCAGACGGACTCCTCGTAGGGGTAGCACCGGGCCTTGCGGGGGAAGGTGGCGCACTCCAGACCCAGATATCGAGCGACCTCCTCCCCCGAGTCCGAGCCGCGCCAGAAACTACTGGACTGCCCGATGGTGACCGAGTGCCGGCACCCCATACGCTTTGCAACCACTGCGGCCAGGGATGAGTCATATCCCTGGGACACGGTGACCAGCGAGGAGACCCGGTGCGAACGCTGCGCCGCTCCGAGATTGGCGGACAAACCGTCCGCGGACTCCTCTAGGTACCGGACATACGTGTCGAACGTATCGAACCTGGGGGCGGTGTCGGGTTTGTCGATCTCCTCCAGCCGATGACCGTTCCAAAAGAGGTTGTTGAAATAGACAACCCCGAGGTCACCGCGGGAGCACGGCACCGCGCGTTCGTAACCAATCACACCGCGGGTGATGGAGTCCATGAGGCGGGAGTACGCGACCCCCTCTTTGCATAGGGACACGTCTGCGACCGACAGCAACCCCGGCAGGGTGTTGCCAACGTGCCAAGTATCGCCAAGGTGATGGTACCAGAGCCGGTCCAGGGTGCTGCCGGGGCTGACGAAGATGATGTCCCCACCCCGGCAGCGAACCCCGCTCCCGAAAACGAGGTCGCTGCGATCAAACCCGCCCTTTTCATACGGCCCGTCCCACACTGCTTCGACGCACCACCGGGCGTTGGCCTCGACACAGGGGCCATGGAATACCTCTGCAGATTTCTCCCCAGCGCTCAGTCGCGCGACCCATGCCAGTTTCGGCCAATCCGGCACCGGCACCGGGGTCAGTTCGGCGTTCAATGGATCTCTCCCCCAAATGCGAGTTCTCGTGCGACAAAAACCGCGGCGCCCTGGGCGGTGAGTTGCCCCGCCATGACCCAGCGCCATACGTGCCAGTGGAACCGCAGGCGCCGGCCCAGTCGCTCTGGCCAGGAATGGGGCGCCTGGGCCTTCTGCAGAGACCGCACCGCGTCGGCAGACAGATCCGGGTGACCAGGATCGATCTTCCGGACCACCGCATCGAGCATGGGGTTGTGCTCCCGTTCATCCCGCGGGACCAGTCCGGACTCGCCGAGCAGAGGCCCCACCACGACCGGCACACGATCGAGTCGCCGCCGGTGGTAGCGGAACCAAGCACCAGCGGCGTTCACCCGCGCGCGCCCAAAGCTCCGGCGAGAAGGACCGGCGGCTGAACAGCTGGCCCATGAGCAGATCGGCACGCCGCTGACCAGCAGCGAATTGCCGTTCCCGTCCTGACGCAGCAACGAGATGGACGAGTGTCGCTCGTTTCCGGTGGTGTAGCCCACGGCACCGCCAGGAACCGCGAAAAAACCCGCCGTATCCTCTGCCGAGTGACGCATGGCCAGCGCCATGTGTTCAACCGCAGCCGAGCAGTCAGTCGAGTCATTTGCGAAACAAGCAGCGATTTTCATGTATGCGGTTCCTTCCAGAACCCTGCGCCGCGGGACATCGGTCCGATCAGGCCGACATCACGTTCGGTGTGCAATTTCCCGTTTCATCAAGTACCCGGCAGGAACGCCCGAATCCTCAAACCCGCACGCTTCCTATCGTCAGCGGAGACGAGAACCAGCAGGGCAACGGGGACATAGCATGCGGTTGCCAGGCCCACTTGGAGGGAGAACTCAACCCAGGTGTTCGCAGGCAACAGCCGCTGCACCCCGAAACAGACCAGGGCGAACAGCCCGCCAGCCGCGAGCCCGCTGCCGCCGATGACCATCGTGTACCGCCACGCATCGATCCCCACCTTGCGGCAGGCATACAGTGGGACCACGAAGGCGCTGGTGAAGAGTCGCGCAGCTAGGGTGCCGGCCGCCACACCAGCCAGACCCCACCCGAACAGCACCACGAACGCGATGGAAAACGCGAGGTTCAGCAATGACTCGAGCACGGTCATCTTGGCCGCGAAGCCGATGTGCCCCGTCGCCGACAGTATCGTGCTGCTGCCGAAACCAAACAGGGTCAACAGCTTGGAGCCGGCTAGAATGGCCATCACCTGGCCGGCCAGGAGCACGGACTGCTGGGGGAAGGTCTCCGGATGGAACATCCACAACCGGATGAACGAGGTTCCAAAGGTCAAGTACCCCACATACATCAGCAGCCCGAGAATCATCGCCAGCCTGACCTGCCGGAACACCAACCACCGGGCCGTACCCAACTCGCCGCGTGCCACCGCCCGCTGCAACGGCGGGAACAGGGTTGTTACGATCTGCCCCAGGAAGGTGTCCGAGTAGTACAGCAACATGGCTCCCACGCTGTAGACGGCCACCGCATCCAGGTTGATCAGGTTGCCGACCAGGATCAAGTCGGTCTGCCCGATGATCTTGACCGACACGGCGATGGCGAAGGCACCGATGCCGTAGTTGTACAACTCGCCGAGCCGCTCGCGGTTCAGCAGCAGCGGCCACAACCGCAGCCCGCGGTGCACCCGCCGCGCCAGGAACAGGTTCACCAGGAGGCCGACGATATTGCAGCCGACCACCGCCGCGGCAAGACCGGGCAGGTACAGCCCCAATTTGAGAACGACCACCGTACCCACGGTGCGAACCGCCAGCATGATGAGATCCGACCCTCGCGCCAGATCGAAGCGATCGTAAGCAGCCAGCACGCTGGAGAGCACGGTGCGCACTGCGGAAACCCAGATGTTCACCGCCAGGACCGGCAACAGCACCGTAACCAAGAAGTGATATTCCCGGGGCACCGAGGGAAAGAACCGCGGGAAAAGCACGCCGAGCCCACAACCGGCGACGAAGATCAGGCCACCCAGGACCGAGTATGTGCCGAGCCCGGTGCGGATCGTCTGGTCGACCTTGTCGAGTTCCCCCTTGCCGAGATAGAGCACGATGTAGCGCCCGGTGCCTGCGCGTACGCCCAGGTCCAGAATCCCCATGTACCCGGTCAGTACGGTGAGGAGTTGCCAGATGCCGTACTGGGTGGTGCCCAGGGTGTGGACGATGAACGGCGACAGAAAGAACATGACCACGAGGTTGGCCCCGTGGCCCACCCAGTTCGCCAGCAGGTTGCGCGCGATAACCCTGCCGCTAGCCACGAACCGCACCTGACCGCCCGAAGGCTGCCGGACGAACCGTAACGAAGCCGTGCGCACAAAGCGAGAGCCCCTCGAACTCCTGTGTGGTACCGCTCATGGCCACACCATTGCGGGGTTCCCCGGGACAAATCGTACGCAAAGGAACCAGCCGTGCAGGGTCCGCGGGCACAGCATCATCTGCAATCCTCGGCACGGGCGCGAACCGACGTCCGGAAACGATTGCCGAACGGGTCCAACATCTCCAGGCTCCACATGCGGTCGCACACCTCTTCTGCCTTGCCCATCACCAAGTAGGGCCTCGCCTCGAACGTCTGGCACAGGGCTTCGCGTCCGTCATCAGAAATCGCTCTCAGTTGTGCGGTCTCCGGCCGGGCCGGTGTGCTGTCGAGGTCAATCTGCAGCCAAACTGCTCGTTCCCCATTTCGGCTTTTATGGGTCCGAACGTGAACGTCTCGATCTGGATCAAATTCCGGCGGGCATTCGTCGGGGGCGCCGGAAGAGGGCCATCGGCATAGGGGGTCCCCTACGAAGGCGGTGATCCACGCCAGTTCCACCTGGTTCATGAGCAGGGCCTCCCCCACACTGCGCCCCCGGCTGAGAAAGGGGTGCAGGATCTCGTCGTCCCACCAGCTCTTGTCGTGGATGTGGGGGGCGCCCCCGTAGGATTGTGCCGCACCGGCGGTCACCGTGGCCCCGCGGGCCAGGTCCAGGACCAGCGGCCCGTCCTTCCGGTTCCAGCTGTTGTTCGAGCGGACCGTACCGGAAATGCCCCCGGGCAGGAACACGGGGGTGCTGTTCAGAAATCCTTCATCGGGGAGCAGGTAATCGAGCCACACCAACCCCCTGCTCCCCCCGTTGACGCGCAGGTGCCGGAACCCCCGGTCCCACAGCCAGCGCCCCACCTGCCTCCCTACGTAGTGGGTCTTCCCCAACTTAGCTTCGGTCTCGGGGTAGTCCCGTCCATTCAGTATCCCCATCTGGGGACCACCGTACAGCGACGCGTACACCGCCCGGTCCACCAGCCCCCGCGCTTCCAGGGGGGTGAGGCCGTCGACCCGCGTGGAGAAATACAGGAACTTGCCGGGAAACCGCCCACGGTTCTCCCCCGTGAACGGTACCGGTTCCGGCAACTGGTCCAGGGCGCCCTTTTCCTTTGCGTAGACCAGCGGGTGGGCAAAGGGGTTGGCCCGGCTGCTGGACAGGGGCCAGGTCTGGGGGGCCCGGAACAGATAGTCCGAGAACCCTCCCTCGCTTTTGAACCGGTGGGGCTTGGGAGCAAAACCCTGGACCCCTTCCAGGTCGTAGTACATGACCTGCAGCCGCTGGCCCAGGTCGATGATCGCCCCGTGGTTGGAGCGCAGTTCGGTGATGCCGCGCGCGATGCCGTAGGCGGCCACGGCGGTGCGGGGCAGTCCGTAGGCGACCACCAGGAACAGCACATGGTCCTTGAGCAGGGTGCCGTCGGGCCGGGCGTTGGCCGGGTCTTCGAGAAAGGCCTTCACCGGGGTCTCGACGTCGTCGAGGAAATTCTGGTCGTCGCGCACCCCGTCGGCACCGGTGCGGCTGCAGGAGATATCCAGCACGTCCTGGTACTCGGCCTCCCAGCGCTGCTCTTCCCCGTTCCCATCCAGGCAGCGCGCACGGGCCAGAAGCCGGCCGGTGCGGAACCGGCGGGCGTCGGCGCGGACGTTCCAGTCCCCCTCGGGCTGCACGGCGACGGCCTTACCGGCGGCGCTCTGGCCGGCCTCCACCAGGAACAGCGGGTCGCCCTGGTTCGGTTTCAGTTCCAGCCGCAGGGTCTCGAACCGCCACCCGGCTTCGTTCTTGGGCAGGGTGAACTCCATGGCGCGGCTGTCGCGCATCTCGCCGGCGGAACCCAGCACCCTGCCGCCCCGGCGCAGCACGACCCCCGAGCCGTTGTCGGTACTGCCCTCCGCCAGGTGGTGCTGGTTCAGGTGGCCGGCGCCGTGGACGCAGCGCAGGCCCAGGACGGAGGGCTTCTCCCCGGTCGCGGGGTCGGTGTGCATGCGCACGTAGTGCTCGGCGACCTCTTTGGAGTCCTGCCCGGGGTCGGTGAGGGGCGCGTCGTCGGTCCAGTCGGCGTTGTAGAGGACCAGGACCTGGCCGCCTGCGGCGGAGTTCTGGCCGCCTGCGGCGGAGTTCCGGGTTCCGGGTTCCCGGTTACTGGTTGCGTCCGACTGCGGTGGGGTTCCCGGTTCCCAGTTCCAGGTTCCCAGTGTGGAGGTGCCGGCCCCGAATGCGATGTTCCAGGAACTAACCGCCAGGACGCCTACCGCAACGGCGATGGCGAGGAGACGGCCGACAGGTCGGGGTTCTGGGTTCCCGGTTCCAGGTTCTGCCGCCTGCGGCAGAGTTCCGGGTTCCGGGTTCCGGGTTTCGAGTTCCGGGTTCCGGGTTCCGGGTTCAAAGGGTTCAACCGGGAACTGGGAACCGGGAACCGGGAACATCAACTGACAACCGGGAACTGGGAACTGGGAACCCCATTTCATGCTGTCATCGCTTGCGATCGGCGCCGCGTAGGTAGCGGATGAGCCCGTTCACCAAGCCCTTGGTGGCACTGCATTGCTCACTGAGCTTCTCCAGAGACTCGTCTGAAAGGTACCCGAGGTCCGTTGCGGCGTAGGCGAGGCTTTTCACCTCGGCCAGCGAGCCGCGGGCGATGGTCAGGAAGTGGAGGAACTCCTTGTTGCCGCCGCGGTCGAAGCCTTCGGCGATGTTCGACATCACGGACACCGCGGCCCGCTGGATCTGGTCGCGGAACGCGTAGTCACGGCAAACGGAAAACATGGCGTACACAAATTTCACCAGCTCCCGGGCGGCCTGCCAGCACTCCAGATCTTCAAAACGATCGATCCGCATGGCCCCTTCTTTCGTTCCCGGTTCCGGCCACCTGCGGCGGGGTTCCGGGTTCCGGGTTCCGGGTTCCGGGTTCCGGGTTCCGGGTTCCGGGTTCCG
>JARGFW010000380.1 GCA_029211085.1 Deferrisomatales bacterium | reverse complement strand
CGGCGAATACCCCCCCGGCCAGCAGCAGCAATCCAAAGTCCAGTGCGTTGATCATCGTCGGCTCATACGCAGGAGGTCGAGCAGGGTCCCGGCTGCGGGGCCTCTGCGTCGGGACAGAAACGTGGTCGGAGGTACCCAGCGGGGCAAAGAGGTGCCGAATCACCCTCTTGTGGCCAGGAGTGGCTCTTCCCCAACTGGCGATTCTCGTCTCGCGAAGTTGTCATGTGTTCTCCTCCCGGACCCGCGCCGGCCACCCTGCCGGTCCGCCTCAATTCAGATTCCGCTCGGTGAACCAACGGTGTACCCCCAAGGCCCCCCCCACGACCCTGGGAAGCGGCCGCCTCAGGTCTCCGGTTCGAAACCCAGCGGAATGGGTTCCGCGCGGACGCCGGTGAGGTGCAGTCGACCAGAAGTCCGTCTGCACTTGGCTAGCAATGGCCATGCCATGAAGCATAAGGCCTGTTAATTCAGATTCTTAGCGCTGCGTGGGCGGCTCGTTGGAAGGGCAAGATGGTGGAAGTGTACGGTTTTCGCTACACAACAGCTGGGTCGCCAGCCGTTTCCGGCTAGAGCAACCGGACAAGGGCGTGGTGCAGGGTTTCCCCTACGTGTAGCGGTATCCCTACACTCATACCGAGGTGGCGGCCGAATCCGTGCACGGAAATGGCCGCCAGCGTTACCCATCGCGGGCAAGGAAATCCATCCGTCCGAAGGAAAGCCGGTCATGTCCGCTCTGGATCGCGGCGACAGGGCACCGGCCGACGCGACACCCAAGGACACCGAGACCACAGAACAACGGCGAAGGGGATGGCAGAGGAGGTTGGCGGGGTGGAGGTGGAGTCGGCGAAGACCGGCCCCCGCCCCACGCCACGAGTGCCTCGATCCACTCCGTTTCCGGGTCTCCACCAGCATCCGGGGCCGAGAGGCCGAAACGCAAACGTTCGGCCCACAAACACAGGCCCGACACTCATCTGCTCAATCACAAGGGGTGCGTGACCACGAGCACCGTCCCCTCGGTGACGCCAGAAACCCGCCTGGGGCCAAGACGGGATTCGTCAAGGGCCGGCGTCGGAACACCCCGCTCCACCGGCCGCAAACCCCCAACACAGGGGGATTGGCGAGGAGGGTGTCCATCTATAACAATCCATTATGGATAAGATAAAATAATAGGAATTGACCGGGATTCTACTTGCATACATTGTTTTATTCCGGTCCGCCGCCCCCGGGCTATGGGGCTGCCTCTCCATCTCACCGTATCTGGAGAGTGGTCCACTTTCAACCAGAGGTGCCGCGTTCGGCAGAGACTACCCACCCAGGGGCATCGTGTCCCTGACCACCCGCCCAGAGGAGAGGCACACATGGCGACCAAGTTCCAGAGTCCGCACGACGTCCCCGCGATTCCCGGCACCGAGGGCTGGGAGCGAATGTACCCCTACCACTACCAGTTTTCGAAAGACGACCCCGAGCGCGCGAAGCACGAGAGTGACCAGCTGTGGTTCTACGACGGCCTGCACTACCCCGAGCCCCACTATCCGTTCGACCTGATCTGGGACGAGGCGTGGTTCCTGGCCCTGTCGCAGAACAACACCCGCACCTTCTTGATGCCGCCGGCCCTGGGCATCGATCACCGCATCGTCAACGGCCACGTCTACATCACCCCGGTCGGCATCGCCAACCCCGAGGAGATCGGCGAGCGCGTGCCGGTATTCATGAAGCGCGCCGGCTACTACTACGAGAACTGGGACAGCCTCTACGCCGAGTGGAAGGTGAAGGTGAACAAACTGCTCGCCGACCTGGAAGCGGTCACCTTCCAGCCGCTGCCCGAGGTGGAAGACGAGAGCGTGGTGTTCCAGAACACGGGCACGGGCAGCGGCTACCATCTGCTGACCCAGTACGACGACCTGATCAACAAGGGACTGACGATCTGGCAGTACCACTTCGAGTTCCTGAACCTCGGCTACGCCGCCTTCCTGACCTTCATCAACACCGCCAACTCCATCTTCCCCGACATCCCGATTCAGACGCTGACCAAGATGGTCTCGGGCATCGACGTGGTCTTGTACCGCCCCGATGCGGAGCTGATCCGGCTGGCGAAGATCGCCATCGAGAACAAACTGGAAGGGGAGATTCTCAAGCAGCGCGACGCCGAGGCCATGATGGCGGCCCTGGCCACCACCACCGCGGGCAAGTACTGGCTCGACGAGCTGGAGAAGTCCCGCTACCCCTGGTTCTGGGTCTCCACCGGCACCGGCTGGTACCACCACCACAAGTCCTGGAACGACGACCTGAACGTGCCGTTCGCCTCGATCCGCATGCACATCGAGGCGCTCAAGGCCGGCAAGCAGGTGGGCCGCCCCACCGAGAAGCTGAAGGCCGAGAGCGAGCGACTGGTTGCCGAGTACCGCGACCTGATCGAGACCGACGAGGATCGCGAGGCGTTCGACCAGGCCCTGGGCATGGCCGCAAAGGTGTTCCCCTACGTGGAGGACCACTGCTTCTACGTGGAGAACTGGTTCCACAGTGTGTTCTGGAACAAGATGCGTCAGGTGGGCGACATCCTGGCAGGGGCCCGGTTCATCGAGGATCGGGAGGACATCTGGTACCTCAAGCGCGGCGAGGTCCGCGACGCCCTGTGGGATCACGTCACCAGTTGGGCCACCGGCGTCAAAGGGCGCGGTCCGTCCTACTGGCCCAAGGAAATCGACTGGCGCCGTGGGGTGCTGGAGAAGTTCCACGCATGGACCCCACCGCCGGCCCTGGGCACCCCGCCGGAAGTGGTGACCGAGCCGTTCAGCATCATGCTCTGGGGCGTGACCACCGGCACCCTGAAGAACT
>JARGFW010000077.1 GCA_029211085.1 Deferrisomatales bacterium | reverse complement strand
ATCGCTCCTACGTCATTCCCAACGCACCTCACCCCGGCATTCCCCGGATGAACCTTCCTTAAGCATGTCGATCATGGCTTGCAGCCGTGTTTTCCCCTTGCCGGTTAAGGTGTCAACTGGAACTATTTATGGCCGGTTGGAGCAGGGGTGGCAAGCGCAGACGCCCAAAGACCGGCCCTCGTCCCACCGACCCAGCACACCGCCGAGTGGTGTGCCGAATGATCCACGGTGGATCTCAGTTCTGATCAACCAGATCGGCATGGCGCTTACTCCTCCATCCCCAGCTTCTGGAGCCGGTAGCGAATCGAGCGGAAGGTGATCCCCAGCAGTTTGGCGGCTTCGGTCTTGTTGCCCGCCACACTGCGCAGGGCCTCGTCGAGATAGCGCTGCTCCACAGATGCCAGCAGTTTGTCGAGGTCGAGCCCCTCGCTCGGAAGCTCCGGGAGATTCCCGGAGTGGGCCGGCTGGGAATGGGTCAACGGCTGTGGAAGGCTTCCGGGGGTCACGTACTCCCCGGTCTCCAGGGCCACGGCCCGCTCCACCACGTTCTCCAGCTCCCGGACGTTGCCGGGGTAGGCATGCCGCTCCAGCAGTTCCAAGGCCTCGCGGGTGAACCCCAGCAGGGGGCGGCCAAAGGCGTTCGCGTACTTCTCCAAAAAGTGGTGGGCCAGTAGCGGGATATCTTCGCGCCGATCGCGGAGGGGTGGAATCTCCAGGCCCACCACGTTGAGGCGGTAGTACAGATCCTCGCGGAAGCGCCCCGCGCCGACCTCGGCCTTCAGGTCCCGGTTGGTGGCGGAGACGATGCGCACGTCCACGACTCGCTCCTGGTTGCCTCCCACCCGCTTGATCCGGCCCTCCTGCACGGCTCGCAGCAACTTCGGCTGCAGGTGCAGGGGCAGCTCTCCGACCTCGTCGAGGAACAGGGTACCGTCCTGGGCCTGTTCGAACAGCCCCGGCTTGTCGGCGATGGCCCCGGTGAAGCTGCCCTTCACGTGGCCGAACAGTTCGCTCTCCACCAGTCCCTCGGGGATGGCCGAACAGTTCACCGGCACGAACGGCCCGGTGCGCCCCGAGAGGGCGTGCAGGCGCCGCGCCACCAGTTCCTTGCCGGTGCCGCTCTCGCCGAGAACCAGCACCGTGACCCCGGTTGGAGCGACCCGGTCGAGGACCTGGTAGACGGCCTCCATCTTGGGACTGCGTCCGAGGATCTCGCCGCCCTGCTCCACCGCCTCCAGGCGCCGCCGCAGTTCCCGGTTCTCCCGGGCCAAGGCGCTCTTTTCCAGTGCTTTGCGCAGGGTGACCTTGATGTGGTCGGCCTTGAACGGCTTGGTGATGTAGTCGTAGGCCCCCTGCTTCATCGCCTCCACCGCCGTCTCCGGGGTGGCGAACGCGGTGATCACGATCACCTCGGTATCCGGCGTAACCTCCTTCACCGCCCGCAGCACGTCGATGCCGCTGCCCCCGGGCATCTGCAAATCCGTAATCACCAGATCGAACTCGCCTTCGGCGATGGCGGCACGGGTTCCAGCCAGGTCGCCCCGGGTCTCCGCCTCGAAGCCCATCCTGCGCAGCAGGATCGAGAGGAACTCGCGCATGCTCTGTTCGTCATCGACCACCAGTACCCGGGTCATCCGTCGCTCTCCCCGGCTCGGCCGCTCTGCCCCGCGTCGGCGAGCCCGGGAATGCGCACCCGAAACTCCGCACCCTCTCCGGGAGACGCGCGCAGGGAGATGGTCCCTTCCAGGTTCTCGACCACCCGGTGGACCGTCGCCAGGCCCAGGCCGGTGCCGCCATCCCGGCCAGAAAAGAACGGCTCGAAGGCCCGCCGCTGGGTCTCTTCCGACATGCCCGGGCCGTCGTCCCGCACCCACACCTCGGTCCAGCCGTCGGGTTGTTCGCGGGCCGCGACCGTAACCGTTACACCCTGGGGCGCAGCTTCGACACTGTTGCGGAACAGGTTGAACAGCAACTGCTCCAACTGACCGCGGTCGGCCGAAAGGCAGAGGTCTGGGGGTACCTCGTTGACGAGCCGGAACCGGCTGGCTTCGACCCCCTGGGAGAAGAAGAAACCCGTTTCCGCCACCAGCTCGTGGAGCGAGAGGATCTGCCTGTCTGCGGACTCCGGGCGGGCATAGTGCAGGAAGTTGGTCACCAGCCGGTTGAGCCGCTGGGTCTCCCGCAGCACGATCTGGAACAGGGCTGAGCTTTCCGGATCGGGTTCTGCGGACTCCCGCAGCACCTCCACCGAGCCGGACAGACTGGCCAAGGGGTTGCGGATCTCATGGGCCAGCCCCGCCGCCAGGCGGCCCACTGCGGCCAGTCGGTCGGCCCGCTGCAGGTCGTGCTCCAGGCGCTTCACCTCGGTGAGGTCCTGGAAGATCAGGATGTCGCCCCGCCAGGTACCGTCCCGGTCCAGGAGGGGTGAGGTGGAGTAGCCGAGGATCACCTCCCCGTCGCGAAGGGACTTTTCCCTGCGCTCCCCCGGCCGATCCAGCGCGAACAGCTCCGAACAGTCCATTCCAGGCACCAGGGTGAGCCCTGCGCGGCGCAGCTGCGCCTCGGCCGCCTGGTTGTGGAACAGCTCGCACCCCGCGCCGTCCAGGGCCACCAGCCCCGACCCCAGGCAGTGCAGGATGGAATCCTTGAGGTGCTCCACGTTGAGCACCTCGGCCTCGGCCGCCTCCAGCTTCTCCCCCGTGCGGCGCACTTCCTCGGCCAGGTAACCGGACAGCAGCGCCACCGCGAAGAACGCCCCGATGTTGAAAGCGAGCTGCACCAATAGCTTGGTGCCCTCGGTCTCCGGCAGGGGAAACGGGTTCAGAGGGGTCACCAGCCCGTAGAACTGCAGGTCGGAGAGCACGCCGTAGGCCAGGCTGGATGCTGCCGCGACCAACAGCGCCCCGCGCCGGGACAGGAGGATCGCGGCGCCGATGATCGCCAGGGGGTAGAGGGACGCGAACGGGGAGAACACCCCGCCCGACAGGTACACCAACACCGTGGCGTAGGCCACGTCCCAGGCGGGCTGCAGAACCGGCGCCAGGGTGCCGGGTTGCCGGCGGCGCAGGGCGAGGGCAGACACCAGGGTGAAGCCGAAGGCCGCCGCCGTGCCCGCGAAGAACCAGGCGAACGGCAGGGCGAACCCGCCCTTCTGGGCCTGGAACACGCTGCCCAGGAGCAGCAGGGCGATCAGCACCGTGGAGCGGCCGACCAGATACCCCTGCAACCGAGACCGTGAGCCGGGGTCCGGCGCGGACGGCTCCACCGGAGCTAGGGGGTCATCACCCACTCATCGCCCCGGCCATGGTGAACACCGGCAGGTACATGGCGATGACGATGCCGCCGATGGTGCCTCCCAGGAACACCATCAGCAGCGGTTCGATCGCCGCGGTCAAGGCGCTCACCGCTTCGTCCACCTCGGTGTCGTAGAAGTCAGCGATCTTGTTGAGCATCTGGTCCAGAGCACCGGTCGCCTCACCCACCGCGATCATCTGTACCACCATCGGCGGGAACACCTTGGTCTCCTTGAGGGGCTCGGCGATGGTGCGCCCCTCGCTGATGGAGTCGCGGGTGCGCAACACCGCCTGCTCCACCACCGCGTTGCCCGCGGTCTTCGCCACCACCTCCAACCCTTCTAGAATCGGCACGCCGGAAGAGATCAGGGTGCCCAAGGTGCGGGTAAACTTGGCCACCGCCACCTTGCGGATCAGGTCGCCGAAGATGGGCGCCTTCAGGAACACCTTGTCGAACGCCATGCGCCCCTTTTCCGTGCGGTAGATGCGCTTCATGATTCCCGCAAGGACGAAAAAGGCGATGATCATGAACAGGAAGTACTTCTTGAGGAACTCGGACATGGCGATGACCATCAGGGTCGGCGCGGGTAGGGACTTGCCCATGCCCCCGAACATCTGCTGGAACACCGGGATGACGAAGATCAGGATGATCGCCACCACGATCACCGCCACTGCGACCACGGTGGAGGGGTAGACCATGGCCCCCTTCACCTTCTTGCGCAGGTTCATGGCCTTTTCGATGTAGGCCGCCAGGCGGTTGAGGATGGTGTCGAGGATACCCCCCATCTCGCCGGCGTTGACCAGGTTCACGTAGAGGCGGTCGAAGGCCTTGGGGTGTTTGGCGAGGGCGTCTGCGAAGGTGTTGCCGCTCTCCACATCCTCCTTCACCTGGCCGATGATCTCCTTGAAGGTGGGGTTGTCCTGCTGGGTCGAGAGGATCTCCAGGCACTGCACCAGGGGCAGACCGGCGTCGATCATGGTGGCGAACTGGCGGGTGAACACCACCAGGTCCTTGGTCTTCACCTTGGGCTTCATGCCGGGGATCTTGATCTCCACCGCACCCAGACTCTTCTTGATCTTGGTGGGCATGATCTTCTGGCCCCGCAGCTGCGCGGTCACCACGGCCTCGTTGGGAGCCTCCATGGTGCCCTTCTTGACGCTGCCATCCCTGACCTTGCCTTCCCATTTGTAGACGGGCATCTGCTTCGTCCTCGTTTGGCGGGGTTACGTTGTCGAGGTGCGTCAGGCCGGGCGCACCCTGCGCTGCTGCAGGGTGTCGGGAGAACCCTTGGCCATCATCATCCGCAGCTCGTCCGGGTCCGAGGTAGCGCTCACCGCCTGATCCAGGCTGATCAACTTCTTGCCGTACAGGTTGTACAGAGACTGGTTCATGGTCTGCATGGCGTACTTGTCCTGCCCCATCTGCATCTGCGAGTAGATCTGATGGATCTTGTCTTCCCGGATCAGGTTGCGCACCGCCGGGTTGGGCACCAGGACTTCCACCGCCATGGCCCGGCCGCGGCCGGTCATCTTCGGCAGCAGTTGCTGGGAGAAGATCCCCTCCAGGACGAACGACAGCTGGGCGCGCACCTGGGCCTGCTGGTTGGTGGGGAACACATCGACGACGCGGTTGATGGTCTGCACCGCCGAGTTGGTGTGCAGGGTGGCAAAACACAGGTGGCCGGTCTCGGCCACGGTGAGCGCCGCCTCGATGGTCTCCAGGTCGCGCATCTCGCCGATCAGCACCACGTCGGGATCCTGGCGCAGGATGTACTTGAGCGCTTTCTTGAAGTTGTCGGTGTCGGCCTGCACCTCGCGCTGGTTCACCACGCAGTTTTTGTGGGGGTGCAGATACTCGATGGGATCCTCGATGGTGATGATGTGCTGGTGGCGTTCGGTGTTGATCTTGTCGATGATGGCCGCCAGGGTGGTGGACTTGCCCGAGCCGGTGGGGCCGGTGACCAGCACCAGTCCGCGGGGCTTGTTGGCGATGTCGTTGGCCACCCGGGGCAGGCCGAGTTCTTCGAAGGTGAAGATCTTGAAGGGAATGGCGCGGAACGCGCCGGCCACCGAGCCGCGCTGCATGAAGATGTTGGCACGAAACCGCGACAGATCCTTCACCCCGAAGGAAAGATCCAGCTCGCTTTCCTCTTCGAAGCGGTGCTTCTGGGCCTCGGTGAGCACCGAGTAGCACAGGCGCTTGCCCTCCGCCGGGGCAAGCGCCGGAAGATCCAGGGGGCGCAAGCTGCCGTCGATGCGGATCTGCGGCGGCGAGCCGGTGGTCAGGTGCAGGTCCGAAGCGCCCTGCTCGATCATGGTCTTCAACAGCTGGTGCAGGCTGATCATGGTCTGGTCCTCCGTGCGGCCCCATCCCTGGGGCCTGTGGCGGGCAGCTGAACACGCAGCCCGCCCGATTGGGTCAGGCCCCGCGAAGCGGAGCGCTGTGGCCTCCTCTGCCTACTCGCCGTTCCCTGTTGGCCGTTCACCGTCAGTTGTCCTTGACGCTGGTGCGCACCACCTCCGCCACGGTGGTAGTGCCCGCCATCAGCTTGGTGATGCCGCTCATGCGCAGGCTCTTCATGCCCTCGGCGATGGCCAGCTCTTTGAGTTCCATGGAGGAGGCCCCGTTGAGGATCAGCTCCTTGAGCGAATCGGTGATCGGCATCACCTCGTACAGGGCGATGCGGCCCTTGTAGCCGGTGTCGGAGCACAGGGCGCAGCCGGTGCCCTGGTAACAGGTGAACGAGCCGATCGCCTCCTCCGCCACGCCGATGTCGAGCAGTGCCTGGGCGGGCACGTCCAGCGGCGCCTTGCAGTTCTCACAGATGCGCCGGGCCAGGCGCTGGGCGAGGATCAGGTTGGTGGCCGACGCCACCAGGAACGGCTCGACCCCCATGTTGAGCAGGCGGTTGATCGTGCTCGGCGCGTCGTTGGTGTGCAGGGTGCTGAGCACCAGATGGCCGGTCAGGGCCGCCTTGATGGCGATCTCGGCGGTTTCAAAGTCGCGGACCTCACCCACCATGATGATGTCCGGGTCCTGGCGCAGAAAGCTGCGCAGGGAGGCGGCAAAGTTCAGGCCGATCTCCTCGTGCATCTGCACCTGGTTGATGCCCATCAGGTTGAACTCCACCGGATCCTCGGCGGTGGAGATGTTGGTCTCGAGGGTGTTCAGTTCGGCCAGGGCGGAGTACAAGGTGGTGGTCTTACCGGACCCGGTGGGGCCGGTCACCAGCACCATGCCGTAGGGTTTGTGGATGGCGTCCTTGAAGGCGGCGAGGGCCCCCTCCTCGAAGCCCAGCTTGGTCATGTCGAGCTGGAGGTTCGACTTGTCCAGCAGGCGCAGCACGATCTTTTCGCCGAACAGGGTGGGCAGCACCGACACCCGGAAGTCCATGTCCTTGTCCTTGGACAGTTTGAGCTTGATGCGCCCGTCCTGGGGCAGGCGCCGCTCGGCGATGTCCAGGCTGGCCATGATCTTGAGGCGGCTGATGATGGCGTTGCGCAGCTTCATCGGCGGTTTCATCTCTTCGTACATCACGCCGTCGATGCGGTAGCGCACCCGGAACGCCTTCTCGTAGGGTTCGATGTGGATGTCGCTGGCGCCCTTCTTGATCGCGTCCGACAGGATCAAGTTCACCAGCTTGACCACCGGCGCGTCGTCCACCGCCTTTTCCAGGTCGGCGGTGCTCACCGCGTCGGCTTCGTGGACCACTTCCAGGTCGTCCAGGTCGAAGTTGCTCATCACGTCGAGCAGGGTGGCGGAAGAGTCGTAGTGTTTGTCCACGGCCTGCTTGATGCTGCTCGCCGAGGCCACCACCACCTCGACGTTGTAGCCGGTCATGAACTTGATGTCGTCCACCGCGAACATGTTCGAGGGATCTTCCAGGGCCACGATCAGGGTGGACCCGACCCGGTTGATCGGCATGATGCGGTACTTGTGGACCAGATCCTCCGGCACCAGCTTGACCACCTCGGGATCGATCTCGAAATTTTCCAGATTCACGGCGGGGATGCCGTACTGTTTCGAGAGGATGTTGACCAATTGCTGTTCGTCGAGCAGGCCCAGCCGCACCAGGGCTTCCCCCAGCCGGCCGCCGTTCTTGCGCTGATCCTGTTTGGCCTTTTCCAGATCGTGGGTGGCCAACAGGTTGTCTCTGACCAGCAGGTCCCCCAGCTTCTTCGACATCGCTCCCTCGGTTCTCCAGCGCGAACGGCAGCAGACCCGTCCGCGTCAACCCCGTTCCAGTGCTGCCTCCATTACCCCCAGCGGCGGCGCGATTCCCGTCCACAACTCGAACGCCAAGGCGCCCTGGTGGAGCAGCATCGCACGGCCCGAGGCCGCCGCCAGCCCCGCCCCGCGGGCCTGTTCCACCAGGGGGGTCTCCCCGCCCCGGCGGTAGGCCATATCGAACACCAACAATCCCGCCGGCAGTTCAACCGGCGCCCAGGGCCAGCGACCTTGGTCTGACAGGCCCAGGGGGGTCGCGCTCACCAGCAGGGAACCCGGTTCCAGGCCTTCCAGCGCCCCCTTCCGTGGCACGGCGCGCAGGACATCGCGTCCCAGCAGCGGTGCCAGTTCGCGCACCAGTGCCTCCGCACGCCCTTCGTTTCGGTTGGTCACCCGGATTTCTTGAGCACCCCGCGCCGCCAGGCCCACCACGGCCGCCCGGGCCGCCCCACCCGCCCCCAGGATCGCACAGCGCCGACCCTCCGGAGCGAAGCCCAATTCCTTCTGCAGGGCGCGCAGCAACCCCTCCACGTCGGTGTTGAAGGCCTTCCAGCCCGCGGCCACGGGACACAGGGTATTGGCCGCCCCGGCCTGCACCGCCAGGGGGTCGGCCTCCCGGGCCAGGCCCAGAACCGCCTGCTTGTGGGGCACGGTGACGTTCAGCCCCCGCACTCCCAGTGCCCGGGCTCCGGCCAGGGCGACCGGCAGATCCCCCGGCGTCACGTCGAACGCCAGATAACGGGCATCCACGCCAACGGCGCGGAACGCGGCATTGTGCATCGAAGGCGACAGACTGTGGCCCACCGGGTGGCCGAGCAGGGCGAACAGGCCGGTCGCGGCGGTGGGATCCGTGGTACCCGGCGGAGCGCTCATCCCGGTCCCCCCTGGATCACCGGTGCCACCGCCCCGAGCACCCGCCGCACCGTGGCCACATCTGCGCGGATCTGCCGCACCAGATCGGCGGGGGAGCGGAATGCGATCTCCCCGCGCACCGGCGCCACGAAGACGACCTCCACCTCCTTGCCGTACAGGTCGCGGTTGCCGTCCAGCAGGTGGGCCTCCACGGTCACCTCCGCAGCGCCGAAGGTGGGATTGGTGCCGATGTTGACCGCCGCCGGGTGGGTGTCGCCCTCGCAGACGACCCAGGCAGCATACACCCCGGGTTTGGGAATACAATCCTGGCGCGGGAGCACGTTGGCGGTGGGAAACCCCAGATCCCGGCCGCGGCCATGGCCGTGCACCACGGTCCCCTTCAGCCCGTAGGGCCGCCCCAGCAACTGTTTCGCGCAGCGGAACTCACCGTCCACGATCGCCTCGCGCACCCGCGTGGAGGAAACCACCTGGTCCCCCAGGGTGAACGGGCGCAGCACCTGCACCGCAAACCCCACCTGGCGCCCCACCGCCCGCAGCAGGTCGATGGAGCCGCTGCGACCCCGACCGAACGCGAAGTCCGGCCCCACCCACACCTCCACCGCACCCAGGCAGACCTTCAGGGTGTGGCGCACGAACACCTCCGGCTCCAGGGAGGCGTAGGCGCGATCGAACCGCGCCCACACCGTGACGTCGATGCCTTCGGCGCCGAGCAGCGCCACCCGCTCCTCGAAGGCGGTGATCATCGCCGGACAGCGGGCGGGGTTGAGCACTTTCAAGGGGTGGGGGCGGAAGGTGTACACCACGCTGGCCGCCCCCAGTTCTTTTGCGCGGGCGATCACCCGCCGCAACAACGCGCGGTGGCCGCGGTGTACCCCGTCGAAGTTGCCGACGGTGATCACCGAGCGGGGGATCTGGTTTTCGGTCAAGCAGGAGTGCTGGATGAGTTGCATCGCAGGGGGGCTCGGGCAAGGCGGGACGGGTGATGGGGAACCCGCACCGTAAAGAGCCGCCGGGTGGGTGTCAAGGGGCCGCACACAGGCGGCGCCCCGGGAAGCGCAAGTGCCGCGGGTCCAGGACGGGCAGGCGCAGCCGCCGTTCAGGCCTGGATCCGGTCAGGCAGCCATTGCGAAGGTCACCGTGGCGGTGCTGCGGAAGCGGAGTCCGCCCCGGCCCCTCCGTGTGCCATGTAGCCACCGGTTTTCTTCGTCCCCATCGGCAAGACCGCGGTGACCCAGGCGCAGCGGGGAAGGGCATGGGGCCAACTCGGGGGGTGCGGAAGGTAGTCGCGGCAGCACGCAAGAGTGCTGTATGCCACCACCGTGCAGGCCCGGCAGGGGATGCCATCCGGGGTCTGTGTTGCCAGAACGGCGCAGAGAGGCTAGAAGGAACCCCATTCCCCTCCGTTTGCCCCTTGGGGATCCGCGCACGTGTGCATCGATGGGGCCGGCGTCCAACGACCTCCCGTTCGGGACAAGGAGGGGGCAGCCCGCCACACCACCAGGAGAAAAGACATGATCATCGATCGTGTGGAGAACTGGAGGCGCAGCTTCCCGAGCGAGGAGACCGCTTGCGTGGCCGGTTTTCTGTCCGGGCTCACGACCGACGTCGCCGACGGGGAGTACCCCCTTGGGGAAAACGGCATCTTCGCACGGGTGATGACCTACGAGACCCGCCCGCCGGAGGAAGCCCGACTCGAGGCCCATCGGGAGTATGTGGATGTCCAGACCGCGATTTCGGGCACCGAGGGAATCGAGTGGTTCCCGGTGTCGGACCTCGCCGAACAGGCGCCGTACGACCCCGGGGGCGACGTGGCGTTCTATCGCCGCCCGGGCCCTGCCCCGGCCCGAGTGGACGTGGTTCCGGGGACCTTCGTGGTGTTCTTCCCCCGGGACGCGCACATGCCCCAGCTCGCCGTGGCAGGGGTGCGTCGCATGGTGAAGAAGGCGGTGGTGAAGATTCCCGCCCGTCTCGGGCAACCCGGAGGGTGACCCGCGCGGACCGCCGGCACCAACACGCTCCCGCCCAGGGCGGACTGGCCGGCGGTTCCCCAGGGCGGACCATTGACGCCGCACCGAGCCCTGCCGGGAGGCCTCCCCCAGGCCCTCGGCCGTCACAGAGGAGTCCACAGTGTCCACCCTTCCCAGAAACCACTCCAATGTGGGAGACCGCCGACTTCACGAAGACGTCCGCCTGCTCGCCACCTGCCTGGGGGGGGTGATGCGCCGCATGGAGGGCGACGCGTGTTTCGAAGCGGTGGAGCACCTGCGCACCGCATGCCGCGGACGGCGCTTGGGCATCGCCGGGGCACAAGACCTGGAGCAGCTGCTGGCCTATGTGGACTCGCTCCCCGTGGAGACGGTGAGCCGCGTGGCACGCGCCTTCGCGCTGTTCTTCCTGTTGATCAACACCTCGGAGCAGGTCCACCGGGTACGCACCCGCAGGGAAGGGCATGGGGAGGCTCCGGGTGGCCTGGCAGGGACCCTCGCCGATCTGGCCAGGGCCGGCGTCGACGCAGAGGCCATGGCCGGAGCCTTGGCGAAGCTCCAGATCCGGCCAGTGCTGACTGCGCACCCCACCGAGGCTACCCGCAGCACGGTGCTCGCCTTGCAGGCGCGGGTCGCCCAACAGTTGCTGGCCCTCGATGCCGCGGGTGCCGATGAGCGGGTGGAGATCACCGAGCGGATCGAGGGTGAGGTCGAGCTCCTGTGGCTTACGGCAGAGGTCCGCTCCGACCGGCCCTCGGTGTTCGAGGAAGTCAGCAACGCCACCTGGTACCTGGAGCAGCGCTTTCTTCCGGCCAGTGTCGGGTTGATGGCCCGCTTGCACAGGTCTTTCGCCGCTACCTACGGCCGGGAGCTGGCGCCGTGTTTCCCCCTCCGCGTAGGCAGCTGGGTGGGGGGCGATCGGGACGGGAACCCGTACGTCACCCCGGAGGTCACCCGGGAGGCCGTCGGCAACGCGGCCGCCGCGATGCTCGGGGCGTATCAGAGGGGCGTTCGCCACCTCCTCGGCGCACTCGCCCTGTCCGAGCGTGTCAAGAACACCCCCCGGGCCCTTGCGGAGTCCCTGGCCCAGGACCGGGAGGCGTTGCCCGCCGTCTGGGAAGCCAACCGGGACCGCAACGCCGACGAGCCGTTGCGACTGAAGCTCGCCTTCATCGAAGCCCGGCTGGAGGCAACCGCACAGCGCTTCCGGGCGGGTCTCCCGCCGGTCCGGACGGAGGGGTACCCAGATGCCGCTGCCTTCACCCGCGACCTGGAGCTGGTGCGGGAGGCCCTGGTGGAGGTCGGCGCCGTGGTCGCGCCGCACACCCACCTTGAACCCCTGCTCGCCCAGGTCGAGGCCTTCGGGTTCCACGGCTACGCCCTCGATGTGCGGGAAGATTCCCGCGTCCTCGCCCGGGCCTTCGGATCCATCACGGAGATTCTCGGTTTGTCGCCGTTCGATCGCGACCAGCTGCAAACCGAGCTCTGCGGACGGCGGCCCCTGGTGGGCACGCAACTACACCTCGAAGGGGAGGCCAGCCAGGTCATCGAGGTGTTCCGGTCGATACGCTGGATTCAGGATGTGGTCGCTCCCGGGGCGGCTTCCACCTACATCCTGTCCATGGCTTCCTGCCCGGAGGATCTCCTGCGGGTGCTGGTCCTGGCGCGGGAGGCGGGCCTGGTGGATCTCGCCGCTGCGCCACCTCGATCCGATCTGGACGTGGTGCCCCTGTTCGAAACCGGAGCCGACCTGGAGCGGGCCCCGGAGGTGATGCGGTCCCTGTTCGGCGACCCGGTCTACCGGCGCCAGTTGCAGGCGCGGGGGATGGTGCAGGAGGTCATGATCGGCTACTCCGACTCGGCCAAGGACGTGGGCCTGCTGCCCGCCTCGTGGTCCCTGTACCGGTGTCAGGAGGAATTGGCTCGCGTCTGCGCCGCAGCGGGAGTCTCCCTCACCCTGTTCCACGGGCGGGGCGGCACCGTGGGGCGTGGCGGCGGATCCCCGGTGCAGCGGGCCCTCCAGGCCCTTCCCCCGGCCACCGTGCAGGGCCGGATCAAGGTGACCGAACAGGGGGAGGTCATCTCCCAGAAGTTCGGGCTCCCGGCGATCGCGGAGGAGAGTCTGGAAGTCATGGTCGCGGGCACCCTGCGAACCTCCCTTGCCGCCGGCCGGCAGGATCTCGCCCCTGCGGAGGAGGCCATGTTCCGCAACACCATGGACCGACTCGCGGAGATGGCGTTGCCCGTGTATCGGCAGATGGTCCACGAGGCGGAGGACCTCTTCCAGCTGTTCCTTCACGCCACCCCGGTCCGGGAGCTCGCCCACGTTCACTTCGGCTCGCGCCCCGCATACCGCCAGAAAGGAACCGAGTCGATGGCGACCCTGCGGGCGATTCCGTGGGTGTTCGGGTGGTCCCAGATCCGCCTGCACCTCTCCTCCTGGCTGGGGGTGGGAACGGCCCTTTCCCCGATCTGCGCCGCGCCGGGTGGCCTCGACATGCTGCGCCGCATGGCGGAGCGGTGGCCGTTCTTCGACGACCTGCTGAGCAAGATCGAGATGGTGTGCGCGAAGGTCGATCTGGACATCGCCGCGCTGTACGTGCGCCGGCTCCACGGGGAATCCCTCGATCTGTTGCACGAGCTCGCAGCCGAGTACCGCCGCACGGTGGAGGCGGTGCTGAGCATCCGCCGATCCGAGTATCTGCTGGCAGACCAACCCCTGCTGCAGACCGCGCTGGTCCACCGCGACCCCTACCTGGATCCCTTGTCGCTGCTGCAGTTGAGTCTGCTTGGACGCAAACGCAGCCTTCCGGAGGGAGATCCCCAGGGCGAACGCCTCGACCAGGCGATCAGTTCGACCCTGAACGGTATCGCCCAGGGGCTCAGGAACACGGGTTGAACTTCGGACGGTCAGGACGGCTGCACCGGCCGCTTTGCAGGTTGGCGCCCGGGGGAAGGTGGGGCTGGACGGGTTCCCGTCGAAGAAAGGGAGATGAAGCATGATACCCATTGCTGAGCTGGCCACCACTGCCGAACGGGCGGGCGCACCCCTGCTCGGCGCGACACCGGTGACGGCCCTACCGAGGAACCGGGAGGAGATCGAACGGATCCTGCCCGGAGCCCGCCACGTGGTGGTGCTGGGCGCGCCCCACGGCCGCGCGGCGCTCGACTCGGACAACGTCCAGGTGGCCCAGTTCGACACCCGGTACACCTACGACGTGGTGTCCGGGGCGGCCCACGCCCTGGTGCGCTGGCTGGAACGGGCCGGGCACCGGGCGGTGGCGGTGCCGGCGTTCCTGCCGATGGACATGGCGCCGCCGCGAAACGGCATGCGGGGCGCGGTGGATTGGCGGGAGGCCGGGGTGCAGGCAGGGCTGGGCGGCCGGGGGGACTGTGGCCTCCTGGTGACAGCTGCCCACGGCACGGCGGTGCGACTGGGGGGGCTGGTGGTGGACGCGGAGGTCGAGACCACTGCACCCCTGGCCGAGAACCCCTGCACAGGCTGCGGAGCTTGTGTGGCGGAGTGCCCGGCGGGTGCCCTGACCGGTGACGGCCGATTGGACAAGAAAAAGTGCGGCGACCGGGTGTTCGCCGGAGGCTTTCGTTCCTGGCGACAGTTCCTGGGGGCGCTGGCCGAAGCGCCTGCCCCGCAGCGGCAGGCGCTGCTCGGCAGCCAGCAGGCCCTCGACCTGTGGCAGAACTTCATGACCGGGATCTACTACACCTGCTGGGAGTGCCAGGCTTCGTGTCCGGTGGGACGGGCGCCGGTTTCCTCACCCAAGCCGCACCCGCCCGGGGCGACCGCCGCCCCGGGCCCGGCGGGTCCGTCTTGACGAGGACGGAAACCGTCGGGACGGTGATCGTCGGAGCGGGGCTGAGCGGCTTGTATGCGGCCTCTCGGCTGGCGGAACTGGGTGCATCGTTTGTAGTTCTAGAGGCCCGGGAACGCCTCGGAGGGCGCATCTACTGTCCCCAATATCAGGGGTTCTTCCCCGACCTTGGCCCCTCCTGGTTCTGGCCGGATGTTCAACCCCGAATCGCCAACCTGACCCGCCAGTTGGGGTTGGCGGCCCGTCCCCAGTACGCAACCGGTCGCGCGCGTCATCAGCTTCCCGGCGGCGCGGTTCGGGAGACGCGCGGATTTCCCATGGATCCCCCCTCCTGGCGTTTGCGAGGCGGGATGCTGGCCCTGGTCGAAGCCTTGGAGAAGAGAATTCCGGCGGCAACGATCCGCCGGAACCAACCGGTTTGCCGGATCGAGCAGAGTTCCGGCGGGGCCCGCGTGGTTGTCGTCGAGCGGGAAGGGGTCCCTGGGGCTTGTTACGAAACCCGGCGCGTGATCTTGGCTCTGCCGCCGCGCCTGGCCGCTGTGACCATTGCGTTTACTCCGGCGCTGCCTCCAGAGCTTTCCCAGGGTATGCCGGAAATCGCTACCTGGATGGCAGGTCAGGCAAAGTTCTGTGCTCTCTACGATGCACCGTTCTGGAGGCGGCAGGGCCTGTCCGGGCAGGCGTTCAGCCAGTGCGGGCCGATGGCCGAGATCCATGACGGGTCCAATGCTGAGGGCGGACCCTACGGCCTGGTGGGGTTCGTGGGTATTCCGGCGCCAGGGCGGGGAGATCCAGACCAGCTGGTGGCGGCGATCCTGGTTCAGCTGGGCCAGTTGTTTGGCGAGCCGGCCCGGTCCCCCGTCACCTGGTTCTACCGGGATTGGGCCCGGGAAATCTATACGGCAACCCCTCGGGACCAGACTCCGGGTCACGAACACCCGGGCTATCATCCGCCGGCCGGCCGACCCGATTTCTGGAATGGGGCGGTACGCTTTGCCGGAACCGAAACCGCCGGACAGCATGGGGGATACCTGGAGGGGGCCCTGGCAGCCGCCGAACGAGCGCTGCTGCAATCGTGTGGATGATCACGGGGACCGGGAGGGACCACCGAGCGCTGGGGGGAGCACGCCCGGAAGCAGTCGGCACCCGGTCGATCTTCACCCCTCCGGCACACGGCTCCCGAGCAACAGCGGCTGCGCCTGCCTCGGGTTCGCGAGGACGGTGTCCGGCGGAGCCGTCGCGTCCGGCTGCCAGCCAGCGGTGCTGACCAGGCACAGGCGGCGCAGACCGGGGATCCACACCGCCCGGTGGGCCGCCTCTGCGTCTGCCGAGGTCGCCGGCCGATGGGTGTCCAGTATCTGGACCGCCGCCAGGCCCGTCGATCCGCGGAAGATGGGTGAGGTGCTTGCGCAGGCATCGAGGGCGGCGCCATCCAGGCGATTCCACCCCAGCAGCAGTTCGAAGCGGGTTTCGGCACGGTCGGCGAGAACAGCGCCCCATTTCCTCTTGTAGCGCAGCACGCCGTCCTGCAGCAGGGCGCGGCTGGTGCCGAGCTCCACCCGGGTGCAGCCCTGGGCTCGCGCGTGGTCCACCATGAACCCATAGAGCGCCGCGAGGCCACCGCGCTTCATCAGCGCCGGATCCCCGCCAGCCGTTCCCAGGGCCCGGAAGTGGAGGACGTCCCGGCCGGTTTCGAAGAGAGCGCCGGCGATCTTTTGCCCGTCGCGTTCGGCCCAGAGGATCCCCCCCTGTCGGAAGGCACGCCGGAGGGAGTGGTAGCCGTGGGGATGGGAGAACTCGCCGTGGCGGTTGCGGATGAAGGGGAGGTACATGTGCCGGTAGAACTCCTCGAACCCGGCTTCCTGCCGCGACAGGCGGGGTTGCAGGCGGCTGTTCCGGACGACCCGCAGGTCGTCTCGGAGGCTATTCGGCGCCCGCGCCAGGGGTTCCGTGCCCTGGGGGACCGGGAGCCAGGTTCCCACCCATTCGGGCACATGCAGGAACTCCGAGCCGAAGCCCCGACGGGCCGAGAGCGTGTCGACCCGGGCCACCACCAGGTCCACCGAGGACTGCAGCCGTCGCAGTTCCCGGGCCAGCGACCAGACGGGCAGGCTCCCCACCACCTCGCGCCGCGGTGGCTCGAGGAAGACACGCTCAGGCAGGTAGCGGGCCCAGGGGTCCTTCCCCGCGACCGCGATCGAGCCCGGCCGGCCGCTGGGACGGGTGGGCCCCCGGAAGATCGCCACCGGCAGGATGGCGTGGGCGACCGCCAGATAGTACGGGAACACCCGGGCTGACGCGGCGCCCTGGAACAGGCCCTGCCACCACGGTTGCCTGCGGTGCGGATGGCTCATGGTCCGGCCGCGCCCCTAGGGGACCACCAGAGGGAACCACGCAGGTCGCGCCGATCGAGCACCGAGTCCGCGACCGTCCAGAGGTCCCGGAACGAAAGCGCCGCGCTGTGTAGCCGTGATCCGGGCGGATGGTCCAGGGGCGTGAGGCTCCCGCACAGTGCTCGGACCAGATGTTTGACCAGGGCCCGCCGGTCGCCGGCCAGCCCGGTGGACAGAGGCGATCGCCCCCGGGGCGGGGGGCTGATTCCGTAGGCGCCCAGCAGGTAGGCGGTCTCGTCGAACCCCAGCCGGGTGACCTTGTCCGTGGTGCCGCCGAGCCTCGCGTTGATCTCCAGGAACCACACCCGGTCCCCCTCGGGTGAAACCAGAAACTCGAAGTGGAAACAGCCGGTGATGCCCATGGCGTCCACGAAATCGCGGCACCGCCGCTCGACGTTCGGTGGGAACCCGACGGCCTGGAGCGTCAGGGTGATCCCCTCGAACTTCCGCGGCGCCAGAAACGCCTGCAGGGCCAGGATGTCGCCGCTTTCCCCTCGCGCGCCGTGGACCACCAGGTTCGGCAGGCTCCGGAACGGCTGGGCGATCAGGGGCGCGCCGGTTCCGTCCCAGGCGGCGACGAACGCGGCCAGTTCGGCCGGGCTGTGCAACAGCCTCACCTTGAACGGCGACCGCGGGCCGGTCTTGCGGTCGGGGCGGAGTACGAGGGGATACTGCATCTCGGGAATCTGCTGGCCGGACGCCGCCGGCAGGTAGACCGTGGGCAGCACGTCGAACCCGACCTCCCGAGCGGCTGCGATCTGGTTGCACTTCGAGCTCACGAGATCCAGGGTTTCGGCGGGCGGTGCCAGCAGCCGGCAACGGGCACCGAGGGCACCCCGGTTCTGCGCCAGCCACACCAGGCGGGTGTCGTCCATGGCCACCAGCGCCTCCGCCCCCACGGCGTCCGCGTAGGCGCGGACCGTCTCGACGCCTCGGGGGGTCCCGATATCCTCGCCCTGTAGGGCGGCTCCACCGGCCAGGGCGGAACTGTACAGTCGCCAGCGGCATCTGCGGGCGCCGACCTCGAGCAGGTAGACGGGGACGCCCTGCCGGTGACAGCTCCGGGCGACCGCGAGCGCGGGCGGTCGCCAGGCGCCGAGCAGCACGATGGAGCTCACGGCGCGGCCGGGGCGTCGGTGCAGTGCGAGACGATCACCCTGGTCTTGCCGGAAGGTTCTTTCCGGATCCCATGGCAGCGGGCGACGTCGAGGCCGAACCCTGCCGGAAGGCCGGCCTGCAACTCCCCTCGGATACGATCCACGAGGTCTCCCTGGTCGCCCCGCAGGACCAGGTGGACGCGCGCCCGGCCGGCCCGTTCCTGGACCACCTGCCACTGCTCGAGGTCCCGATGGGCACCGAGGATCTCGTGGAAGTACGGCCAGTACAACCGGCTTCCGTCTGGGAGGGCCACGGCGTCCGTTACCCGCCCGGACAGCTGGGTGAGCAGCGGCAGGGTGCGGCCGCAGCGGCACGGTCCCGGCACCTGTTGCGCCAGGTCCCCGGTCTCGTACCGGATGATCGGCATCCCCCACATCCCCAGTGCGGTCACCACGACCTCCCCGAGGTCGCCCGGGGGGGCGGCCACCTCCACGATGTGGCTGTCGGCACTGATGTGAAAGCCCTGGCGCTCTTCACACTGCCAGGCGAAGTTCGAGACCTCGGCGAGCCCGAACACGTCCACGGGAACGGTCCCCAACGCACGTTCCACCCATCGGCTGGTCGCCGCCGTGAGCACCTCGCTGTCGGACACGACGATGCGTGGCGGGCGGATCTCCAGGCCCTGGGTTTCCACAGCCTCGGCCAACGCGTGCAGTGTGCTGGCGCAGGCGACGACCACCTGGTGTTTGCGGCGGGCGAGGCACCGCGCCCAGGATTCGGGGGCATCCAGGATCGATACCCAGTCCTTCGGGGCCACGCCGAGTTTCTGAACAGAGAAACTCTCTCCTGGCGTCATGCGGATTTCGAGCGTGCGGTCGGTGTACCGGAACCCATGTTCGAAGAGGATCCGCCAGGCAACCGCTCGCTGCCAGGCGTTGTCCGATGGGTCGAGGTAGAGGTGCAGGGGTGCCCCGGTCGATCCACTGGTCTTGATCAACCGGCACGCCGAGGGAGGCGTGCCCCCCGCGAGGGCCTCTTCCGGCCCGGCCCGCTTGAGTCGTTGCTTCGTCAACCGGGGGACCCGCTGCAAGTCTTCCAGGGAACGGAACATCTCGGGGCGAAAACCGGCCTCGTCGTAGAGGCGGCGGTACAGGGGGACGTGGTCGTACGCGTGCCGCAGCAACCGGCGGAGTTGATCTGCCTGGGCCAGTCGGATCTTCTCGGGCGGCCAGTGACTCGATGCACGAGCCGTCCGGATCAGGCGCTGCATCCTCCACGCGTTCAGGACCATCGCAATCTCGGGCGGGGGCGTTTGGAGTTCATCCGTCTACAGCTCGGCGGCGAGTTGCTGCCGTGGCGGGCAGTGGAAGGGAGCCGGGTTGGACGCCGGGATAGCCGTGCCTGTCCCTTCGCAGTCCGTCGGTGGGCTCATGGGGTCGCCGTCCCCTACCAGTGGGGTTGGTTGCCGATGCGCTGGCCGATGACTTCCAGGGTATCGGTGACGACGACGAACGCGGCCGGATCCAGCTCGCGGATGAGGTGCTTGAGGCGCGACAGCTCGCGGAAGGTGATCACGGTGTAGAGGATCTTCTCCGGCTCGCCCGAGTAGCCCCCGGCGCCTTCCATCACGGTCACCCCGCGCTTGATCTCATCGATGATCGCCCGTTCGATCTCCTTCCAGCGGCGCGACACGATGGTAACCGCCTTGCGCTTGCTGAGCCCGGTGACCACCAGGTCCACCATCTGGGCACTGACGTAGATGAAGATCACCGTGTACAGCACGGTCTGCACGTCGAACAGCAGCAGCGCCGCGGCCAGCACCAGCACATTGAACGCCAGGCTGGTGGTGCCGAGACGGATCGAGAACCGCCGGAACAGCATCACCGCCAGGATGTCGGTGCCGCCGGCGGAGCCCTGGGAGCGCAGGATGATCCCCGCTCCGGTTCCGGTGAGCACCCCGGCGAGCAGGGCGGCGAGGATCTTGTCTTCCACCTGGATCGGAAACTGTACGATAGCGACGGCCACGCTGAACAGGATGGCCCCGGCCAGGCTGTAGAGCAGGAACCGGCGACCCACGTGGAACCAGCCCAGGGCGAACAGGGGGACGTTGAGCACCAGGTACAGTGCGGACACCGGCAGGCTGGGCAGCTGGTAGTGGATCAACAGGGCAACCCCGGTGACGCCGGGGCTGGCGAAGCGGTGGGGCAGCAGGATTCCGTTCAGCGCCAGCGCGCACAACGCGCTGCCGACGGCCAGCAACAGCAGGTTCCAGACCATCTGGCGCGCCTGTTGCAGAGTGGTTGCGGTGGCGGTGGCTTCCATCGGGGGTCCGCGGGTTTCGGGTGGAGGATCGGTAACGGATCATACGCCCCCCGGTTCGCCTGGACAAACGAGGGTGTGGGCGTTGACGGGGGGCGGAGCGCGCGGCCCTCCTTGTGGAACGCCGCGTTTCCGATCATCGGGGGGCGAGGGCTTCCCGAGCCTTGGCCACCAGGGCGTTGGCCCGGCAAGGCTTCTGGATGAACCCGGCCAATCTCTTGCCGGCGAAGCGGTTGGTGGCGTCCTGCTCCTCGTAGCCGCCGGAGAGGATGACCCGGGCGTCTTCGCGGATGCGGCGGATCTCCCGAAACCCCTCCTCGCCCCCCATGGGTGGCATGGTCATGTCCAGGAGCACCAGGGAGGTCTCGGGGGCGCGTCTCGGGGAGGGTGGCGCCCCCTTTCACCCCGGGGAGCAGCACCTTGACGGTGGTCCCTTCCCCCCGTCACCGCGGATCGTGTGGGTTGGCTTCCAGTGCGGACAACCGTGGGGCCCTAGCAGGCTGCTGAAAAACCACTTTGGACCGCCCAGAGTTGCTCGAATGCGT
>JARGFW010000379.1 GCA_029211085.1 Deferrisomatales bacterium | reverse complement strand
TTACGGTGACCAGTACGATTCAACGGCATGCAACGGAGAGGACGGAGAATCGGTTGTTGCCGTCGAGACTTTCACGAGCTGTGCGTCGAGCACCGCCGGTTTCGCAGAGGTCTACGACCTCTGCGGCAACGTTTGGGAATGGGAGGATGCGTGCGCGACGTCTGCAGGCGCTGATGACGAGTGTAACCTGCGGGGCGGAGCGGTCGCTTCAGCGGGGACGTCGGTTCGGTGCCGAGCCGCATCGTCTTCAGAACGGAAGGACAGGTGGGACGGCCTGGGCTTCAGGTGCTGTCGGGACTGAACCCGTTGCGTCTTTGCAGGTCAGTCGCGGTTGAGGTCGATCCAGCTGGTCCAAAGCCCTTTGTTGAACGCCTCCAGATGCGCGACTTCGCTGCTGGGCTCCCAGAGCTGCACGCCATCGCCCTTCTGGTGCCAGGAGTAGATCTCCTTCTCCGCCTCGTAGGACGCCGGACCCCAGCCGACCTCCGCGTACGCTGAGATCGAACCCGACATGCTCTCGTAGTTCAACGCCGCCGACGTCGTCTGGTAGACCTTGATGCTCGTCGGGAGGTTGGGGTCCGCCCTGACCTCGAGCGAGGCGTCGATGGGCAGCCTCGCGTCCAGCAGCGTGACCCTCCCGCGCACGCCCGCCTTTGCCCCGCTGACACCCACCGAGGCAGCGCCCACGGCCGAGACCTTCGCGAAGGGCTCGAGCCGGAACTTCGCAGCAAGATCGGGTGACGAGTCGGCGCCCGCGCAAGCGCTCCTGCTCGTCATCTCGGCGCCGATGTCGTAGCCGAAGTCCAGCTCGCCCCAGGCCTCGAACGTGACGGGAACCGCCACCACCACGACCGTCGCCGAGGCGTGCGACGTTTCCTTCCTGCCGTCCTCGACCTGGTGGATGCGTTCTCGTCCAGCGCCCGGATGGAACGTCTGGTTGATGAACTCCAGCTCCGTGTTGAGGATGCCGCCGCTGCCCGCGGCGTCTCCGGTGCCGGTGATGGACACGACGGGGATACGCTTGCCGACGATGGAGATGCCTGCATCGAAGGTCGCGTTCACGTTGCCGACGAACTCGCAAGCCTTGGCCGTCCCGCTGGTCGAGCCGCCAAATTCGGGCCTGATCGACCAGCCGGTGTCGTAGTTCCAGCTCGCGCCGAACCACGAGGCATCGCCGAGCTCTTTGCCGCCCGCGACCTTCTCGCCCACGCTCCCCTTTCCGTTGTGCAACACGTAAGGAAGCCCCTCCAGCTCCTTGGCGAGGTTCTCCTGCACCGTGACGAAGTGCCCTGGCAGCCCGGCCATGTTCCGGCTCTGCGTGGGCACGCGGAACAGCGGGTCGGGGTTGTCGAGCGTGTTGCCCGCCGTCATCGACACGCAGTGCTGGAACGCGGCCTCCCGTTCGGTGGTGAACTGGCCCTTGAACCTCTTGGCGAAGAGCGCCGGGGACCAGTCGCAGTTGAAGTTGTTCTCCGACAGGCAGCCGTTCGCTCCTCGCTTGTATTCATCGATGAGCAAGCTGACGATCTGCTCTTGTACCTCTTGGGCCGCGCGCGCCAGATCGTACATTGCGATGGATTCTTCCGAGGTCTCCGGTGCCGGGTTCGGACACCGGGAGGCAAACCCGACGGCCGCCCGCTCTACTTGCACGGCTTTGCCGTAGTCGCGCTCCGTCCCCACCAGCTTGGTGTCGACCTCTTCGGTTACTGGACGCGTTGCGGGCGTTGAGCTCGACGGCACCGCGGTCTTGAGCCGGAAGGGAACGACCAACTGGTTGGTCACGACGCTGCCGACGCTCTCGAGCGATCTCGCAGTTTGCGGGGTGATCAAGTCTCCGCGGATCGAGGACACCGCCATCCGGCGGATCAGGGGGTCCACCACGAACCTGTCGGTGTTCGGGGAGACGACCGGGTTGACCACGCGCTTGAGCGCGTCGTTGATGGGATTGCGGTACCCGGGCACGACCGGGAACTCCTGCTCGCCGTACCCCACCAGGGAGGTGAGCATTGTGTAGCGCTCGATCAGGTCGAGCAGGGTCTGGGTGCGCTCGTCGACGGCGCGACGCTCTGCGGCTGGCAGCGGCTGACCGGCGTATCCGTTGAGCGGCCGCTGGCGGTCGTGCATGGCCCGGTGGTATTCCCACTCGTTCGAAAAGGTCTTGGCTTGGGGGAATGCCCAGCGGTCGCCGGTGCTGGGGTTGATCAAGTACCCGGCTTTCTTCTGGGAGAAGCACGCGCACCGCGCTGAGGTTCTGATCGAGCGCGGCGAGCTTGGTCGCGGCCGCAGAGTCCCCGGGCGCGACATAGTACTTCGACTGCGGGTTGCGGAACCGGAAGTTGCCTGCACAAGCGTAGTTCTTGGGACCGGCCTGCAGCTCGATGGCCGAGTGGCCGGCGACAAGGGCCTGCCGTCGCAGTTCGAACTTCTGGAAGTCGTCGAGCATGCCCTGCTGCTGGTCGAGCAGGAAGGCCGTGGACACACCGAAGAACGCATTCTTCGACTGGAACCCCTCGACCAGGGGGATGCCGTAGACCGTGGGGAAGTGCGCGTTTTCGGACCACCCGTTCAGGTAGCCACGACCCGCGATACCCGGGGCCCCGGAGGTGAACGCGACGCGATACACGCACTCGTCGTCCGTGCCGCACGCAGCTGCGGCGTCCTCGAATCGCGAGTAGTCGTAGAAGGCCTTCCACACCCACTCGCCGCAGGGGTTGTTCGCGTCGCCGATGTCGTGGAATCGCGCCTCCCAGTCCGGGTGCGCGCGATAGGCGATAGCGTCCTGGGTGCTGTGGGTATGGATGAGCGAGCCGCCTGCCGGAGTGGCAAACGGCAGCGTGGCGCTGTGGTACGAGAGGATGGAGTCGTTCA
>JARGFW010000076.1 GCA_029211085.1 Deferrisomatales bacterium | reverse complement strand
ATGCCTTGAGGAGGAGCGCATCCTCGTGCGCGGGGTCCGCGGCGAGCACATGGTCGGCCTTCTCCCGGGCTTCCTTCACCTTGCCAGAACCCAGGAAGATCTGGCCCAACGCCACCTGGGCATCGAGTTGGCCCGGGTCCAGTTCCACCGCCTTTAAGAACGCCCCATAGGCCTGCCGGATATCTCTTTGAGCCAGCTGAGCCTTTCCCAGCATGAGGTAGCCCCTGGCGAACTCGGGGTCTACCTGCAAGGCGTTCTTGAACTCCAAGGCGGCCTTGACATGCTCCCCCTGTTCGTAGAGGGCCATGCCCTTGTCGAAGTACTTCGCGCGCTTTTCGGCTGGGCCGCTACACCCGCCCAACAGCAGGGCAGCCACCAGGAACCAAATCGGCCACGGCCTCGTACGACATTTTCTCGTCATCCGACCTCCCAGGCACCCCATGAACACCCGTGCCATCTTCGCAACCATCGCTGCACCGCCTGCGGCGAGGACCCGATCCGGGCAGAGCCGGCGAAACCTCCAGTCCCGCTGCCGGACTCTGCTCCCCCCTCCCGCGGCGTTCCACTCCTGCCGTTCCTCACTGTCCCAGCGCCCCCCTCAGTACGGTAATGGCCAGCGCCATGACGGTGCTGGACCCCACCCATTTGAGTTCACCCCGCGACTCAGACATCAGTACCTCATAGCCGAAGAAGAGAACAATCATCTTGGCTGCCACCAGACCCATGCGCTGCGGCCCGTCCAAGAGGTTCGGCACGACCAGGGCCAGGAACAGGATCAGCATGTCCAACGGAGTGCTCTGGAAGGTCTGGCGCCGAGAGAACTTGACGACGAGAAGGATGAGGACCACAAGGACTCCGAACGCGGCGTTGTGGAGGGCCATCAATTCCTGCCCCGCCCAGCCACCGGCCCCCGTATCGCCAAGGTAGACCGCGAACGGGGCCATGAGGTATACGGCCAGTCGCACGGCGTTCGCGCGCCACGCGTCGCGCAGGAACCAGGCTGTCAGCACCAGCACCAGCACGGCTGCCGCGAAGAGTCCAAAGCTCCGGGGGATGCTCGATGGCAGGACGCAGGAAAAGACAAAGAGGGTCGGCAGGCCCGCCCAGACCCCTCGGAACGCCGCCTTCACCAGGATCCCGCGCTCGCGCAGGCGTCGGACGCGCACTTTCAGCGCCATGAGCCAACCTGCGTACTCCTGAAACCTCCAGCCACTGCGCTCGATCACGAAGAAGAAGAGCAGGGCCAGAAACGCGAACCCCAGGTAAACGCACAGGATCAACCAGTCCGAGTGGAACCGCAGCAGGTACGCAGCGGTCACCAGGGCCGCTTGTGCCACGTAGATGATCCGCACCGCGTCGGCGTGGAAGAAACCGACCCGGATGAGGCGGTGGTGGAAATGGTTCCGGTCCGCCACGAAAGGAGACCCGCCCTTGGCGATGCGGGTGCCCATCACCGCCAGGGTGTCGAGTACGGGCAGACCCGCGATCAACAGCGGCAGCGCCGGGCTCAGGGGCGTGTTCCCCTGGGTGAGCACCAGGGCTAGGGTGATCACGAGAAAGCCCAGGAACTGGCTCCCCGTGTCGCCCATGAAGAGCAACGCCGGGTAGGTGTTGAAGCGCAGAAACCCGAAGATCCCCCCCACCGCCGCCGCCGCGGCCACGGCCACGAAACCGTTCTCTCCTCGGTAGGCCAGGTATCCGATGCAGGAGAAGGCGAGAAAGCAGATACCGCCGGCGAGGCCGTCGAGACCGTCCGAGAAGTTGACCGCGTTGGTCGCCCCCACGATCACCACCAGGGTCAGCGGTATGGCCAACCACCCGGGGAGGAACAAGCCGTCCGGCAGCAGCATCCCCAGGGACCGGATCTGGACGCCTCCGTACAGCACGACCACCCCGGCCGCCAGGAACTGCCCCGCGAACTTCGCCTTGTAGCCGAGCTCGTACACGTCGTCCGCCAACCCAAACAGCGCCATCACGCCGGCCCCGAGAAGAAGGCCCTGCAGCGGGGGCCCCGGGGGCGCCCACAGGGCCACGGGGAACAGCACTCCTGGCACCAAGGCAACCCCCCCCGCCCTGGGCATGGGCAACTGGTGCACCTTGCGCGGCGCCGGCACGTCCACCACACCCAACCGCAAGGCCGCCGTCCGCAGCAGCGGCGTCAACGCCATGGTCACGAACAGCGCGAACAGAAAGGTGGTCAGATAGAGCATCGCATCCCGGCTCTTCGGTTTCCGGCATCAGGGTTCAGACTCCCCCATCGCGATGCGATTCTGTATCGCCGCACGGTCTACCCCTCCTTCCCCGGCAGGTACTGATCCAGCACCGGCACCAGGGCGCGGACGAAGGATTGGAGGCGAGCCTCAGCGTCCGGCGTGGCCTCCGCAGGGTAGACCGGGGTAATCACCCGGACCAGGGCACCGTCGGTGCGCTGCCGGGTCAGGGCATCCCAGAACGTGTAGAGCTTCAGCTGGTAGGCATTGCGCAGAACCCGCCCCCTCTGGGGAAACCAGAAATAGGAGACCTGGCGGGAACCGAGCTTCTCCATGAGCGCGCGGTTGACACTGATGGATCCCCCCCTGTACCCAGGCATCGCGATCTCGGCCGAACCGGCCTCCGTGAAGATCCAGCCGCCACCGGGCAGGCAGGTTTCCGGGGAGTGGATCGACTCGCCTTTGCGCTGGCTTTCATAGTAGGCCACGTAGAAGTTCACGCCCCCCCCCGCCGGATCGCGATAATCGATGAGGGCGTAGTCCGACAGATCGAGTGTGTCGATGAAGCGCTGCTCCATCGACGATCCCTTCCCTGTCCACTCCCCCAGTTGGCGCGGGAATCCCGCCAAGGGGGCCCTGATCGGGATCCGCTCCCGGAACTCCACGCCGTGGGCCAGCGCCAGGGTCGTGCCTAGCAGCAGAAGGGCAACCACGGCGTGGGACGTCGCCCGCCAGTGTCCGGCGGGCGCTGCGGTTGCGGCTGTGCCCCGCGGCCCGGCCTCCGCAGGCCGACCCGCACGGCCTCCCACAGCCCGCAGCAGTGCCATCTCCGGGAGAAGAATCGCCAGGGAGGCCATGAACACGAACCAGCCGGTGAAGTCGTGGAAGAAACCCTCGGTCGCCGCGACGCCCCACCGCTCGGAGAGCACCCCGGTCAGCGCCACCCGAAACCCATTGGTCACCACCGCGATGGGCACCGTGGAGAAGACCAGGATGGCCTTCTTCCACAGCGGGCCCCGCATGAAATACGCGAGAAGCAGGCCCAGCACGATCAGCGGAAACACGTAGCGGAGCCCGCTGCACGCATCGACCACCTGAAGTTGGGTAAACCCCAGGTCGATCACGTTCCCCTCCCGGTAGGCGGACATGCCGTAGGCCTGCAGCATCGCCACGCCGAGCTTCGAAGCCAGCAACTTCAGGCCCAGGGTCACCTTGGTGTGCAGGAAGTTCGGCAGCGGGAACATGGTCAGCACCAGGAGCACGGGGAACGCCATGGCCCGCAGCTTCGGCCAGCCCAGATGCAGCCACAGGAGCCCCACGAGCACCCACCAGAACGAGAGATACAGGGTGAAATACTCGCCCCCGAGCTCGCCCAGCCAGTAGAACCCCAAGCCGAGGAGGAGAGCACCGAGCCCCCACCATGAGGGCGCGGTGGGGGTCTTTGCCAACACCGCCCGCTTCTCCCAGAGGATGTATAGGGTCATGAAGGGGATGAAGTAGGCGTAGCTGTAGTCCTCCATGCCCCATCGGGCCACCATGTGGGAAAAGGCCTGATGATAGAGAACCGCGACCAACAGCATGTAGACGGCGCCCACCATCCACCCTGGACGAGTCTTCAGCCACCGGAGGTCGATTGGAGTTTTTGCTGTATCCATCTGCGACCCCTGCCGTTTGTAGCGCGTCATCCATAGCGGGACAGATCGACCGTCAGCTGCTGCGGCTCAACAGGGAACCTCGCCCATGGTTGTGAGTCGTCGCACTCCCGACGCTGCCCCATTTCCCACACCTTCGGCCCATGGTCCCCGCCGCCGCCCACCCCCCGAAGGTAGTGTCCCCTCCGCGCCAGGCCTCCATAAAGCAAGATTCGATCCATCCGCCACCGGAAGCGTTCCACAACCTCCAACGGGTCGTCCGCTCACCCCAAGGGGGGCGGGGAAGAGAGAAAACGGTTTCCACCCAACCTGGCAACCCGCCTCTTGGTGGGAAGGAAAAGCGACCATATGGGTAAATTTATTCCATATTGGCGCAACACAAGCTCACCCGCACAGGTTTGAAGCCGTGCGTAGGCCCTTGATGTTGCAGTACCCATACCCGGACCCCGGAGCTCTCCCCAAACGCGAGCCTCCCGTCCATCGCAATGACCTCTACCGCACTTCAAGCCCCGAGAAATTCCGATCCCTCACGGCACCTTCTAGAACTCCGAACATCCTGCAGGCTAGATCAGCGCGGTCGTAACGGGTCGCTGCCTCCAGGGCATTCCGTCTCAGTTGCGTCAACCGCTCCGGGTCGCCCTTGAGACTCAGGATTTGGTTCGCCAGTTCCCCCGCATTCTCCGGCTCGAAAGTCACGCCACACCCTTCCCGCTCCACGATCGCCGCCGACTCTCCAGCAACGCCATGGAGAACCGGGATGCCCATGCCCAAACATTCGAAGAGCTTCGAGGGAATGACGGTGGTAAAGAGCTCGGTCTTTCGCAGGTGAATGACCGCTAGATCCATGAGCGACCAGTAGCGCACCACCTCCTCCTTGGGCACCGAGTCGACAAAGATCACGTTCGAAAGGCCCATCTCCCCGGCCTTCTCCACCAGGGCCTGTTTGCGGGCCCCGTGGCCGAGCAGGATGAGCCGGAACGCCTCCCCGCCGGGTCGGTCGCGCAGCAGCACGGCGGCTTCAAGGAGGGTCTCCAGGGCGTGGGCCATGCCGTGGGTGCCCACGTAGCCGGCGACGAACTTGCCCTCTAGTCCGTAGCTGGCCATTAGTTCGGCATCCTTGTCCATCGGCCGGAAGCGGATCATGTCCACCCCGTTGGTGACCACTGCGATCTTCCCTGGTTCAACCCCGCGTCTCACCAGGATGCTCTTGAACGAGTGAGTCACCGAGACGATCCGCGCCGCGCGCTGGTATAGGCCCATCTCGATGCGCTCGAAGAAGCGAATCACCACCGAGTCGCCCATGGCCCCCACCGCCTTGACCGACTCGGGCCAGATGTCCCGCAGTTCGAACACGAACGGGATGTCCTTCATCCGGCTCACCAACCAGCCGGCGCAGGCGGTGAAGAACTGTGGCGAGGTGGCCACCACCAGGTCCGGCTTGCGCACGAACGGGGAGGCCAGCACGGCGGCGACCATGTAGCTCAGATAGTCGAGGATGCGCTTGGCGAACCCCTCATTGGCGGTGACATAGGACCACACCCGGATCACTCGGATGCCGTCCATCGTTTCGGTCTGCCACAACCGGTTGCGGTACCCGTCGTAGACCCGGCCATTGGGGAAGTTCGGTGCGCAGGTGATCACTGTCACGCCGTGGCCGGCCCGCACCCACTCGCGACTGTGCTCGAAGGTGCGGCTCGCGGGCGCGTTGACTTCCGGCGGGAAGTTGTCGGTGAGGAAGAGAATGTGCATTCAGCCAGCCCATCTATCTGGGACAGTATTAAGGGGGGAACAGCTGATTCTTGAAGGCTTCTCCAAATCCCGTCGATCCTACGAATCCATCCAAACAGCAGCTCTCCATCTTTCAGTGCCGGATGGTGTACCCCAGCTCCAGGGGCAGGTCACCCTCGGCCGTCACCACCAGCACGTCGTTCTCGATCTTCATGCCGAACTCGGGGCAGTACCAACCCCGCTCCACCACGACCGAAGCGGGACTCTCAACACCGATCTTGGCGATGGTTTCTCCCGTCGCCCCGTCGACCACTGCGACCTCGTTGCCAGCCAACTGGGCCCGGAACTCCGGGTGCAGGTGCACGAAGCTCTCGGCCCGGTGCCGTCCCTTCCCCGTCAGCCGGTCGTGCACGGTCCAGCCCGACTCGGAACCCCAGGTGATCTCCCGCTCGTGGGTGACGCCGAGGCGCCGGTAACCGTCGTGGCTGCCGACGAACCGAAGCCCATCTCCGTCGCAATTCAACTCGGCCCCCAGGGGCCGCGCCCGCCGGCCTACCCTGTGGGCCGCCCAGATCTCAGACTGTTCCTCGCCGTCCACCCGCACGGTGTTGTGGGCCGCGGTACTGCGCGCGTAGTGGCGCATCGCCCCGGGAGGGTACTCGTAGACCCCGGTGTCCACCACGACTCGCCTTCCCCCCAGGGCGAGCTCGTAGGCCAGGGTGTCGCAGTGGGCGTGGCCGGGCTGGTAGTCGGGGCCAACGGGTCCGCAGTCCACCAGCATCCGATCGTCCGCCGCAGGGGCCAGCACGTAGTAGCCGGACTGAGGAAACGCCCAGTGGTTCTCCCCAAGGCCCGCGGGCGTCTCCCCCAGCACCGCCTCGGCATATTCCAGCAACTGCGGGGCCGGCAATTCGATCCCGAACGCCGCGTCGTTGAACAGCGCGATCTCCCCGTCAGGGTGCAGCATGCCCGCCAGGAACCCCGCCATCCGCCGGCAGGCCGGCCTCAAGAGTTCGGCCAAGCGCAGGCACTCCGGCTCCACCCGGTCCGAAGCCACGTTCAGCAGATCCAGGCAGTCCTCCAGGATCATGCAGTGGTACATGGGGCTGCGCTCGAAGTGCCCACCGTCCCCCAGCACCTGCTCCGGCAGCTCCCGCTGGAGGAACCGTTCGCCGGTGGCCAGCCACCGGGCAGCCTCCGGCCCCTCGAAGAACAGCCCGGCGAACACCAGGGCTTTCAGGTTCTTGAAGAAGTGGTTGGCCAGCAGGTGCCGCTCGAGGCGTTGTTCCAGCCACAGGGCCTGCTGGAAGGCCGACCCGCTAACCTCTTCAGGCGCCGCAGCGCCGTTCGCGCCCAGGAACTTGATCCAGTTCACCAGCCGCAACGAGATGGGAAATGGGTCCCACGCATCGGAGGTCCCGGGAGGATTGCACTCCACCCAATCCTCGATCAACTGCAGCCCGGCAGGCGCCTCGAGTCCCCCCTCAGGAAAAAGGTACTGGAAGTAGTGCAGGTTGTAGCGCCACAGGCGACCCTTGCCGGGCGCACCCCAGTCGACTCCCGCCCGGTAATCGGCCCCGTCGTTGAGGAACCGGAATCGGCCCACCGCGACCTCCGCAGCCGAGAGCCAGGGGTAGCTGTTGAACGGCACCCGGGGCTGCAATTCCGCTCCCACCGGGGCCGCTCCCCCACCCAACCCGGGGGGCCCGCCGAGGGCATAGCGCAGCCGGTGGACCCACTGTTCCGGCCGGAGGTACCGCAGGGTGTGCACCCAGAGCGTGGGGGACGTCAACCCGGCCCCCGATCAGACCGAGCGCCCCACCCCCTCACCCCAGCCTCACCGACTGCCCCGTTTCCAGCGCCTGGTGCACGGCGAAGGTGGCCCGGGTCACCTCGACGAGTTCTTCGAAGGGGATCGGGCTCGCCTCCCCACGGGCGACCGCCGACACGAACGCCGCGGCGCAGCCGGCCTGTCCTTTGTCCTGCCGCCACAGCTTCGTCTTCTTGAATCCGGGCCAGCCGTACCCGCGCAGGACCCGGAAGTTATCGAGCTGCAGGACTCGTCCGGCGCAAAACACCTCCAGCCTCTCTTTGGCCAACGCCTTGTGGCCGTTGGCAAGGTAGTGGACGGTGCCGAACGAGCCCTCGGCGAAGGTGAGCTGGATGCCCACCGTGTCCGCCAGATCCGGCATGCCAGAGGACGCCCCCTTGGCCACCGCGCTCACGGCGACGATCGGGGCGCCGGCGAAGAAGCGCAGCAGGTCGATGAAGTGGCAACCCTCGCCGATGATGCGCCCTCCGCCCACTGCTCGGTCCTGGGTCCAGTGGGCGGAAGGGATCGCCCCGGCATTCACCGTCAGCACGAAGCTCTTGGGCTCACGCACCCCGGCCAGCAACTGCATCGCCTGAACGGTCAACGGCGAAAAGCGGCGGTTGAAACCCACCATCAAGAGCGGTGAGCGGTCAGCGGTCCGCGGTGAACGGTACACGTTCTCTATGTCTGCCAACTCCTCGAGCGTAAGGCACAGGGGCTTTTCGACGAAGACGTGCTTGCCGGCCTTGAGGCCTTCGCAGACGTAACGGGCGTGGCTGTTGTGGCGGGTTGCCACCACCAGCGTGTTCACCTCCGGGTCGGACAGCAACGCGGCCGTATCGGTGGTGGCCTCCTCCAAGCCGTACTTCTTCCCGGCGTGGACACCGCTCACGCCGCCGCTGGAGGCCACGGTCTTGAGGCGGGCCTTGGTCTCCTTGAACGCGGGGATCAGTACCTGGGTGGCGTAGTTGCCGGAGCCGATAAAGCCTATGACTGCGGTGATCGGTGAACGGTGATCCGTGACCGGTAAAGGCGAAGAACTCGGGGGCGTGAGGCGGACGGTGCGGGAGAGAAGATCCGCCTCAGGCTTCTCGGCGGGTGTCGGGTACTGGAGCAGGATCCCCAGGGGGTTTCCCTCGCTAAGCACCCGGTAAGCCTCCGCGGCTTTGTCCAGCTGGAAGCGGTGGGAAATCAGCGGTTCCACATCCAGGCGCCCGTCGGCCAGCATGTCCAGCACCGCCTCGAAGTTGCGCTGCTCGGTCCAGCGCACGAATCCCACCGGGTAGTCCTGCCCCTTGTCCTCGTACTCGGGGTCGTAACGGCCCGGCCCGTAGGAGCAGGAAACCTGGAAGGTCATTTCTTTCTCGTAGAAGTCCGCCCGCGACAGCTCCAGCCCCACCACCCCGACCAAGACGATGCGGCCGCGCTTGCGGCACATCACCGCCGCCTGGTGCACCGGCTCGTTTGACTTCGTGGACGCCGTGATCAGCACCGCGTCCACCCCTCGGCCCCGGGAGAACGCCGCCGCCACCACCACCGGGTCCTCCCCCTTGGAGAGGTCCACCGTCTCGGCGCCGAAGCGGCGCGCCAGCTCGCACTTCGCGGGATCGAGATCGATCCCCAGCACCCGGCAACCGTGGGCCTTCAGCAGCTGCACCGTCAGCAGCCCGATCAAACCCAGGCCGGTCACCACCACGGCCTCGCCCAGGGTGGGCTGCGCCAACCGGATGCCCTGCAGAGCGATCGCCCCCAGCACCGTGAACGCCGCCGCCTCGTCGCCCACCCCGTCCGGAATCCTGGCGCAGAGGTGCTTCGGCACGCACACCACCTCGGCGTGGTGGCCGTTCGAAACCACCCGGTCTCCCACCGCAAAGCCGTCCACGCCCTCCCCCACCTCGAGAACCGTACCCACATTGGAGTAGCCCATGGGCAGCGACTGGTCCAGCTTGGAGCGCACCGCCTGCAGCGTCGGGGCCAGCCCGTCGGTCTTCACCTTGTCCAGCACCATGCGGACCTTGTCCGGCTGCTGGCGGGCCTTGGCGAACCACCCGGCCCTGCCGAACTCCACGAGCATGCGCTCGGTGCCGGCAGAGACGATGGTAGCCCGGGTCTTGATCACCAGAAAATTGGCCAACCCTCCTGGGCTCGGAACCGCGGCGACCTCGGTCCTTCCATTTGCGACGTTCTGCAGAACCTGCTTCATGAGCACTCCCCCTCCGAGACCGGGACCGCACAGTGTGCGGCTATCGCAGCTGTGCTCACCTCAGTTTCGAGACATGCCTCAAATGCCAGGATCGCGCTTGTAGAAGCACGAATCGAGTATAGCGAGTCACCTGGATCGCCCGCCGCGACCTTCCTGGCTATCTCGCGATACATCCGCGAATACGATTGCATCCTATTGACTCTGCTGCGCCGCAAAACACCCTTATCATCTTCGCAGAAGTACTTATTATCATTAACAATTTTTACAGTTACTCCGTGAGCACGTAGTTCAACATAATTTTGGACACCGATCCGCGAACTGCCGGTATCAGTAAGAACCATCGTAAAGAAAGCACCGTTTTCCAACCCAGCTGAGCAGTTAATGGTTCCATCCGATGAAACGCAAACGTCGGTCCATCTGACTGCACTAAATCCGTTGAGAAACAAAAAATGATCTATCCAATGGCAGCCATTTGAAACAATTCTGCTCTTGGAATTCGGCCATCGGTACCAGTGTTGCCTCGGCAACGGCACCTCATGGACGATGCAGTGGTATGAGACAGGATCGCCAGGAGCAAGCCTCATATCCACAGACACGTACTTGTTGAAAACTGAGTATCTCTTATGGAAACAAGTGAACAGTTTTCCCTGCGTCGTTGAAAGGGCGTCCAAAACAGCTGCAAGTTGGGAGCGGTCGGTCGCAAGAGGCTTTTCAACGACAGCTACTGCTCCACAATGGAGGGCGGCTATGGCGAGGGACGTGTGAGTGTGGTGGAAGCCTGCAATAAAAAATATATCGCTCCTCTCATCTGGGCGGGGCACTGGTGATGTGTCCCAGCTGCAGGGACCTCTGGCGTTAAGTGGAATCTGTAAAGGATCGATCTCGTGTATACATTTCACATCAACAAACTTTTTAACTGCAGGAAGGATGACTGTCTTTGCGTAGTTGCCGTAGCCAAAAAGAACGCCTTCTTTTTTAGAAACTCGACTGGATACGGGAACAGTTGGCTGTATGCGCTCCCGAACAGGCAGTGCTCTATCCGTTGTCAAAACCAGCGCATTGGACCATGAAGTCCGGTTGAAGAGCCCTCGGAGAATATCTTCGCGTTGCCATGACTCTAGGGGAGTCGGCCGGCCGGAGCAGTTGCTCCAACCTGCGATTTCGTCCACCGGTAGGGTACGCGACTCCTCTTCTTCACCTTTCCGGTAGAATAATCCACTCTGCTCTGGCCAAGCCTTGAGCAAATCCCCTGCCCTAAACACGAGACGCTCATCGAGGACGATCCTTTCCACACAGGCTGGGTGACATGGCGCATAAAACACCACATAATCTCCCCCGGCAAACTTCGAGCCGCAGTCCGATTCCAAAACCCGCCCAATACCCCAAGAGAGGAACTTTTCGTTTCGAAACCTTTCCCCTACTCTGGAAACAACTTTTCGGACAACGCCAACAATTCCAATCTCTAACAAGTAACTCCACAGGGTACGGAATTTCCGCTCTCTGACAAAGTAAAGGCCATGCAGCGCCCTAATATTTTCAAACGCCAACACGCGGATACGGCACTCCCCTGATCCGCGGTGCGAATCCAAGACCCCCTCACGCCACACACCTCCAACGAAAGCCCTCATGGCACAACCGCATCCCTGAAGAGTCTACGTGCCGCATCTATGGAACCCTTGTCCATAGCGACACTGCGACCGTATTCCATTGCCTTCTCTCGCATAGCAAGCAACCGCCTCTGGTCCATGGCGGCGCAGTCTTTAACCACTGCCAGGAATCTGGTCTCGTCCTGAAGTGGCAGATCCCAGCCCACACCTCTATCCGCCAACCCCCGCCAAGGGGTACGGTCACTGATGAGTACCGGGCAGCCGGAAACAAGGGCTTCCAAGATCGCGTGCCCGAAATTCTCTCCAGCCGTGGGCAGGAAGAAGAGATCATAACGGGATAGATTTGGCACGACCTCCTCTGGCCCTAGGATTCCCCCGTACTCTACAGTAACGTTTGGCGGCAACCTCGCTATTTCAGCCTCACACTCCGCCCAATACACTTGGTCTTCCAACGGACCAAACACCGTAAGACTCACCATCGCTTGGCTAATGTTCTTAAGTATTGAAATGGCGCCAAATATGTTCTTGTTTCGAGCTATTCTACCGACCAGCACCATGCGCAGAAACCCCGGCCTCTTTTTCGGAAACCCGTGGGCAAATGTATCGACCAAATCCGCCCGAAAATTTGGTACCAAATCCACCCGGGCCCCCGACCCAAACCGCGCCTGGATCTGTGCGCGCTCATGTTCTCCGGAGGCTTGCCATAACACACCCCGATAGAGGTTAGCGAACCCGGCAAGCGCGAGGAAACTTCTCTTCTTCAAACTCTTGAGCGCCAAGGCTCCCTCTGCGAGTTCACCCCTTGGTGCGAGGATTACCGATCGCTTGCGCCCCAATCGTCGCCACCGGAACAGCGCCAGTGGTCCAATTGTGAACACAGGATCGAAAAGGCTATTGAAGTAGATTACGTCAGGGTCAACTTCACGAATGACATGACCGATCCGGGAGAGTTTCCGATCCTCTCGCCGGAGATACATAACTCTAAAACCTCCCAGGGATAGCCAGGTATTGGGAGTGATGCCCGCGTACTCGACAACCTCACCCAGATCGGTGTTCCTGGTCAAAACTCGGAAATCAAACTCGTCCTTCAAAAGCTCCACAAGGTTTGCAAGGCTCCGAAGCGGGCCACCGGCTTTAGTTCCTGGCAAAAAGTAGCTTGCCATGATCAAGACCACCTGCCGGTTCTCTTTCACTATCTCCTCACTACTCAAATCCACCTGTTCAAAATGGCTCAGACATCCTACAAAATTGGCAGAACAACTATCAATAAATAGCAATTTCTCCTGCATATAGAAGATTCATTTTCGAACATCTACGTAAACTTATAATATATAGAAAACATGTGCATACCAAAAAAAATACTCCCATGCTGAAATTATCAAACATCAATCTAATGATAATCTGTCGCTTCCCACTCTGTGGCACCGATAGTATCGAAGCGTGCAAAACATGATTTCCGGACAACGATTTCTGATTTTTCCCCATCGCAGTTACTTGTTTTAGGGACGGAAACAGACGATGGAAGCCGACTGTAAATGGAAAGCACAAACGAGGCGGCGCCGTTACCACTTACCCGCAGGTTTCCATTCATGATCCGGGAGTGAAGGAACATGGCCCCCTGACCGGCATTGAAGTCAAGGAAGGGATCTTTCGGAGAATCAGATGTGAAGTCACTATACTCGAAGAAGAAGATCGACTCGTTTGAGTTCCAGCCCATAGACAGCAACTGTGGGCCATCAGAACTGAATCGATTGTGGTAAAGATTTCTGCCAACGCTCGGGCGATAAATGACTCCAGCCTTTGTCCCTTCAGCGACCGCATCGAACACAGCCCAAGTACCGCCAGTCCCTTCGTCACTAAATCCTAAGTTCCAATCGGTGTCCTGAAAGCGCACACCGTGAACCGTATTGGCGAGCGCATTGTAGTGGCCGACAGCGAGACCCACGGTGGAGCGGGAAAATGTCGAGTTCACCACAAGGTTCTCCGAGCACTGGCGAGGGGAAAGTCGCCCAATGCCTAGACCATACTTCCCTCCCTCAAAGCGAACATCGTAGAAGTTGTTGCCTTGAGTAGCGACGAATGGATTCTTCCGACCTCCCACCTCCTCCGGCCACTCCAAACCCACAACCGCTCCGCCGCCACCGTTCGCCGCGAAAGTGAGGCCTTGGATAGTGACGTAAGCCATCCCGTCGGTGGTGAACGCCTGATCGCCACTGCATTCGATGCGGGTAGCGTCGCTTCCCGCCCCCGCGATCATTCCACCAACCTCCCTCCCCGTCTGATTGAGACGCAGCGGCCGAGAAATGTGGTAGTCGCCTGGGGGGAAGTACAGACGTGCCCCCTCACGATCCAACGCCTCCTGCAAGTAACACGTATCATCGAGCGCATCCCGGCAAGATGGCGTGCTGACGAAGTCAATGACCGATCGCAAAAACCCGGCTTCGGGTGTTCTGCTAATGGTTGGACGACTTAGCCGGGGGATGACTCCGTCACGCGCGGGTTCCGGGACCGGCGGCACATGCTGATACTTGCTCAGGGAGGACGACGGGCTGACAAACCGCCGGCGAGGGGTTTCAGGGTCTCCTGAAACCGCCTCGTAATCAAATAAGTTGTCAACCTCAATCAGTCTGGCAGTGCTAGGGACATCAAACATCGCCTCCGATGGAACTATGGGATCCACACAGCCCTTGACTGCATTGCCCAGAGCTACCACTACCATCCGTGGTTCACTGCCCCGCACCAAGGTTCCAACGTTGGTGTTGCCGAAGTTGCCTAGCAGCCAGAGCTGTCCAGCCGCGTGGTAGTCCGCAAAGATGTCCGACGCCACCGGCAAAGCACAGGGCGATGCCGAACGACTCCCCAAACGAGGACTGGTGAAATTATTGGCCTTGAGCACCACATCTACTGGCGCAGCCGACTTCGGGACTGACAAAAAAACCGACGGGGCCTGCCTGTTTGTCCCCTCGCTGCGCACTGCGGCTATCACATGCGCCCCCTTCCACGACGGCGCTTTCAGGACGATGTCAGCCGCACCATGCGTCTGCATGCCGGTCCCATAGATTCCCAGGTGGCCCGCGAGTTGCGTAACATGCGCACCGGAGTGGTTGCTCATGTTGCCGGCGACAACGTGGAGTTCTGCCTTCGGGTTATTGAGGACGATCCCGGTTACTGAATTGCCTGCTCTATCTCCGCGAAAACCGTTGAAATGACTCCCTTGGACGATGGCCTGCCCGGGGCCGCCCAATTGCAGCCCACCACCGCGCAACAGGCTGTCTTGGATCTCTAATTGTAATGTCCTAGTGTTGACTGTCGCAATCAACGGAGCATCTGTACCAACAGCGCTACCCGCAAGTTCTACACCAGCGACAGACAGGCGTTCCAGCTCCCGAACTACAAGCATTGGCTGGCTGGGGTTTCTGGCTACCAGAACGGTGCGTAACCGCCCCGCTCCAAACAGAAACAACATGCCCGGGCGATCGATGTACAACGGGTTGTCTACAAGGTACCTGCCCTGGGGCACCAGAACTCTCTCGATCCCGCCGGTGATGGCCCGCTGCAGCGCCACTGCGTCTTCAACGACGAGGAACCCATCCAGGTCCGCCAGACGGTCCACGGCCTTCGAGTGGCCACCCCACGCGCCCCCTACCATCACCAAAAGGACCAGCAAAAGCTTACCCATGCAAACGTGCTGCGGCGCAATCAAGTAGTAACGCAAGGGTATCGGGTCTGCCGGGGGTTCTTCTGCAGGGGATGGGAACCATTCGCGCGCAGTTGCAAGACAACCGTCACACCTCCAGACCTAACCCAATCAAGTTCAAGCCGACAGGGATCATCACGCAACCAAAAACAATACAGCATGACAATGCTCAATATATTTGACAAGCCCTACAGTACATGCCGTTATCGATGTGTCTCAGGAAATAGTAACTCCGCAAGTTTCATCACGACATCGGCCTCGGCATAGTTCTCTCGCGTCTGAGCCGCCAACTCATCCGGAGCTGGCATGTTGAGACGATGTTCCAAAGCATCCAAAATCTTGTGTTTAAGGCTTGCCACATCGCCGGCAGGAATGGTGCAGCCGGGAAGAACTCGCCCCAACACCTCCGGGATCGCACCGGCATCGGTGGCGATCAGCGGGCACCCCCAGGACAACGACTCCAATATGATCAAACCGAAACACTCCAGCGCCAAAGTTGGCAAAATAAAGACATCCGCCGCTTGGTAGGCCAACATCAATTGCGCATCGGTGATCCGACCCATCAGAGACACGTGGCCGGCAAGCCCAGCGTTCTCGATCTGCCGCTCCAGCACTGGGCGCAACGGCCCCTGTCCTGCGATGTAGTACCGATAGCCACCACGGGAAGGGAGTTCGCTGAAGGCCCGGATCGCCACATCAAGGCCATAGCGCGGGCGAAGCTGGCGCACGGAAAAGAACACCGTCTGGTCCTCCGGCCACCCCAGGCGCCGCCGCGCCTCACACTTGTCGAGGCGGCCCTCCGTTTGTTCCCGGCACCAATGCGGAATTACCGTCACACGATCCCCGACCCCGTGGTACGCCTCCAACTTCGACCGAGTGAAGCCAGACAACGCATGAATCGCCGCTGAATCACGCAAAACTCGGCGTTCGAGGCGTTTTAACAAGTCGGTCCCGAACATCAGTTTGAGACGACCGAGCAGCCCCTGAGCACTCCAGTTGACTTCCTGTTCCATCACAATGGGGGAATGCACAGTAGTCACGTAACGCGGACCACGGCCAATCGCTTGCATGACCCCACGCCCAAGCACAGGCGCATGGATGTGTACCGTGTCCCAGTCACGGTCAGCCAGCCAATGCCGGGCGGCGCTGCCAGCGCTGGCGACGTTGGCGCCCAACCGATTGGGATGCCAGCGCGGCAGTGCAGGGCGCTCGTAACGGACAATCTCGATGCCGTCTCGCGTTTCGATTCCGAAGGGAGCGTTGCTGCCCGGAAACCGGGCACAAAACAGGGTCACTTGGTGTCCCCTGGAGTGCAGCGCCTGCAAGACATCCCACGCTACTCGACCCGACCCACGCGGCGCGTCCAAGAAGCATGTCTCAACGACGGAAAGGTAGTTCATTTCCTCCTCAAGCCACCGCTGGGCGCGCCCGGCTTCGCCAATGCGCGCGTCACTGGCCCTCTTGAACCAAGAGCACCCGGCCTCACGGATGGCGTCTCGCCACCAACACCGAGTCCAGACTTCACGGTCCAGCCGAGACGCGAGAAGACCACAGCCATCAGGCCGACAAGGACTACGACTCGTGTGAATTGGTTGTATTGGGAAGCGAAACCAGATTCGAACCGCATGATCAGGAAATAGAACGCCACCATGATCACCAACATGCCTACAGTACTGGCCCCTTTGCCGGACAGGAATACACCGTTGACCAAGGCGAGAAACATGCCCACGAAGGACATGCCGAACAAAACTCCTGGGACCCCAAAGTTCCAGTAGAACTCGCCAAGTTGAGTAGTCGGAACATAAGTTTCTTGTGACGCAGAAAGTTTGAAGGTCCTGTTCATAAGCTGTCCCGTTGAAATCTGCGGCTTATTTTTCCACAGCGCCCCTGGAATGAAGGAATAGAAATATAGGTTCAGTGTTTCTCCATTTAAAAATTTCACACCGTGCCCGACTTTTTGTGTTATTATCTCCACATACTTCCTTCCGTCCACTCGATCAAAAAAGAAGAAAATGCTCCTAACGTAGGAATTTACATCACGGCTAGATTCTTTTGAAATTCTCTCTGCGCTCTTGCTGAATTCTTGCACTGCCTCGAGTGGTGACTTTTCACGAACTTGCAAAATATTCTCTCGGTATATACTAAAAACTGACTGATATGGAACAAATACAACTATAAATATTGCAACAATCAGCAGACTGATGCGCCCTCGCAAGAAAAACAGTGCAATTAGAATCAGAATCACCAGCCGAAACGAAACCTCCTTGATGTTGCCGAGAAAACCAAAGATGAATTCCACCCCGATCGCTATCGCAAGGAGAAGCCAAGCGAGCCGAGAACGAGCATTATTCAGCGCTGTAATGATCATGATGATGCCACCCAGCAGCGCCAAGTAATACAGGTTCGACACGAGGTGAGAGAGGAATCCAACGGCCTTGGGGCCGGTCGTTCCGTACACGAACTGGACCACGAACTGGGCCGTGATACCGACGCACCAGCAGCCGAACGCGAACAGGACCGAAGGCGTGTATGCCCAGTGCGGCGGGTCCTGCAGCCGTTCACTGCGTCCCCACCACCTCGCGACCAGCAAATAACTGACCAGCACCGACACTCCTCCCGTCAGGATAACGAGGTCTGCGAATGTCGTTCTCTGGATCTTCCCTGCGCTCGTGAAGATCCTGTAGTCCTGATCGGTGAACAAGAGCACGTAATCAAGTAGCCCGAACATGGCGTAGTATACGAGCAGAAAAAAGACCACCAGACGGTATCGCGGCTCGTGGGCCAACAGGAAATAGGGCGCTGCGCATAGGCTGAACAAGCTGACTTGAAAGAGCACCCGCCCTAAATCCAGGTCGCGGGAAAAGGCAAGGCTCATGATGAAGGCCATCACCAACAACCCGAACCAGACCAGGCTCTTCAGCTGAAACTGGCGACGGATCAAGCCGTAGCGGGGTATCTCAGCCGACATCGCTGACCAGGGTCAACTCTTGCAAACGATGGCAGAAGGTATGTTCGGCATACGCTCGGCGCTGCCCGGCTGCCGCGATGGTAGCCATTTTTTCAGGTTCTCCCAGGTAGTAGCGCACTTTCTCCACCAACTCCTTCCGTGAGGAAAAGGTCTCCACCTCCCTACCCACAACAAAGTGGTCTTCCACCACAGGCGAGTGACTCAACAGCTGGAAGCCACCGATTCCGGCAATCTCGAAGGCGCGGGCGTTCAATCCCTCAACCTCCCCGTAGTGGAGGGTGTTCAAGGTGATGCTGGCTGCGTGGACCGCCTTGCACTTCTCCTCTTCGAAGATGCCCCGCCCCAGGTGCCGGCCAGGTAGCCGGTCGACCAGCCAGTCTGGCTTCGCGCCCCAGATCTTCAGGTCGAATTCTTTCAACGCCGTCAGAATGGCTTGCCGGTAGTAGTACAAAGACCCATAGGTCATGACGTCGGCGGCGTAACGTTCCCGGTCCCCATCGCTCAGTTCCACCGTGCGGTGGACGTGCGGGTTGCAGGCCTCCGGCAGGTAATGGACACTCGGAAGGCCTGCCATGTCGCGGAGAAACCGGACCATGTAGTGGTCCTTGACGAAGACGTGGTCGTACTCGGCGCCGATCAGGTACTGCCGGTCCATGTTAACCATCGCGTCTTGGCACCAAGCAACCACCGGCACGCGGAACCGCGCCCGGATCGCCGCCACGGTCTTCGGCGAGAGTTGATTGCCCAGCAGTACCAGGATCAGGTCTGGCTGGGTCGTTTCGATAGCGCGCAATAGAGAGGTTTCGCGCAGGCGTTCGGGCTCGCGGATCAGCAGGCGCAGAAGGGAATTGGCCGCGCGGTCTAGTCTTGGGTGGAAGCCGGTCAGCCGCCGGCAGTCGAAATGCCGGATCCGCCACCCCAACTCTGCAAACCCCTGGCAGACGTGGGTCTCCATCGAGTCGGGGCCACAGGGGCCAGCCACCAGCAGCGCAGATCGCGAAGCGCTCAACGATTATCCCTCCGGCGCTCCCGGGACCAGATGAACCAGGCGCTGATGCCGGCCTGGAGCGCGAAATAGGCAATGCACGCAGCTGCCGCCCCGGGAAGTCCCCAGGTGGCGGCGAAAGAAGCGACAAGAAACACGCTCACCAGCGCACCCGCACTGCTAATGAAGAACATCTCCTTCGTGTGCTGATGGGCATACAGGTAGCTGTTCAAGTTATAGGCCGTGATCAGCATGACGTGACCGATCGCCAGATAGGGGATGAGCGTTACGCTGCTCGAATACCGGGCGCCCAGGAGGTGTCGGACGATCCAATCGCTGCCTCCCATGAAGATGCCCAGCAGCAGAAATCCTGCAAAGACATTCAGCGCCAGCCAGCGCCGGTACAAACGCCATTCTCGACGCCGGTCGCCAGCGGTCACCGCCTCGAAATACAGCGGCCGCAGAGTCAACTCCAGGGTGCTCTGCGCCATCAGGAAGGGCCGACTGATCAGGCCGTAGACCGCCGCATAGATACCCGCCTGGCCAACGCCAAGAATGCCGGCGATTAGGTAGCGGTCACTGACCGTGTTCACCCAGCCGACGATACCCAGAGGCATGAGAGGCCTGGCGTACCGGTAAACCGTGTCGATGACCGTGGGGCTCAACGGCTCTTCCGAAACTCGGCCACGCCGGGCACGCAGCAGTGGCGGAACGCCAAACAGCAGAAAACTCGAGAACGATGCCAGGAGATAGCCGGACAACACGGCCTCGGCACTGGCCCCGAACACGATAACCAGGAGCACCGCGGCGAGCGGGCGTCCCCAGGCCTCGGCCACCGCCCATCCCGCGTAGATCCGTTGCCAGCGCATGGCGTTGAAGAATGCCATCCCGATCAAGCGCGCGGCATCGATGACCAGCAACCCGCAAAGCGCTAGAATCCCCAGCGGACGGCCGGATCCGAAAGCCGACCACAGCCCACCAAGCAGCAGAACGGCGAGCAGTGCCACCCCCACCTGGCGGGCGGCCAGCGTCCAGATGAGCCAACGGAAACGGTTCGGCTGTAAGGTTGCTACGGCGTCGGGCAGAAACCGCAGCGCACCCTGTGCGAGAGGTTGACAGACTACCCCCATCACGAGGCTAGATATGCCCACCACCAACGCCACGGTGCCAAACACGTCCGGCGGAACAAACTCTGTCTGCAGCCGGATACCTACAATCAGGCCGATGGCGGTTAGCCCCTGCCCCAGGGAAACCCAAAGTCCCTCCCCGATCACCCGGGAACGCAGTACGCCCACTGCATTGCTCACCGGGTTATTCCCGATCGGCAGCGAGAACTGTCACCACGCTGCGCGGTCACCAGCACGATCTGCGAAAACAGATGACCTCCTCTGCCAGTCTCAGCAGTCGTCACAACAGGCAACTGCAACGGCAGAAAGCACCGCGGGAGAAGGGGCTCAGATATTGGCATTCAGTACCGGCGATTTCTCTTCTACAACCAGAGGGGCAGATATCTTCTATTGAACCCAATCTTTTCCCCTCCGGGAATCATCCAAAAAAGCAGACCATATAGAGACGTTCTCCATGACGCTATTAGCAATAAAGCATACGCGTTACAGGATAGTCTGCGGGAAAAGTCTGTCATACACAACTCTCCCTGGGGAACAAATACAGGTCCGCGGCAGCCATCTTCAAGCGATAATCACCAACTCATTGCACGGGTCGACAGATGATCGTTTCCATCGGTTTCTAAGGGCCACAGGCTTCGGTTCATCTCAACAGCGTGGGGAGTTTCCACCGCCGCTAGTGTCCCGTTTGGTTAGTTCGTTCCACCAATGCACTCTGTTTGGCGCGA
>JARGFW010000075.1 GCA_029211085.1 Deferrisomatales bacterium | reverse complement strand
TGAACCGGACAGATCATGTGCTACAACCCCGGACAGTCTATTTGCTCCCGACAAGAAGGCCCTTTCGCCATGTCCAGCAACGTGTATTTCAAGTAGGCTCTGTCGAATAGCCAGGTTTTGTGCCGAAAAGGGGTCGCGCAAACCATCAAACGTCGCACCTGTCCGATGCCACGAGATGGAAACAGTCGAGTACGGAACAGGAGGTATGATGGAAAGCTGACGCCGGAGATTGTCGGCAGGGGTGAGCCTGTTGAGCTTGCGTTGGTGTTCGCCCCCGAAATATGGATTGGAGGTCGGGATTGGTCAAACATCTGTCAGCAAGGGAAATTGCTCACCTAGTTCGCACTCGGGAAATGAGCCCCGTGGAAGTGGTCACCGATACGCTGGACCGAATCGAAGAGGAAAATCCGAAACTGAACGCGTTCGTCGTGGTGGACGGGGAAGGAGCCCTGGAAGACGCCCGGCGGCTAGAGGCAGCCATCGCCGGCGGAGCCGAGGTCGGCCCGCTGGCAGGGGTCCCTGTGGGGGTGAAGGACCTGGAGGACGTTGCAGGCCTGGCGACCAGTTTCGGCTCCCCGATGTACCGGGACAATCTGGCCTCCGCGGATTCAGTCCAGGTCGCCCGTCTGAAGCAAGCAGGCGCCATTGTTGTAGGGAAGACCAACACCCCAGAGTTTGGCTATACGATCTTCACCAAGAACCGCCTGTTCGGCGTCACGCGGAACCCCTGGAACCTGGAGCGCACGCCGGGCGGTTCCAGTGGGGGTTCTGCCGCCGCGGTAGCGGCCGGCCTGGTTCCTCTGGCGACAGGGACTGACGCGGGGGGCTCGATCCGGCTGCCCGCTGCCTACTGCGGGTGCTTCGGCTACAAGCCCTCTCTGGGCCGAATCCCAGCGGGTGGTTTCCCGGGACCAAAACCCCTGCTCACCATGCACCCCATCGCGGTGTCGGGGCCGCTGTGCCGGTGCGTGGAAGACGCCGCCGTCTTCCTGGACTGTGTGGCGGGCTATCACCCCAGCGACCCCGGCTCCCTACCAACACCGGGAAACACCTATCTGGCCGGCCTGGAGGGGTTGCCGGCGGGCCTGCGAATTGCTTTCAGTCCGGACCTCGGGCACCTGCGGGTGCAGAGGGAGGTGCGAGACCGGGTGGAGCAGGCCGCGGGGGTCTTCGAGGAGTTGGGCTGCCGGGTGGAGCTGTGGCCCGGGACTCTGCCCGACACTGCCAACGCATGGTCGCGGCTGCTCGACTGCGACCTCTATGCGCAGGTCTGCGGGGATCTGGAGCAGCGGCCTACTGAGTTGAGCCGGTCGCTGGCCACCCAGTTGCAGGGCACTGCATGCCTAGGGATCGCCGACCTGCTAGCGGCGCAGCAGGCGCGCAGTGAACTCAACCATGTCCTGCATCAGCTCTACGACCACTACGACCTGCTGCTCACCCCGACCGTGCCCAATGAGGCGTTCGCGGCCGCCGGCCCACCTCCCGACGAGATCGAAGGGGGCCCAATCCGCCTGTTCGAGCTAATGGGGTTCACCCAGCCGTTCAACTTTTCCGGCCACCCGGCCGCGTCGGTCCCCACCGCCCGCACTACGGGTGGCCTGCCCGTGGGCCTGCAGATCGTCGCAGCGCGCCACCGCGACGACCTGGTGCTGCAGGCGGCCAGGGCCTACCAAAACGCGACCTGTAGAGATGGGAAGTGGTTCGTTGCGGGATGAGCGGGCACTCCTGCCCGGTGCGAACGGTAGGGGCGCATCCACCGTAAAGAGCCGACTCGCTGGCAGCACACCGCTGCGGATGGCCCCCTTGCTGGGTTAGGGAGAGGTAGCCTTTGAGAAGGCGTGCGCCTGTCTCTCCAGTGGGGGAGCCTCCTCCCGGGCCACCTGCACCCAGTAGCCGTTGCTGGGCCAAGCCCCACCTCCACCTCCACTTCCAGCAGACACCGCCCCACCGCAGTCAGACGGACAGGTGGCCAGTATCCTTTTTTCATCTCTCCCGTTCGAGTCCATCCATGCCCTCTTCCCCTTCCCCGGTTGGGTCGCCAGTGCGGCAGTCCCAGCGGCAGCAGCGTGATGTTACCGAGCATTGCGGGATGAAATCGCAACAGACATGTCGAGATGAGACGAATTTGTCTCTTGTGGCAACGGGGCTGCCCTCTGGTCACCGGCGAAATCCGAGGCGACGACATTGTCGTCATCGTGCGGACCCGATGCGTCTCGCGATGTCCACCACCGGCCTAGGAGAGTCGGATTGCAAAACATTGTTATGTAAAAAGACAAGAATTCACTGCTGAAAATTATAGCGTGGGCTTTTTGCCGACACCCTTCTCCGGTCTGTCCAATCGTTTTTGTGGAAAAAATGTCTGTCCACTTGCCAGATTAATCAAACATAGTATTGCACCGTCGTCGTCGCGGGTTGTATACAATATGCGGCTCTCAACCCTACCTCGGTCGAAGGTGGGTGAGTTCTAAGCTACCGCAAGCATCTGGGCCGGGATATTGCACAAGGGGGCATCCATGCGGAGGCGACCCGGGCCACACGTGGCCGCATCTCCCCTTGTCAACCAGGCGACCGCTGGGTCCCCTCGGGCCCGGCTTCAGAAGGGGGCTTCGGAGAGGCTCACATCCGGGCGCAGTTGGCGCTGCGTTTCGCAGTTCGGCAAAGGGCTGAGAAGAAGATCCATCGCGGGTGTTGGCGAAGCTCATATCTGGAAGAAGTCGGTGAAACACGTCAGGTCGGTAAACAACGCAGTCCCAGGAGGTGGTCTCATGAACAAGCACAAATTCGGGAAGGTGATCGGCTGGGTCTCCATCCTCGCTCTCGCCGTGTTGGTAGCGACGCCCGCAGTGGCGAAGAAGAAGGTGAAGGTGGCGTTCATCGCGCCTCTGACAGGAGGGGTCTCCGCCAACGGAATCGGAGGGCGCAACTCAGCCGATCTGGCGGTAAAGCTGCACAACGCCGATCCGGCTGGCAAGTACGAGTACGAGCTCATCTCCCTCGATGATGAGTGCAAACCCAACGTAGGCGTGCAGGTGGCGACCAAGGCCGCCGCCGACCGCAGCGTGATCGCCGGGGTAACCCACTACTGCTCCGCAGTGGCCATGGGCACCGTGGGCACCTACCACAAGTTCGGCCTGCCGGTGATCGTCTGGGGGGCTGTGCTTCCCGACATCACTTACGGCAACGACTACGCAGAGGTCCACAGGGTCAACGGCACGATGATCAACCAGAACGACACCGCTGCCAAGTTCACACGCGGCCTGGGCTACAAGACCTGGGCGATCATTCACGACACCACCGACTATGGTAAGGGCCACAACAAGTACTTCAGCCAGTTCCTCGGGGAGCAGGGCGGCAAGATCGTGGCCACCATCGGGGTGACCGCCGACCAGCAGGATTTCACGGCTGAACTCACCCAGATCAAGGCCCTCAACCCCGACGTCATCTACTTCGGCGGGCTGACCCCCATCGGCGTGCGCATCCGCTCCCAGATGGATAAACTTGGCATCCAGGCACAACTCCAAGGCACCTCGGGCATCGTCTCCGACGCGTTCCTTGAAGGCCTGGGGCCGCTGGCAGAGGGCGTGCTGGCCTTCCGGGAGGGCGCGCCGGTGGAGAAACTACCCGGCGGACAGCACTTCATGAAGGAATACGAGAAGCAGTCCTACGGGGAATCGCCCGAGGCCTACGGCCCGTTTGCCTTCGCCGCCATGAACCTGGTGCTGGACACCATCGAGAAGGTCGGGCCCGACCGCAAGGCGGTCACCACGGCGCTCAATGATGGGACGGAACACGACTCGATCGTCGGCAAGATCGCCTTCGATGACCACGGTCAGAACACCGTCGCCGTCATCACCAAGTACGTCGCCCAGGACGGCAAGTGGGTCACCTGGGAAGACAGTGAGTACGCCAGCGGCAAGCGGAAGCTGAAGGGGCTGTAGGAACCAGCCATGGACATCGGACTGCTCGCGCAATATGTCATGAACGGCTTGATGCTAGGCATGATGTACGCCCTCGTGGCCGTGGGATTCACCCTGTTTTTCGGGGTTCTGGATGTCATCGTGTTTTCACACGGCGACCTGCTCATGGTGGGAGCCTTCACGGGGTTCACGACGTATCTCGGCCTGCAGCTTGTAGGGGTCACCTCGCCCGCCGTGCAGGTGGCCGCTGTGTTGATCGCCGCCATCGGCATGATGGCGCTGATGGGGGCGCTCATTGCGCGGTATCTGGTTCTCCCGCTCAAGTCGGCCCCGCCCCTGATGACCCTGCTCATCACCCTCATGCTGGGCACCGTGTTGCGCGAAGCAGTCCGCTTGTTCTACCCCGAGGGGTCCAACCCCAAGCCCTTTCCCGCGCTGTTGCCCACCGACTCCTACAGCTTCGGCAACTTCACCCTGCGGTTGGACAACGTCCTGTTGTTGGCGACCGGGTTGCTGATCGTGGTGGGGCTGCACCTGTTGATCAACCGCACCAAACTTGGTCTGGCCATCCGCGCCGTGGCCCAGGACGAAGAGACGGCGAAGACCATGGGGATCAATTTCAATCTGGTCGTCCTGGTCACTTTCGCGTTGGGTTCCGGTGTGGCTGCCTTCGGCGGCATCATGAACGGCCTGTACTACAACGAGATCAACTTCGGGATGGGGCTGATGCTCGGAGCCATCGGCTTCAGCGCTGCCATCATCGGGGGGTTGGGAAACCTCTACGGGGCGATCCTGGGCGGTTTCCTGTTCGCCGCCCTGCAGACAATCGGAGCCGTCGCCTTGCCGTTCGCCAGCGCCTACAAGGACGTATTCGCGTTCGGCATGGTCATCGTCTTCATGGCCTGGCGCCCGACGGGCCTCATCGCGGAACGCATCAGCGAGCGAGTGTAATCAACCATGCATCCCAACCGCGAAACCAACCACCGGGGCCTGTTCGCCGGGCTGCTGGGCGCAGCGGCACTGTGCGCCTACGCCATGCTGTTTCTACTGGCTGAGTCGGAAACCGCCGTCATCGCCCTGCTCGTCGTGGGAGTTGTAGTCGCTGTCTTCGCCGAGCGCTTCGGACTGCTGGGACGCGTCGGCCGGTCCTTCGAGGGCAACGAGAAGTTGTTCAGCACCGTGGCAGTAGCCGGGGTTCTGCTGACCACCGTATTTTTCCACGAAGACCACTACGTCTTGTTCTTGCTGGCTACCGTGCTCCTGTACATGGTGGTCTGTCTGGGCCTGAACATCCAGCTCGGTTATGCGGGCCTGCTCAACTTCGCCGGGGCAAGTTTCTTCGGGGTGGGCTGCTACACAGCGGCGGTGCTCAACAACTACGCCGCTGTGCCCGACCTGCTGATCGTGCTGACCGGCGGGATCATCGCCACCCTGATCGGTTCGCTGCTGATCCTCCCGGTGCTCCGCACCAGCGGCCACTACGCGGCGCTGGTGACCATCGCGTTCGCCCTGCTCTTCAAGACGCTCATCGAGGTCAACGATACCCTCGGCGGCCCCCAGGGCTTGCCAGTGGAAGGCATGAACCTGTTGGGCTGGGTGTTCAACAACAATGTGGAGTTGGGCGGTACGGAGATCTCGTTCTACGCCAGCTACGTGCTGGTGTCCCTGGTACTGCTGGTGCTGATGTTCGCACTCACCAAACGGCTCGAGCGCTCTTGGATCGGACTCAACATGGACGCCATCCGGCTCGACGAGGTTGCCTCGGCCTGCTTCGGGCTCAGCATCGTGCGCTGGAAGATTGTGGCCTTCACCCTGGGCAACTTTCTGATCGGTCTGGCCGGAGCCCTGTACGGCATGATGATCGGCTACATCGCGCCCACCAACTTCACCTTCGGCGACTCGCTGATCCTCCTCTCCATCGTCCTGCTCAGCGGGATTGGCAATCCCTGGAGCTTGGCCGTAGGAACGGCGATCGTGGTGGTCCTGCCCGAGAAACTGCAGATCATCCAGGAGTATCGGTTCCTGCTGTACTCCTCGGTGGTGATCCTGATGCTCCTGTTCCGCCCCGAAGGCCTCGTGCCCAGGCGGCTGCGCGCCTACGTGCCCGGATGGAGGCCGTGATGACGATCCAGAGCCAGACCGTTTTGAGCTGCCAGGGGCTGACCAAGAAGTTCGGCGGGCTGACAGCTCTGAACCAGGTAGATCTGGATCTGCGAAAGGGCGAGATTGTCGGCCTGATCGGGCCCAACGGATCGGGCAAGACCACCTTTTTTAATGTGGTCACCGGCATCTACGCCCCGACGGCTGGTTCCGTCACGTTCGCCGGTGCCGATCTCACGGCGAAGAGCCCCCAACAGGTCTACCGCTCCGGAATCGCCCGCACCTTCCAGCGCTCCCGGGTGTGCCTGCCCCTGTCGATCTTCGACAACATCATGATCGGCAACCACATGCGGCTCAACCACGGCTTGATCCACAACTTGTTTTGCCGCGGTGAGTTCCGCAGGGAGTACGAGCAGGGCTATTCCGAGGCGCGCAAGCTGGTGGAAACCTTCAACCCCGACCTCGGGGAACACCTGTTCGAGGCCGTAGCCAACTTCCCCATGATCGACCGGCGGCGCATCGAGATCTGCCGGGCCCTGATCAGCCACCCCAAGGTGCTGCTGCTCGACGAGCCCTCGGCCGGCATGACCCATGACGAGACCCGCCAGCTGATGGACGACATTTTGGAGGTGGGGCAGCACGATCCGGACCTGGCCATCATCATCATCGAACACGAGATGAACGTGATCGAACGCATCACCAACCACTGCGTCGTGCTGAACTTCGGGCAGAAAATCTGCGAGGGCGCCTACCGCGAGGTGGCCGCCGACCAGCAGGTGCAGGAAGCCTATCTCGGCGGCGAGGGAGTCCAAACATGCAGTCCGGCCTGATTGTCGAGGAGGTGTACACGGCGTACGACAAAGCAGATGTTCTCGAGGGGGTCTCCCTGACCGCAAAGCCCGGGCAGATCACCTGTCTGCTGGGCTCCAACGGCTCGGGCAAGTCCACCCTGATCCGTTCCATCCTGGGGTTGACGCCTCCGCACAGCGGGCGCATCACCTTCGACGGCGTTGACCTGACCCGCCTGCCCACCCACAAGGTGGTGGCCGCGGGCATCGCCTGCATCCCCGAGGGCCGCAAGGTGTTCCCCAAACTAACCGTGGAGGAGAACCTGAGAGTGGGCGCCTACCAGGAGCCCTCGGACCAGGTCGTCCTGGAACGCTTCGAAGAGGTGTACGAGATCTTCCCCCGGCTGCGGGAGCGGCGCACCCAGTTGGCGGGAACCATGTCCGGCGGCGAGCAGGCCATGCTCTCCATCGGCCGGGGTCTGATGCGCCACCCCGACATTCTGCTGATCGACGAGCCATCCCTGGGGCTCTCGCCCCTATTGGTGCAGGAGAACTTCAAGGTGATCCGCAACATCTACGAACGCGGCATCACGGTGTTCCTGGTGGAGCAGAACGTTCACCAGACCCTGGCCATCGCCCACTACGGGTACGTGCTCTCCAAAGGCCGGGTGGTGGCAGAGGGCACGGCCGAACAGCTGCAAGGCAACGAAGAGGTGAGCCAGGCCTACTTCGGGTAGGAGGAGTCCGATGGATCCAGCGATCGATGCCGTCGAGCTGACTCGGGAGCTTCTGGCTTTCGACACCATCAACCCGCCGGGCCAGGAGGCAGCGTGTGCTCGCCACCTGGGCGCCATCTTCGAAGCGGCTAGTTTCGCAGTGTGCTACCGCGATTTCGCCCCTGACCGCACCAGCTTGGTGGCGCACTACGCTGGCAATGGACCCGGCGCGCCCCTGTGCTTTGCCGGGCATATGGACACGGTGCCCCTGGGAGGCACGCCCTGGTCTGTCGACCCCTTTGCCGGAGAGATCCGCGATGGCCGTCTGTACGGGCGCGGTAGCAGCGACATGAAGAGTGGGGTAGCCGCCATGGTGACCGCCGCTGTTCGCATCGCCCAACTTCAGGACACGGGGGGCCTCACTGTGGTAATCGTCTCCGGAGAGGAGACTGGATGTGAGGGATCCTTCGATCTCGCTGCTCTTCCTGAAGAACTGGGCAAGGCTGGGGCAATGGTGGTGGCTGAGCCCACCGGCAACTACCCGCTGGTGGGGCACAAGGGTGCGTTCTGGCTCAGAGGCAGCACCGCCGGGATCACTGCCCACGGTTCCATGCCCGACGAGGGGGTCAACGCCGTCTACAAAGCCGCCCATGCCATCCTGGCTCTGGCGAACTTCGACTTCGAAGTGCCGCCCCACGAACACCTCGGGCCACCCACCCTGAACGTGGGCAACGTCCATGGTGGCATCAACGTCAACTCCGTCCCGGACCGGGCCCAGTTCGGTATCGACATCCGCACCATCCCGGGCCAAGACCACGACCAGTTGCTGGAGCGACTGCGCGGGCTGTTGGGCGACGAGGTGGAGTTGGAGATCCTGCTCAGCGTGCCCAGCCTCTGGACCGACCCGGACACCCCTTGGGTACGGCAGGTCTGCGACGTGATGACCCCCTTGCTCGGCGCCCGGCCCGAGGTGCGCACAGTGGCCTACTTCACTGACGCCGCGGCGCTGACCCCGGCCTTCGGCCACATCCCCACGGTGATCCTTGGCCCCGGTGAAGCTGCCATGGCGCACAAGACCGACGAGTACTGCGAGGTGCGCAAGATCGGTCAGGCCGTGGAGGCCTACGTGGAGATCGCAAGACGGTGGTACGAAACCGGAGCAATGCCGTGACGACTGCCGTGGAGATGGCCGAAGCCGTGCGGCAGGGCCGCGACACCAGCGAGTCCTTGGTGGCCGGGTGCCTGGAGCGAATTGCCTACCGCGACCGTGAGGTGCAGGCGTGGGAGTACCTGGACCCCGAACAGGCCCTGGCCCAGGCCCGGGCACGAGACGCCGAAATACCCCGCGGGCCCCTCCACGGGGTGCCGGTGGGCATCAAGGACGTGTTCGACACCGTCGACATGCCCACGGCTTACGGTTCCCCCATCTACGCCGGCAACCAACCGGCCTGGGACGCCGCCTGTGTGGCGGCACTGCGTGCCGCTGGAGCCGTCATCCTGGGCAAGACCGTCACCACCGAGTTCGCGGCCTACCGGCCCGGCAAGACCGCAAACCCGCACAACCTCAACCACACCCCGGGGGGCTCCTCCAGCGGCTCCGCCGCGGCCGTGGCAGACGGCATGGTTCCCCTGACCTTGGGCACCCAGACAGCGGGCTCGGTCATCCGCCCCGCCTCGTTTTGCGGGGTCGTGGGCTACAAACCCACCTTCGGCTGGATCAGCCGCGCCGGGCTTAAACCACTGGCCGAGAGCCTGGACACGGTAGGAGCCTTTGCCGGGTCGGTGGCTGACGTCGCCTTGGTCGTCTCGGTTATGGCCAACCGGCCCGAATTGTGCGACCTCCAGTCCCTGCAGCGGCCCCCGCGCATCGGCGTCTGCCGCACACACGAGTGGCCCCTGGCCGAGGCGGCCACCGTGCACGCCTTCGAGGACGCCCGCACCCGGCTTGCCGGGGCCGGCGCCGAGCTGCCCGAGATCGTTCTGCCCGAGAGCTTTCGTGGCCTGTTCCATGCCCAGGAACGCGTCATGGCCTACGAGGCGGCCCAGAATTTCGCATTTGAAATGCTTGCCCACACTGAAAAACTCAGCGAGAAGCTTCGTAGCGTGCTGGACTCCGGACGAGAGTGCTCCCCTGAAACTCGTAGGGCCGATCTGGCCTTCGCCGCCGAGTGCCGTGCAGCGCTGCCTGGGTTGCTCGCCGGACTTGACGCCCTGCTGGTGCCGAGCGTTGTCGGTGAAGCGCCGGAAGGCTTGCACGCCACCGGCGACCCTGCTTTCAACAGGATCTGGACCTTACTCCACACACCCTGCGTCAACGTTCCCGCGTCTTTTGGCTCCCAGCGCCTTCCGGTGGGAGTGCAACTGACCGGCCCCCCTCACGCCGACCGTACCGTGCTCGCGGTCGCCCAGTGGGTAGCGGGAGTGTTATCGCAAGCGTGAAATCCCAGGTTCGCCCTCCGCGTTCGGCAGAACCGTTGAGAGCTGTCCTGTGGCCCCCGAAGCGAGATGCCGGGCGCGGCCCGGGACAAAACCTGCGGCCAAACACCAGCCTGGTGGCCCCCTTTTGGCCTCCCGCCGACCGCCTCCCGCGGTGTCGATCTTGACCTAAGAATGGGTGGCTGGTTTGGCCGTAACGTACCCTCTTGCGGTGAACTCGTGAGACCCGCAGCCTGACCACACGGTTCTTCGCCTAAAGGTCCGCAGGCCTTTCGCGAAGCTCCCGGGAGCCAGGGATGGGTGCCGGCGGCGGGAAAACGCGGGTACCCGTACGCTCCGCCCGCGTTGAAAGAGCCCGGACTCCACCCCACCCGGGGCGCCCGGTTTGAAGGGAACCGGTTCGGGTGCTACCCGAAGATCTGCTCGCTGTAGTGGCGGTAGGCCATCTCGGTGGGGGTGATCCCCTCCCGTCGGGCCGCCTCCAGGTTTTGCCGGGTACCCTCCCGGCACACCCGCTCGGTGTTCGCCAAGACCCGTTCGCGGCTGGCTTGGTCGCCCCGCAAGTACTCCTCCATTCCCGCGATCACACCCCCGGCGTTGTGGACCCAGTCCACCTGGAACAGGATGCCCCGGTCCGCCAGCAGGCCTGCCAGGCGCATCTCTTCCTCGAGGCTGGTGGCCTTCAACTGGTTGTTGGCGGCGCCGAAGATCATCTCGCAGCGGAGGTTCGGGATCGTCCCGTCGTCGAACACCCCCCCGGCGGCACAGGGCACCAGGATGTCGGCCTCCACCAGGAGAGCGCCTTCCACCGGGATCCCCTTGACCCGGCCCGGAAACTTCTCCACCAGGGCTGCCACCGGTACCGGGTCCAGGTCGGCCACCAGGATCGTCGCGCCGGTTCCCCCCAGATGGTTCTCCACCAGGGGGCGTCCCACCGCACCGGCCCCCTGCACGACGATCGTCCTGCCCGCGAGACTCGGGTTTCCCCACCGGTGTCGGGCGGCTTCTTCCAGCGCGGCGTACACCCCGTGGGCGGTGGGGTCTCCGGTGGGACCCAGGCGGCCACGGGGGCCGCCCGTGATGTTCCAGGAAAAACCGCCGTCCTTCATGGCGTCCGCCAGCCCGGGGGAGAGTCCCATGTCCGGACCGGTCACCGACCGGGTCCGGTCCAGGCAGTAGGCGAGGAACGCCACGGCGTCGGTGTCGCCCAGGTCGACGGGTTCGCTCTGCACGGTGATCTTGCTTCCGCCGAACGGCACCTGGGCGGCAGCGTTCTTAAACGACATGGCCCGGGCGAGGTTGAGTCCGTCCACGAGCACGTCCAGTTCCCCCTCGCCGGGCGCGTGACGCCGGATGCCCCCGGCCCGGATGGCGTGGTTGCCGTTGCGGATCCCCAGGGTGCTCGAGTGCATGTTGTAGGCCACCCGGATGTCCCGGCCCCGGTGGAAGAAGCACCGGATGCCCTCGTGTCTGCCCTCCCGCAGGAGCCCGACGACCCGGCCCAGGTATCCCTGGGCCCCGTGCTTGCGGAACAGGTCCCGGGTCTCGGCGTTACCCAGGCAGCGGACGTCCTCCATGAGGGGGTCCCGGTAGGAAAAATCCCGCCCGTAGCGGGACCACTCCACGTCCTCCCCCCACTCCCGGGCGCTGGACAGGGTCAGGAGGTCGCGGCGCCACCGGTAGCGGAGTTCCAGGGTGGTCAGGTTCTCGGCGTGCATGACGGCAAAAAGGCTCGGCACCATGGGTGGGCTCCGGTTTCCGGGTTGGGTGTGGTCGGGGATGGGGTGGGGTCTCGGGACCGGGGGCTCAGCCGGCCGACAACAGGGTCTCGTCCTTCAAGCTCTGCCCGAACTTGGACACCACCTCCGACACCGTGAGGTTCTGCTTCTCTTCCCCCCGCACATCGAGTTGGGTCCGCCCCTCGTGGAGCATGATCATCCGGTTCCCGAACTGGATCGCCTGGTTCATGTTGTGGGTGATCATGAGGGTGGTAAGGCGATGCTCGCGAACCATCAGGTCGGTCAGTTCCATCACCTTGTCGGCAGTACGGGGGTCCAGGGCGGCGGTGTGCTCATCCAGCAACAGGAGCCGCGGCGTACTCAGGGTCGCCATGAGCAGTGCGAGGGACTGGCGTTGCCCCCCGGACAGGAGGCCGACCCTGTCCTTCAGGCGGTTCTCCAGGCCCAGTTCCAGCACCTTGAGAACATCCCGGTAGCGGGTGCGGCGAGCCGAGGTCACCCCGCGCCGGAGCCGGCGTTTCTGCCCCCGAAGCTCCGCCAGGCACAGGTTCTCCTCGATGGTCATGTTCGCGGCGGTGCCCGCCGAGGGGTTCTGAAACACCCGGGCCAGGTAGCAGGCCATGGCGAAATCCGGGGAGCGGGTCACGTCCTGCCCGTCCACCAGGATCTGGCCGGCGTCCGGGCTGAAGGTGCCGGAGATCACGTTGAGCAGGGTGCTCTTCCCGGCGCCGTTGGAACCGATGATGGTGATGAACTCGCCCTGGTTCACCGCCAGTTCGACACCGTTGAGGGCGGCCTTTTCGTCCTGGGTGCCCTTGTTGAAGATCTTGACGACCTGTTTGAGCTCAAGCATGACGACCGGTATCCCGTCTACCAGGCGAGGTGGTCCGACACAACCCAGCTATACCCCCCGCAGGTGGATCTTGCCCTCCCGCCCCCCGCGGAGGGAGGGAATCCCGAGGGCCAGGATCACCATGATCCCGGTGGCCATCTTGAGATCGGTAGGCGCGAGCCCCAGCCGCAGGCCCAGGGAGATGATCAACCGGTACAGCACCGACCCGACGACGGCCGCCAGGGTCAGCCGAAACACTGTGCGCGGCTTGATCATCGCCTCACCGATGATGATCGAGGCCAGTCCTGCGACGATCAGCCCGATGCCCATCCCCACGTCGGCAAACCCCTGGTCCTGGGCGATCAGTGCCCCGGAAAGGGCCACCATGGCGTTGGAAAGTCCGAGGCCGAGTACCGTTGCGGTGTCGGTGTTGACCCCGAGGGAGCGGATCATCTGCTCGTTGTCCCCCGTGGCCCGAAGGGCCAGGCCGTACTCCGTGTGGAGGAACAGATCGGTGAGCAGTTTGCACCCGAGGGCTACCACCAGGAAAAACCCCACCACCGGCACGAACCGGCTCATGTCCAGCGCCTCCAGGGGCGTGAACACGGTGGCCAGGTCCAGGAGCTGGATGTTGGCGCGACCCATGATCCGCAGATTCACCGAGTACAGGATGGTCATCACCAGGATGCCCGCCAGCAGGCTGTTGATCTTCAACCGGGTGTTCAAGATGCCCGTAAGGCATCCGGCGGCAAACCCGGCGAGTGGCGCCGCCAGAACCGCCAGGGCCGGGTCGACCCCGGCCACGATCAGGCGGGCCGAAACCGCGGCCCCCAGGGGGAAGCTCCCATCCACGGTGAGGTCGGGAAAAGCGAGCACGCGGAAGGTGAGGGCGATCCCCAGGGCCACCAGAGCATAGGCCAGGCCCTGCTCCAGGGTAATCGGCAGCACGTTGAGAATCAGCATGTCATTCCGGGAGGCAAGCAGGGCCGCACCCCGGCGGTGCGGCAACGCCGCCGGGATGCGGCGGAGGAAACGGGTTACTCGTAGACCTTCTCTGCCATCTTCACGTATTTCTCGCCAAGCTTCAGGCCCTGCTTCGCAGCGTTGGGGAGGCTCACGTGCAGGCTCAGGTTCTCCGCGTACCCGGAGGGCACAGCGCCGGCCTTTTCACCTTTGAGGACCCGGGCCGCCTTCTTGCCTGCCGAGTAGCCCACCTGGAAGTAGTTGAATCCCAGGGCGGCTGCCGCGCCGTTGGCGACCGAGTCCACGTCACCGGCGAACAGGGGGATCCCGTTCTGGGAAGCGACCTTTCCCACGGACCCGAACGCCGACACCACCGTGTTGTCCGAGGTGATGTAGATGGCGTCGACGCGGCCCGTCAGGGATTGGGCTGCGGTGTAGACCTCGTTGGAGTTGGACACCGTGACCTCGATCAGCTTCAGACCGAGGTCTGCTATGGCCTTCCGGGTCTTTTCGATATTCACCACGGAGTTGGAGTCGCCGGCGTTGTAGATCGTCCCCCAGGTCTTGGCCGAGGGCAGCATCTCTTTGTAGAGTTGGATCTGCCGGGCGATCGGCCAGGCATCCGAGACCCCCGTGACGTTGCCCCCGTCGGCATCCATGGTCTTTACCAGGCCCGCGTCCACCGGGTCGGTCACCGAGGAGTACACGATCGGGATGCTCTTGATCACCTTCACGGCCGCCTGGGCCGTAGGGGTCGCGATCGCGTGGACCAGGTCGACCTTGTCGTCCACGAACTTCTGGGCGATGGTCTGGGCCGTGGACATCTCGCCCTGGGCGTTCTGGTTGTCGTACTCCACCTGGAGCCCGGCTTCCTCCAGGGCCTTTGCAAAGCCCTGCTGGTCGGCCTCGAGAGCCGGGTGGGCGACGATTACGGTGACTCCAACCTTGAACGTCTTGGCGAGAGTCGTGCCAGCCGAGGACGCCAGGACCACCGCCGCACCCGCAACCGCGAGTCTAACCAAACATCTTTTCATTTGGATCCTCCTTTCGGACATGGCCACGGCACCTCAAGGGTAATGGCCCGTGTCTACCAGCGCCGGTCCCTATTGTCAACCGACGGGGAATGCTCTTTCCGGGGGGGTCTGCTCGGCAGCCGGCGGCCAATGTAAAACCGCGGCTCATTTCCCATTTCGGAAACCATCACGGGGGCGCCCCCCGTCGGGCGCGGAGCGGCAGTGGGTTCGCAGCGACGTGCTAGCCCGCGGAGGGTTCGTCCGAGGCTGGCTCGGCGGAGGTCGGATCAGGGTGGCGCGGGCCGTGGTGAAAGCTCGGCTCCCAGGCCCGCACCGCCGTCCCCGGGGGAGGCGGCCAGCAGGGCGAAGGCCTTGCGCTCCTCGCTGCCGCCGATCACCGCCACCTCGTCCCCCGGTTCCAGCCGGGTATGCGCATCCGGGGTCCTTTGCAGGGCGCCGGCCCGGATCAGCCCGACAACCGAAGCTCCGGTGCGCAAACGCACCGCGCACTCCCCCAGGGTGCACCCGGCCAGGGGGCTGTCCGGGGCCACCGGAACCCAGGTGAGTTCCAGCAGGTGCAGGGCGTCGCGCAACAGGTCGAGGCGGTCGAACTGGGCATCCTCCTGCTGCAGGGGGGCGTACAGCTCGCGGCGCACCGCGTCGGTGTAGCGGTGGATGCGCTCCAGGGGAACGCCCAGGCGCAGCAACGCCTGGCGGGTCATCTGCAGGCCGGCCTCCAACTCGGGCTGCACCACCATCTCCACCCCCTCGTCGCGAAGTGCGGACATCTGTTCGATGCCTTCGGCGCGGGCCACCATGGGAAGGCCGGGCTGCATCTGCCGCGCCAGCCGGGCGATGTTCTGGGCCAGCACCGCCGACGGCACGGTGATCAGCAGGAGTCGCGCGTGGCCGACCTGGGCGGCTTCCAGCACCACGCCGTGGGAGGCGTCGCCGTAGATCGTCGGGTGGCCTTGTTCCTGGGCGTGGGACAGGCGGAACGGGTCGAGTTCCAGCACCACGAACGGCACCTCCAGGGTGTTGAGGACCTGGGCGATGTGGGAGCCCACCCGGCCGTAGCCGGCGATCACCACATGACCCCGGAGGTCGGCGGCGGGCAGGTTGATGGTCTGGATCGGCTCCGCCGGCCGGTGGCGCTTGAATCGGGCGTACAAGGGCGCGGTCAAACCGGCTGCGAACGGCGTCAGCATCATGGTGGCCACGGTGACCGAGAGCACCAGACCGTACTGCTCCGCGTTCAGCGCTCCGGCGTCCATGCCCACCTTGGCCACCACGAAGCTGAACTCGCCGATCTGGAACAGACCCAGCCCGGTGGCCAGGGGCACCACGTTGCGGTAGCCGAAAACCCGGGTCACCCCGGCGAAGATCAGCCCCTTGCCCAGGGACACCAGGGCCACCAGGAACAGCACCTCGCGCCAGTGGGTGAGCAGGAACGCCGGGTCCAGGAGCATTCCCACCGAGGTGAAGAACAACAGACCGAACAGGTCACGCACGGGGATGATGTCGCTCAGGGCCTGGTGCCCGTACTCCGACTCCCCCAACACCATGCCCGCGACGAAGCCCCCGAAGGCGAAGGACAGCCCGAGCAGGTGGGTGGCGTAGCCCACCCCCAGCCCGATGGCGGCGACGATCAGCACGAACAACTCCCGGGAGTGCCAGCCGGCCACCCAGGACAGCACCCGGGGCAGGACGCGGGTGCCGCCGACGATCATCACCGCCAGGAACCCCGCCCCCTTGAGCACGGCAAGAGCGATGGGCAGGAGGCCCGCCCCCGGGTCGGAGAGCTGCGGCAGCAGGATCACCAGGGGCACCACCGCCAGGTCCTGGACGATCAGCATGCCGATCATCACCCGGCTCGACAGGGTGCCCATGCGCCCCTGGTTCATCAGGGTCTTGAGCAGCACCATGGTGCTCGACAGGGAGAGCAACGCCCCCAGCCACAGGGAGGCCACTGCACCCCAGCCCAGGAGGCGGCCCAGGCCGAAGCCGAAGGCGAGGGTCAGGGCCATCTGCATGGGAGTGCCGAACAGGGCCACCCGGCGCACCGGGCGCAGCCGGGAGAACGAGAACTCGAGGCCCAGGGCGAACAGCAGGAGATCGACGCCGATCTCGGCCAGGAGTTCCACGCCGTGCATATCAGACACCGTGATACCGCCGGTGTGCGGACCGATGATCACCCCGGTCAGGAGGTAGGCCACCACCAGGGGCTGTTTCAGCCGGTGAGCCAGCATGCCCATCAGGGCGGCGGCTACGACGATGATGACGATGTCTGCGGCGACACCCATGCACAGTTCTCCCTCGGGTGGGTCTCGATGGCGAGTGGGACCAGCGCAAGGCTCCCGGCGCAGGCCGCTGCGCCACCCAACTGTAGCGGAGATCCGCGGACCTGTACACGGCACCCGCCCGGTCGGGCGGGACGGCTCCCAGGGCCGCCCGACGGGACCGACGAAGACTGCGGGGAAAGGGGAGAAACGGAGGAGTTCGATAAGGGGAGGGCCGCCGCGCACCCCGCGGCGGCGCGAGACGACCCCAGAGCTACCGTGGCTTCTCGCGGCCGGCAACCGGGAAACCGCATCCTCTCCAGATCACAGACCGTAGTGTCAAGACCGCGGCCCGGTTGGCCCCGGGCCTCGCCCGCCCCCGTTTCATTGCCCGGGGGGAACCGGAGGTCACCGGCCGCTCAGACTTTGAAACGCCCCACCGCGGCCCGCAGTTGGTCCGCCAACTGGGCGAGTTCCCCCGAACTGGATTCCACTTCGTTGCACTGCTCGTTCAGGTGGGAACTGGAGAGATCGACGGAACGAATGTCGGTCGCGATGGCCGCCGTGGCGGCAGAGCTCTCGGACACCCGCTGGGTGGTCTCGCTCACCGCTGTGCTGGTCTGTGCCACACTGGCGGAGATTTCCCGGGCGGTGACGCTCTGCTCCTCCACCGCCGAGGCGTTGGCCAGCACGGTCGCGTTGATCCGGTCGATGCACTCCCTCACCCGTTCACTGGCGACCACCGTCTTCCGGGTGGTCGCCTGCATGCCACCGATGCGCCGGGTGATGTCCTCCGTGGCGTCCGTGGTCTTCCGGGCGAGGTTCTTGATCTCGCTGGCGACCACCGTGAACCCCCTGCCGGCCGCGCCGGCCCGAGCCGCCTCGATGGTGGCGTTGAGCGCCAGCAGTTTGGTCCGGTCCGAGATATCGGCGATCGTCTGAATTACATTCCCGACCTTCTGGGCCGCCTCCCCCAGGTCCGACATCTCGGAGGTGACCTCCTGGGCGCAGGTGACCGCCTCCTCGGCGATGGTCCGAGCCGTGGCGGTGCTCTCCGCGATGCCCGAAATGCTCGCGCTCATCTGCTCGGTGGCGGTGGCCATCCCGTGCATGTGGGCGGAGACCTGTTCCATGGCTGCTGCCACAGAGGTCATGTTGCCGTTCAACTGCGCGGTCGATCCGGCCACCGAAGTGGCCTTGCCCGACACCGCACCGGCGGATTCCCGCATCACCGCGGAAACGGCGGAGAGTTCCCCGGCTCGGGTCGAGATCGAGCCGGCGCACTCGGCCACCTGCCCGAACATCGCCCGCAGGCTCTCGCTCATGTGGTTGAGCGCGGTGGCCAGGGCCCCCACCTCGTCCCGAGAGCGCACTTCCACATAGCCCGTAAGATCACCCTTGGCCATGGACTGGGCGAGTTCGGTCGCCTTGAACACCCCGGAGGTGATGGTGTTGCTGATGACCCAGGCCAGCAGCAGTGACACCAGCACACCCGCCACACAACACGCGACCAGCCAGAGGCGGGCCTGCCGATTGGAGGCTTCCAGGTCGGCCAAACCCTGCCGCATCTTCGCCGCGGTCAGGGCCGAAACCGTTTCCGCCTCGGCGGTCAGGGCCGCAGAGGTCTCGCCCAGTTCCCGCTCGGCGATCCGAGCCTCCTTGCGCGCCCCGCCGTACAGCGCCTTGATCCGGTTCTCCACATTGCCCTTGAAGGTGTTGAGCAGCCCCAGCACCGTCTGCATGCTCTCGGCCACCGCCGGGTCGCGGGTCGCCGTGAGGGTCACCGTCCCGTTGGTGCCGCCCTCCAGCACGGCTCGGGCATACCAGAGGGCCGCGTCGGCTTTGGCCAGAATGGGGGCCTTGTCTCCGTCCCCGCCGATATCGATGAAACCTGCAAGTGACTCCCGGGTTTCCAGGATGCTGACCTTGATCTTCATGGCTGCGTCGGCCTGGGCAGCCAGCTCGTGCCCCACGTACCCCCCCACCTCGCCCACCCTGCCGGTGAAATGGATACCGGCCACCCCCGCCGAAAGCGCGATCGCGGCGATCGTGCAGAACCCCAGGAAAAGCTTCAGTTTCAAGGAAATTTTCACCGTCTTGGTCTCCCATGGCCCAGCGCCAGCGCCCCGTGCCGCGCTTACGATCGGGCCCCCCTACCCGATCCCGGCACGTATCGGCACGGGAGGAACCGGAGTCAACCGGGAGATCTGTCTGGCACATACCAATCCTGCCGTCGGCCAGCCGAGACAGGTGTTCCTTTCACCGGTGTTCAGCCGCCGGTGCCGCTGCGGAAGACACCCTCCGCAGCAGCACCGGAAGACCAATCCCCTCGCTACGGCGACTGCGGGGGCGTATGCTTCTACCCCTGTTGGCGCCTGGAACCCACGCCGCTGGACACGGGCGGCGACCGGGAAACCAGGGGGAGCCCGCCTTGCGGGGAGCGGAAAGCGGATCGGGAGAGGGGTCATGATCGTAGACGGGTTGAAGTTGACCGTACTGGGGATGAGTGTGGTGTTCCTCTTCCTCGCCCTCCTCATCGCGGCGATCCAGTTGTCCGCGCGCCTCTTGAAACCGCTCAGCGACCGGGAAGCCCTGGTGGCTGCCAGCGGACGGACACGGGGCGGCCCGGCGCCGGCGGTCCGGGATCAGGGCACCCGGACCATGGCAATCATCGCTGCCGCGATCGCTGCCCACCGGGCCCGCTCCAAGCACAGGTAGCAGGCGCACCGGGCCATACCGGCAGCGCCCCGAAGCTCGAACCTATCGTGAGAACATGAAGAGGGCACTGATGAAGAAGATCCAGTTCATGGACACGTCCCTGCGGGACGGATTCCAGTCGGTATTCGGGGCGCGGGCGCTGACGGATGATTTCCTTCCCGCCGTGGAGGCGGCGGTGCAGGCGGGGATCCATTACATGGAAGCCGGGGGCGGGGCCCGCTTCCAGAGCCTCTTCATGTACTGCGGGGAGTCCGCGTTCGACATGATGGACCGGTTTCGCCGCGCCGCCGGGCCGGATGCCCACCTCCAGACCCTGGCCCGGGGTATCAACGTGGTCGCGCTCTCCGCCCAGCCGCGGGACATGATCGACCTGCACGCCCGGATGTTCAAAAAACACGGGATCAGCCACATCCGCAACTTCGACGCCCTCAACGACGTGCGCAACCTGGTCTACTCGGGCCAGTGCATCGCGGACGCCGGGCTGCACCACCAGGTGTGCGTCACCATGATGGAACTGCCCCCGGGGTGCACCGGCGCCCACGACCCGGAGTTCTATCTGCGCACCCTGCAGAACATCCTGGACTCGGGCGTCCCCTACGACTCGGTGTGTTTCAAGGACGCCTCCGGCACCTCCAACCCGCGCAAGGTGCACGACACCATCCTGGCCGCCCGCAAGCTCTTGGGGGACGACGCGGTGATCTGGATGCACTCCCACGACACGGCAGGCGTCGGCATCGCCCAGTACCTGGCCGCCATCGAGGCGGGCTGCGACGGGGTCTGCCTGGCCCGGTCCCCCCTGTCCGGGGGCACCTGCCAGCCGGACCTGCTCTCCCTGTGGCACGCACTCAAGGGCACCCCGTACACCCTGGACATCGACGTCCGCAAGATCCTGGCGGCCAACCGGGTCCTGGAGGAGTGCCTCAAGGACTACTTCTTCCCGCCGGAGGCCCTGAAGGTCTCCTCCGAGGTCATCCTGTCCCCGATGCCCGGGGGAGCTCTGACCGCCAACACCATGATGATGCGCGACACCGGCACCCTGCACCTGTACCCCCAGGTGATCGAAGCCATGTCCGAGTGCGTGGCCCGCGGGGGGTTCGGCACCTCGGTGACCCCGGTCTCCCAGTTCTACTTCCAACAGGCCTACGCCAACGTCACCCAGGGGGCCTGGAAGAAGATCACCGACGGCTACGGCAAGATGGTTCTCGGGTACTTCGGCCGGACTCCCGTTGCCCCGGACCCGGAGATCGTCCGC
>JARGFW010000378.1 GCA_029211085.1 Deferrisomatales bacterium | reverse complement strand
CCCCGGTTTCGCAGGAACAAGGGCACAAGCGATGATTTTGAGGGGGTGCGCAGCCAGAAATCGTTGATATTTTTGGAGCGGAGTTTCCAGAATGGCTTTGTAGGGACTATATATTCTACATGGCCATTGACACCGGCTTGGCCCCGGGGCTACGCTTCCCGGCATGTACTTCCGCCGCAAGAAGACCCCCTCCGGGGTGGTCCTGCAACTGCTGGAGGCCTACCGCAACCCCGAGGGCCAGCCGCGCCAGCGCGTGGTGCTCTCCTTGGGCAATGCGGCGGTGCCGGAGGCCCACTGGGGCGAGATCAGCCAACTGGTGGAGCGGCGGCTCTACGGCCGCCCCGACCTGTTCGCCCGCCAGTTGCCCCCGGTGGTCCAGGAGTGGGTCGATGGGATCGTGCGGCGGGTGGACCTGCAGGGGCGCTGGCAATCGGCGCGGGGCGCTGGGGAGGCAGCGGCAGCCGCGAGCGGCGCGGCGGGGCCGACGAGCGCGGCGGGGGAGCAGGTCGACGGGGTGCTCCTGGACGAGGTGACCCACACCCACGCCACCAGCCTGGGGCCGGAGCTGGTGGGGTGGCAGGTGTGGCAGCGCTTGGGGATGCCCGGGTGCCTGGAGCGGCTGGGCTTCAACCCGCTGCAACGCCAGGTGGCGGCGGCGAGCGTGATCAACCGGCTAGTGGGCGCGGTGAGCGACCACGGGATGCGGGCCTGGCTGGAGCGCAGCTCGGTGGGGGAACTGGTCGGGGCAGAGGTGCTCTCGGGGGGCAAGGACCGCTTCTACCGGGTGTCGGACAAGCTTTTGGAGCACCAGGAGGCCATTGAGGCCCACCTGCGCGGGGAGCAGCGCAAGGCGTTCTCGCTCGGACGCACGATCTTCCTCTACGACCTGACCAACACCTACTTCGAGGGGGCCCTGGCGCGCAACCCCAAGGCGCGCCGGGGCCAATCCAAGCATAAGCGCAACGACTGCGTGCAGATCGTGGTGGGCATGGTGTTCGACCAATACGGCTTCGAGCTGGCGCACCGGGTCTTCGAGGGCAACCGCCACGACGCGACCACGCTCGTGGAGATGGTGACGGCGCTCGAGGCGGTGGTGCGGGAGGAGGCCGAGCTCTTCTCGGCCGGCCCGCCGCTCGTGATCCTCGACGCCGGGGTGGCGACCCGCAAGAACCGGGCGCTCTTACGCGCCAAGGGGTTCCACTACCTGGTGAACGATTCTCGCCCAGGCCGCACGGCGTATCGGGAAGCCTTCGCGTCGGGCGAGGGGTTCACCCGGGTCGCGCCCCGCAGTGGCGCCCCGGAGGTGGAGATCCGAAAGCTCCGCGACCCCTTGGGGCCGCCGGCTGACGCCGAGAACGCCGAGGCCGACTGGTTAGTGCTGTGCAAGAGTCCGGCGCGGCGGGGTAAGGAAGAGGGCATTCGGTCCACGGCCGAGCAGCGGTTTCTGGCCAGCCTCCAGGGCCTCGGCGAACGGGTGGCCCGGGGGCGGCTCAAGGACCGGGAGAAGATCGACCAAGCCCTGGGCCGGCTCCTGGCCCGCCACCCCCGCATCGCTCGATTCTATCAGGTGGCCGTCGAAGCCGCCGACCCGGCCCCGGACGCCGTCCTCGCGTCCCCGAAGGCCAAGGCCACCGGGCCCGCCTACCGGCTCACCTGGGGGCGGCGCGACGAGGCCTACCGCACCGACGACGAACTGCTGGGGTGCTACGTCCTGCGCACCGACCGCGACGGACTCACCGCCGAGGAGCTCTGGCACCTCTACATGACGCTGACCCGGGCCGAGGACGGCTTCCGGGCCCTCAAGAGCGACCTCGGGCTGCGGCCCAACCGCCACCAGATCGAGGACCGGGTGGACGGACACGTGTTCCTCACCGTGCTTGCCTACCACCTGGTGCACCACGTGCTCTACGCGCTGCGCCAGCAGGGCGACACCCGCAGCTGGGAGACCCTGCGCCGGGTGCTGGGCACCCACTGCTACGCCACTCAGATCGTGCCGACGGCGGCGGGTCAAACCTACCGGCTGCGTAAGGCCGGCGTGCCCGACGAGGTACAGCAGGGGATCTACCGAGCGCTGGACATTACCTGGAGAAACCTGCCGACCACGAAGACCTGCACCACGACCGTTTGATCGGCGACTTTGTAGTGCCTACCGGAACCGGATTCAATGGTTCCGCATACTTACGACGCGAGATGCGAAACTTGGGTTAGGTGAGAGCGGATTCTTGAGGGAGGGGTTCCGCTGCGCAAAGGCTTCTGTCCGTGATGCTCAAACCGAAATCGGAGGTACTGGGGACGCCCTCCTTGGGGCATATCCTTCGTCGAGGCAGGCACACTTCGACCGCATGCTCCCGGCGGTCATCGACGAGGGGAACCGCCGGTCCGGACTGTTCCACGCCATCCAGGGTCACGCGAATTTCTCCGATGCCGGCGGCGGTCTGCCGGACATGGATGTGGTAGACCGTCTCCCGATACCGATAATGCACCGTGAAACCGTCCCAGTCGGCGGGCAGGCACGGGGCGAGCGCCAGCCGGTCAACCTCCAACCGCAACCCCAGGAGTGACTCCAGTAGGAGCCGGTAGAACCAGCCGGCCGAGCCCGTATACCATGACCAGCCGCCGCGGCCGGTGTGCGGCGAGACGGCGTAGACGTCGGCCGCCACGACGTAGGGCTCCACCTTGTAGGTGGCGATCTCGGCGGGCGTCTTCGGCCGGTGGGCGACCGGCTCGGTGCCGCCGGTGACGGCGCAGCTGACGATGACTTCAGTGTTCACGACTGACCCTCCTCGGTCGCCTGGGTGCTCAAGCCCGGCCGCCTTCCCCCGCGACGAAGCGGACGTCACGCATGGTATCGGTCACGCGAGGCCCTCCAGCCGCTCGGCCTCGGCGAGCGT
>JARGFW010000377.1 GCA_029211085.1 Deferrisomatales bacterium | reverse complement strand
TCAGTTCGTCCCACCGAGCGTTGAACAAACTCGCGATTGGCGTCCTCAAGGGAGCCATAGTCGGCGGCGTACTCATTGTCCCAACGCGAGAGCTGGCCCAATACCTCACGGATCGTATCGGTAATCTCCGTGAGCTCGAGCCGTACTTTGAGCTGTGGTCCTCGCTTGCAGCACCCGAGGGCTTCCTCGCGATCTTTGCGGTCGAACATGACGCGGTCTCGACTGGCGTACCCCGGATCAGAAAAGGGACGGATGGTCGATCTTCGAATTGACCTTGACCCTCCGCTGACTGGTCATGCCTTTTCCAGCATCTCCATTGTTGGGCGCCTCGACGTAGAAATCCCGCCCTTCCAACCGGGCGATGATGGGCTCGGCGTCGCCAAGCTCAATTCCAAGCCAGTGCCGATGCATTCGCTCAGCAACAGCGTACGTGGTACCAGAGCCACCGAATGGGTCAAAGATCAGGTCACCCTCATCGGACCCGATGGTCACCACCCGCTTGAGAAGCTTCTCGGACAACTCATTCGCGCCTCTGCGTTTGGTCCCTCGGTGACGTACAGGCGGAATGTCGGTCCAGACGTCAGCAACATTCAACCCCTCCGGATTGAGCTTGTTTCGATGGCCGCCGTAATCCTTGATGTCGCCACCGCAATGTCTGCAAACAGGAACCGGGTACCGAGGTCGGGTGAAAGCCTTGGGCTTCCCCTTGGTGTAATAGAGCAGGCTGTAGTGCGACGGGTAGAGACGTCCCGGCACGGGAAGCATCATTTTCAGGTCGATAGCAATCCAGTGACGGAACATCATGCCCTGGTCCCCCAGGTAGTGGCCGAGTTCGATGTTCCACTTGGGCAGGTTGTACAAGAAGAATGAGCCTCCGTCTGCGAGGACACGAATGCCGTCGCTAATCCATCCGCGACACCAATCGAGGTAGTCGGCATCGTCAAGGGAATCGTTGATTCCCTTGCCGTAGTCCTTGTTGAGGTTGAACGGGGGATCAGCAAACACAAGATCAACCGACCCATCACCCATTTGGGCCATCAGCTCGAGGCAGTCACCTTGGTAGAGGTGGCCATACTCGGATGAGTACACAAGGTTGATCGATTCTCCGGTCATTTCGTTCACTTGATAGCTCACTCTCCCACCGAACTCAGCATGTCAGGGAGCTGTGACAGTTTTCCTGAAGCCACCATCTATGCCCTCTTCGTCCGCCGTGTTCGAATCTGCGCCCAAGACTCGATTTCGGATCTGAGCCACAGCCGCGGGCGGCCCCTACCTAGGTCCACCACTGGTTGGGGCATCGCGGCGTAACGCCCCTGATACTGACTCACGGTGTTCCGATGCGTCAGCCCAAGGAGACCGGCAACCTCAGCTGCATCGATGAGCTCGTCGGTATCCACAATGGGCATAAACGCAGCTTACACCCGTAAGCGTTCCTGTCACTTGATCGTCTGATCCTACAGGTGTAAGCACATCGTCTCGACGGTGCAGCAACACCCAGGGGGCCCGGTCGTAACCTATCGAAGAGGTCGCCCTCCTCCTCGGCCGCGGACTACCTGCCGCCTGCGAGGCAGCTCGCCGGGGTCAGATCCCGTCGCATCGACTCGGTCGATGCCGCGATGGTCGGTGTCAAGGCCGACGACCGAGCGAAGCCTCCACGACCAGGCGTCACCGCAGACCCATCGAACCGACCTCGACAGGTTCGATACCGCGACCCAACAGGAGGAGAACGAGCCCCGAGCTTTCTCAAGAAGTCTGATGCCGCTCGGTTCGCGATTACCGTGGAGGCAGACAGGCTGAGAGGCGAGTGGACTGAACCCTAACTCTCCAAGACCACGATGGCCGAGTGGTCCGAGCGCTGGCTCCGAACCAAGGCCCACCTCAAACCGAAGACCCTGGTCGGTTTCGAGTCGAACCTGCACGCTTATGTTCTGCCCACCTTCGGAGAGCTCGAGCTCTGGCACGTCGACCGTATGGCAATCGAGGAATGCGTGGCCGATCTCCAGGCCTCCGGCCTCGGCCACTCCGGAGTGCGACACGCCCGGCAGGTACTCAACAGCATGCTCCAGCTCGCCGTCGAAGCCGGCTATCTGGTCGCCAACCCTGCGATCGGGATGAAAAGTCGCCCGCCAGTCCGATCCTGAGATGCTCTTTCTATCGGCCGAGGTAGTCGAACATCTCGCGCTCGAGATTCGAGAGCCCTATGCCACGCTCGTGTATCTACTCGCCTATGGAGGACTCGGATGGGGAGAGGCAGCCGCCCTGCATCGCAAGAGATGGCAGCTGCTCCGGTCGCGCATCGAGGTAGCCGAGTCCTTGTCCGATGCCCGGGGCAAGATCCACTTCGGCGCCACGAAGACACCGCAGCTGTGCTGTCGTGGTCCCAAGCTTCCTCCGTGACCTTTTGGCCAAGCACCTCGCCCGACAGGTAGACGAACAGCCGGACGCGCTGGTCTTCACGTCGCCCCAAGGACAGCCGCTCCGCAACTCGAACTTCCGACGCCAGGTCTGGAACAAGGCGGTCGCCGCGGCAGGGCTCCCCGATGGACTCCGGATTCACGACTTGAGACACACGTGCGACGTTCCTGCTCATTGCCCAGGGCGCACGCCCGAAAGCCCTCCGGGTCCATCTTGGTCACTCGTCGATTTCTGTAACGATGGACCGCTACGGGCATTTGCTTGGGTCCGACATGGAGACCCTAGCGATGGCCTTGGATGGGGTGTGGAGCCGGGTTGTCGCGGACCAAATGCGGACCAAATACGGGCCGGAGGTCGTGACGCTCACAGCAGAATAACCGAAGCCCCCCGTATTCACAGGGGTTTCGGTGGCACACCCGGAGGAACTCGAACCCCCAACCTTCTGATCCGTAGATCTACAAGCGGCGTCCACGGGTGTC
>JARGFW010000376.1 GCA_029211085.1 Deferrisomatales bacterium | reverse complement strand
ACCTCGGTGTGGTAGTGGATGCGGAAGTGGGGGGTGGACAGGGTGTGCCAGGTCCACGCCGGGTCGTAAACCGCTCCCCGGGCGGTCGCGGCGACGACCAGCAACAGGATGGCAAGAACGGTCGTGCGGCCTGCGGTGGGCGCAAGCATGGGGGCTCCGGAGGTGCTACTTGCGCCAGGCGCTGGGGAAGAACACCGCGATGACGGTGAAGATCTCCAGCCGGCCGAGTAGCATACAGAAGCTGAGCAGCACCTTCCCCGCCTGGGGAAGGTGGGCGTAGTTATCCACCGGGCCGACCTCGCCCAAGCCCGGACCGATGTTGCCCACGCAGGCGATCACCGAAGCGACCGCGGTCACCGGCTCCACCCCGAGGGCTGCCATGCCCAGGGTGCCGACGCCCGTCACCAGCAGATACAGCGCAAACAGGCCGAGGATGCCCTGCATGATCACGTCGGGCACCGGGCGGCCGTCGAGTTTGACCCGCCGCACCCCGCGGGGGTGGATCAGTCCCCAGACCTGGACGACGGCGTGTTTGACGATGAGCAGCATGCGGCTCACCTTCATGCCCCCGCCGGTAGATCCCGCCGAGCCGCCGACGAACATCAGCAGCACCAGCAGTACCTGGCACAGCATCGGCCACAGCTCGTAGTCGGCGGTTCCGAAGCCCGTGGTGGTGAGGATGGACACCGCCTGGAACAGGCTGTAGCGCAGGTTGTCGGGGAAGCTCTCGTACACGCTGCCCCAGTTGGCGACCACCAGCACCGCGGTCGCCACCAGGGTGATACCGGCGTAGACGCGCAGCTCTTCGTTGCCCAGCGCCTTGCGGGCTCTTCCCGCCAGGACGGCGTAGTGCAGGGCGAAGTTGACTCCGGCCAGGAACATGAAGGCGCTGATCACGTAGTCGATGAAGGCGCTGTCGAATGCCCCCACGCTGGCGTTACGGGTAGAGAAGCCGCCCGTGGCCATGGTGGCGAAGGCGTGGCACACGGCGTCGAACCAGTTCATGCCGCCAAACAGCAGCAGCACCACCTCGGCGGCGGTGATGCCCACGTAGACTCCCCACAGCAGTTTGGCGGTGTCCTGGATGCGGGGGCTGAGGCGGTCGGCGGTGGGGCCGGGCACCTCGGCGCGGAACAGCTGCATGCCGCCGACCCCCAGCATCGGCAGGATGGCCAGGCTGAGCACGATGATGCCCATGCCCCCCAGCCAGTGGGTGAGGGCGCGCCACAGGTGCAGACTGCGGGGCAGCGCCTCGATGTCGGTGAGGATGGTGGAGCCGGTGGTGGTGAACCCGGAAATGGCCTCGAACACGGCGTCCACCAGGGTGGGAATCGCGCCGGAGAAGTAGTAGGGCAGGGCGCCGATCACTCCGAACAGTACCCAGCCCATTGTGACGACCGCAAACCCCTCCCGGTGCGTGAGTTCCGGGCGGGCGCGGCGGCTGGCGAAGATGCACGCGGCGCCCCCGCACAGGGCCAGGGCGGAGGCGCCCAGCAGCGCACCGTGGGTGCCGTCCCCATCGACGATGCTCAGCGGCACCGGCACCAGCAGCACCGCCGCGAGGAATACCCCCAGGGCGCCGAGGACGCGGACCAGGACGGGGATGTTCATGCGGTGCCGAAGAAGCGTTCCACCTGCACCGTGGCCTGGGGCAGGGCGAACACCACGGCCCGGTCTCCGGGTTGCAGCACGGTGTCGCCGGTGGGGATGAAGGACGCGTCGCCGCGCACCACCGCACCGAGGATGCTGCCGGAGGGGAACGTCACTGCCCGCAGGGGCTTGCCAGCCCAGGGCAACTCCGGGGTGATGCGCAGTTCGATCACCTCGGCCTGGTTCTCCTCCACCGTTGCCACGCTCAGCACCCCGCCCCGGCGCACGAACTTGAGGATGGCGCTGGCCGTTGAGACCCGCGGGCTGATGCAGGCGTCGATGCCCAAGGACGGCACCAGGGAGACGTAGGCCGGACGGTTCACCACGCTCAGTGCCCGGTGGGCGCCGTGGTGCTTGGCCAGCAGGGAGGCGAGGATGTTGGTCTCCTCGTTGGGGGAAGCGGCCACCACCACGTCGGCCTTGTCCAGCCCTTCGCTCACCAGCGCCGGCATGTCGGTGATCTCGGCGTGGATGACGGTGGTGCGGCCCAGTCGGTCGGCCAGGAATTCGCAGGTGGTGCGATCGCCGTCGGCCACCCGCACGTCCAGGCCGGCGCGCTCGAAGTGCTGGGCCACCGCATATCCCACGTGGCCTCCGCCGAGCACGAAGACACGGTTCACCCGGCGCTTCTCGAACCCCAGCAGGTAGCGAATGCTGGGGTGGTCGGCGGTGCGCATCACCAGGAAGATGTGGTCGCCAGCCTCGATGGTGTCCTCCCCCCGGGGGATCAGCGTGCTGCCGCTGCGGGTGATCGCCGCCACCACGAACGGGTACATCGTCCCCAAGTCGCGAATCTCTGCCAGGGTGAGGCCGCACACCGGGTTGTCGCGGTCGATGGGGTAGCCGACGAACAGGATGTCGCCGTCGGCGAACTCGGCGACCTCCACCGCCGCCGCGTGGCTGGCGATGTTGATGATGTCGTGGGCCACCGCCTCCTGGGGATTGATGAAGTACTCGATGCCCAGCTTCTCGGCGCTGAGCACAGCCCCCTTGCCGGTGTACTCGATGGACTTCACCCGGGCGATCTTGGTGGGAACGCCGTACTCCTTGGCCAGCAGGCACGCCACCAGATTCACCTCGTCCACGTCGGTGACGGCGATGAACAGATCGCAGGAACGCACCCCGGCCGCTTCCAGGGTTTCGGCCTGGGCGCCGCTGCCCGCCAGGGCGAGCACGTTCAGGTTCTCCTCCACCCGGCGCAGGCGCTGGGGATCGTTCTCCACCAGGACCACCTCGTGGCCCTCTTCGGCCAGTCGCCCGGCGGTGTGAAACCCGACCTCGCC
>JARGFW010000074.1 GCA_029211085.1 Deferrisomatales bacterium | reverse complement strand
GGTTCCCGGGGGAGTCGTGGTCCAGCGGCTCCTTCATCAACGGCGCCGGGCAGGTGGCGGGCGTGTTCAATCCCGACGGGGACGCCGGCCACGTCCACGCCTTCCTCTGGAACTCGGCGACAGGGTCGGTCGACCTCGGACAGCTCACCGAGGGGGACTACCTGTCCGTGAACGACTTCTCCGAGAAGGGGCACATGGTGGGTGAGAGCTGGAGCGGGGCGTGGTTCTGGTCCCCCGAGACCGGGATGGTCGGCATCCCCACCACCGGCGGTCGCTACAACGTGGCCGCGGCTCTGAACGATTTCGACCAGGTGGTCGGATGGTCGTGGGCTGCGGGTGACCGAGTGAGCGAGGCGTTCGTCTGGTCCCCTGCGTCCGGCACTACGGCCCTGCCTTCACCCGAGGCGATTCAGGGCAGCGCGAGGGACATCAACAACCACGGGAGGATCGTCGGGTACACCATGCCCGTCGACACAGCCGCGTACGGCTGGTACACCATCCCCGCCCTCTGGACCATTCCCGATCCAAACCCTCAGGAGGATATCATTTCTTTCCTGATCGCGAGGGTGAAGGCCCTGCGGGACGACGAGCTCATCCTTAACCCCGACGCGGTGCTGATGCTGCAGGCCCTCGAGTCCGCCCTCCGGTTCCGCGATGCCGGCAAGGCCAAGCAGGCCGGCGATGCGCTCGACCGGTTTGCGACCCACGTCCGGCAGTTGATGAAGAGGGGGGCGCTGGACACGGCCCTCGGCAATGAGTTCATCGGCCTGGCGCACGAGGCCATCCGGCAGATGGGCGAAACGCCCAAGAACAGCGGGAGGGTTCTGAAGTAGGGCTTCGTCTGCGGTCACCGCACGAGCGAATCAAGAAGCCCGACCCGCACCCTTGCCGGGGCGGATCGCGGGCCGTTATTTAGGCGGACTCGCCCTTGCGGCCGGTGACGCCCTGGAGGACACGACCTTCATGCTGCACATCCCGGACGGTGTGTTCGGGATGGTCGCCGTGATCCACACCTTCGGGGACTACGCCCGCCTCCACCCGCACCTGCACGCCATCATCGCCGATGGGCTGTTCCGGCCCACCGGTGCGTTCCACGTCGCGGGCCCGCGGGACACGAAACCCCTGCTGGAGCTGTTCCGTGCGAACGTGCTGAAACTGCTGCGCAGCGAAGGCAGGATCGATAACGAGCGCACTCGGGTCGTCCTCGACCGGAGGAATAGCAGGTTCAGCGCCTACCGCGGACCGTCTTCTCGCCGGTGTGGAATACACGCCCCGGCACACTCCCCCCTATCTGTCGCACCGGCTTGGTTCGACCGCCGCGATCGAACCATTGGGCCGACAAAATCCCCCGGCTTTCTGGCGCCCTGGAGCCATCCGGCTGGAGATCCGGCTTCGGAGGCCGAACTCAGGCGCACCCGTTTCCGGAGCATGACGTCACCACCCCGTCGGGGTGCAACAGACCGGCTGCCACCCCGGCCGGCACCCCGTAACCCATCGCCCCGCTCGGGGGCGTGAACCGGGTGCGGTGGTGCTTGAATCGAAGGACGCGGTGCACCCCGGGCGCTGCGGTTGCCGCCGCCTTCGGTGACATGGCGTCCGCCGGCAGGTAGGTGTCGCACCAGTGGACCACCACCGCAAAAGCCACCCGGGGCGTCGGCGCTGAAGGGATAGGGGAGGGAGGTGCCGGATTCCCACAGGTGGGGGGCGCGCTTCCGGTCAGTTTTTTCCACCCGAGCGCAGGAACACGGTCTCGTTAAGCTGGGCAATGGCCACGTCCCCCTGGGTCACATCCACGGAGACCCGGGCGATGCGCCCCTGGGTGTCCACCACCCGGGCGGTGGCGTGCACGTCCTGGCACGGGTCGGCGCCCTTGAGGAACCGCACCTCGCAGTCCAGAGGCAGGCCCACGTGGCCCAGGGAGTTTGCCGCCGCGGCCATGACCTGTTCGGCCAGGGCGAACAAGGCTCCGGTGTGGGAGTAGCCGAGGAAGTTGGTCAGGTCGGGGGAGCCGCGCAGCACGGCCGCCGCCCGGCCGGCCCCGAACTCGGTGAACTCGATGCCGACGCAGTGGGCCAGGGGGGAGTTCTCGAGGGCTTGCCGCAGACCGGCCAAGTCTTCTGCCATGATGGCTTCCTGTACGGCCTGCGGGTCGATCGTAACTGCGTTCATGTTGTCTCCGTCGGGTTGCAGGGCCAAGTGAGATGCCGCTCATCAGCTCTAACACAGCCTCGGAGGTGTGACAATCGCCGATTCCGTGTCTACCACGGGCCCCCGGCGGCGGGTCTGGATCGGCCCGTTGTGCTTGACATCTCGTTTGCTTTGCCATAACCATGCATTGCCAACCGGCCGGTTGGTTGCGGCGTAGGTTGCCCGGCGTATAGTGCCATGCGGACTCCGGTTTGGATGGAAGGGGAAAGGGTCGACAGGAGATGGATATCGCGATCGTCGGTGCGGGTGTGCTGGGGTCGATCTTTGGCAGCCTGTTCTCCCGAGCAGGGTTCGACGTCACCCTGATCGAGGTGCTCGAGGAGCGGGTGCGGTTGATCGCCCGGGACGGTTTGTGGGTGCAGATGCCCGACGGCGAGCGTCTGCACACGCAGGTGTCGATCTCCTCGGATCCGGCGGCGGTGGGGCCGAAGGATCTGGTGATGGTGTGTGTGAAGGGCTACCACACCCGTTCGGCGATCGAGGGCGCCCTGCCCATGGTGGCAGAACAGACCGTGGTGGCATCGGTGCAGAACGGCCTCGGCAACCTGGAAACCCTCGCCGAAGTGGTGGGGCCGGAGCGGGTGGTCGGGGGGATCACCGCCCACTCGGGGATGCCGGTGGGGATGAACGAGATCCGCTACGTGGGGGGACTGGGTCCCCTGCTGGTGATCGGCCCCTACGACGGGGTGGTGCGGCCCGAGTTCCAGGGGGTGGTGTCGCGGTTGCAGGGGGCGGGGCTCGATGTGCACACCGCCGCAGACATCAACTCGGTCATCTGGAAAAAGCTGATCGCCAACGTGGCCACCAATGTGGTGGCAGCCCTCACGGGACTCACCGGCAGTCAGGCCGTGGAACACCCGCCCACGGTGTCGATCATCCGCGGCCTGGCCGGCGAACTGGCCCAGGTGGCGCGGGCCAAGGGCATCGATTTTCCGGAACTGGAGGAACCCGCCGAGTTCGCCCTCAAGGCGTTCGCCTCCACCAAGAACAACCGGGTCTCGATGCTGCAGGACGTGGAGGCCGGGCGTCCCACCGAGATCGGCAACCTCAACCAGGTAATCGCCCGGGAGGGCGCGCGGCTGGGCATCCCCACCCCTTTCAACGATGCCGTCACCTGGCTAGTACAGGGGGTGGAGGAGCGCAACCGCCTGCGCCTGGCCGCGCGGGAGCAAGACGGAGGCCGGGCGTCCTGAGGGTGCGCGGGGTCGGGGCGCAGAGCGGGCAAACAGAGGGCCGGCTGCTCCAGCAGTCGGCCCGTTTTTGTCGTCGTTGACGCTCGGCTACAGTACCGCCGCGATGGCCTCACACAGGTAGTCCATGTTCCCCTCGGTCATGCCTGCCACGTTGATGCGGCCCGAGCCGACGATATAGATGCCGAACCGGTCGCGCAGGGCCTGCACCTGCCCCCGGCCCAACCCGGAGAACGAGAACATGCCGTTCTGCCGGGTGATGAACGAGAAGTCGCGATTCACTCCATGGCGCGCCAGACCCGCGACGAACTGCTCGCGCATGGCGCGAATGCGGGTGCGCATGGCGGTGAGTTCTCCCTCCCAGCGCTGACGCAGATCCGGGTCGTCGAGGATCAGGGAGACCACCGCGGCCCCGTGGGCCGGCGGGTTGGAGTAGTTGGTGCGGATCACCGGCTTGACGTTGCTGAACGCCCGCTCCGCCGCCTCGGCCGACGCGGCCACCAGGGTCATGGCGCCGACCCGTTCGTTGTAGAGGCCGAAGTTCTTCGAGTAAGAGCTGCAGACGATCAGTTCGGGGCAGTGTCGCACCACGGTGCGCAGCCCGGCGGCGTCCTCCTCCAGGCCGTGTCCGAAACCCTGATAGGCGAAGTCCAGCAGGGGCAGCAGGCTGCGCTCGGCGAGCAGCGCGGCCAACTGCTCCCACTGCTCCGGCTCCGGATCGATGCCCGTGGGGTTGTGGCAGCAGGCGTGGAGCAGCACAGCGTCCCCCGGGCTGGCGGCGCCCAGGGCCGCCAGCATGCCGGAGAAGTCCAGGCTCCGGGTCGCCGCGTCGTAGTATGGGTAGAGTGCCGTCTCCACGCCGGCGCCGGCAAACACCGCACGGTGGTTCTCCCAGGTGGGGTCGCTCAGCCACAGCTTGCTGGCGGGGGAGTGGCGGTGGAGAAAGTCGGCGGTCACCCGCAGGGCGCCGGTGCCGCCCGGGGTATGGGCGGTTCGCGCCCGGTTGCTCCGCACCACCCTGTGCCCGGCGCCGAACAACAGGGTCTGGATGTGGGCCCCGAACTGCGGGTGCCCGGCGATCGGCAGGTAGGTTTTCGAGGTGGACTGATCCAGTAGGCGTCGCTCGGCCTCTTGCACCGCGGCCAGGACCGGCGTGCCGCCCGCCGCGTTCTTGTACACCCCGACCCCCAGGTTGACCTTGCGGGGGTTGGGTTCCTGCTGGAACAGTTCGGTCAGGCCCAGAATCGGGTCGGCCGGGGCCAGGGTCAGGGACTCGAACACGGGAATTGCCTCTCGGTTGGGGGGTGGTCACGGGGCGGGACGCGATTGCGCGTCGCCCCCAGGAGGGTCCTAGGCTGTCTGCAGCGCCCCAAAAAGTCAACGCTGATGGTGCGGGGGAGATCCCGGGGCGCCCCGGTGATCCGCGCCGGAGGCACCGGAGGGGCAGAACCCGACCGACGCTCCGAGCCGACCCCCTTGATTGCGCCGACGCCCCATACCGGGAGGACAGACTGTTCCGTCCCCCGGACACCGGGTATGATTCTGCCCGACCGCTGTGATCCTGTCAGCGGTTTTCTTTTTCCTCCAGTGCTTACAGGAAGGCCATGGAACATCGACTTGCGATCAACGGCTACGGACGCGTCGGACAGTGTGTGCTGCGGGCGCTGTACGAAGGCGGGTTTCGAAGACACGCCCGGGTCGTGGCCGTCAACGACCTTTCAGGGGTGGACGCGGTGTGCTACCTGACCCGCTACGACACCACCCACGGGCGTTTCCCGGGGCTGGTGTCCTGCGACGGGACGGTGATGAACGTCAATGGCGACGCCATCGAGACCCTGCGCGAGGAGAACCCGGCGCGGCTGCCGTGGGCCGAACTGGGGGTAGACCTGGTGCTGGAGTGCACCGGGACCCTGCGGGATCGGGCTGCCGCGGCGGTTCACCTGGCAGCCGGGGCCGCCCGGGTGCTGGTCTCCAACCCCGCGGACGCCGCGGTGGACGCCACCGTGGTGTTCGGGGTCAACCAGGAGACCCTCTCCGCCACCCACCGGGTGGTGTCCAACGCCTCGTGTAGCACCAACTGCGTGGTGCCGGTGCTGCAGGTGCTGGACGAGGGCCTGGGCGTCGAACACGGGGTCATCACCACGGTGCACTCGGCCATGAACGACCAACCCGCCGTGGACACCAGCCACCACCCGGACCTGCGCCGCTCGCGCAGCGCCTTGCAGTCCATCATTCCGGTGGACACCGCCCTGGCCCGGGGCATCGAACGGTTGCTGCCGGGGCTGGCGGGGCGCTTCGAGGCGGTGGCCATGCGGGTGCCCACCATCAACGTTTCGGTGATCGACCTGACCGTGCAGGTGCGCAGGGCTACTTCGATGGAGGCGGTGAACCGCCTGCTGCGGGGTGCCGCCCGAGAGCGGTTCCAGGGGATTTTGGGGTACACCGAGGAACCCCTGGCCTCCTGCGACTTCAACCACGATGCCCGCTCCGCGATCGTCGACGGCAGCCAGACCCGGGTCAGCGGGGATCACCTGGTGAAGGTGCTGTGCTGGTTCGACAACGAATGGGGGTACGCGAACCGCATGCTCGACACCAGCCTCACCTGGCTGCGGAAGGTCGTGGCCGCCGAGCAGGATCGCGTCGCCGGCAACTGACCCGCGCCGTTTCTCAGGGAGCGTGCCGCCCCCCCCCCCCGTTGGGGTGCGATCATTCGCCAGGCGGCAGATGAGCAGCCATGGGCAGGGCAAGCCCCGATCGAACTTCTGCCCCTTCCCGTTCAGCCGGGTGCGCTCCTTTAGGGTTTGCAGTGTTCTGCATAGTATGTACTATGCACTCTGTGCAACCCAGCCAGCAGGAGCTGTACCCCATGCCCAAGAACGGTCGCAGCAGCCTCCTTGACGAAAAAGCGCGGGCCACGCGCCGCAAGATCCTGGTGGAGGCTACCCGGCTGTTTGCCCGCCAGGGCTACCACAAGACCACGGTCACCGACATCGCCAACGCCATCGGCATGACCCAGGGGGCGCTGTTCCACCATTTCCCCAACAAGGAGGCCCTGCTGGAGGCCGTGGTGCGGCGCCTGGCTCGGGGCTTTGCCGAGTACCGCGCGGCGATGGACCCCGACAGCATGCAGGCCACCCTGGAGCGGGTGATCGCCGCCATGGTCGATCACTACGAGGCCCAGCCAGAGGCGACCCTGTGTCTCGCCGCCCTGGCCACCGAGTTCGGGGGCAGCGGCCACCCGATCCTGGAACAGATCCGCGCCGCCTACGACTGCTTCGTGGATCCGTTCCAGGAGCTGCTCTCCCGCTACCCGGGGGTCAAGAACCCGCGGGAGGTTGCGATCGCCTACGTCGGAGCGATGCAGGGCATCGGCACCCAGGGCCTGCTGCGGGAGGGGAATCCCCCCCTGCGGGATCTGGCGTTCGCGTTTCAGACCATCCTGCACATGCCGCACTGAGCACCACGGCTGCCCCGGGGTCGCGCCGTCCGTGTCGCCCCCCGCCGCCGCATCCCTCGTCACCTCCTGTCCGTGAGGATCCCCATGGTCGAAGCCACTGTCAGCGACGGAGTGGCGCTCCTGCGCCTGAACCTGCCCAAAGTCAACGCCTTCTCCCCGGCGTTCTGTCGTGCCCTCGACGGGGCGGTGGCCCGGGCCCAGGAGGATGCCGCGGTGGGGGCCCTGGTGGTCGCCAGCGCAGTCCCCGGGGTGTTTTCGGCAGGATTGGATCTCAAGACATTGGGGGGGTTGGACCGGGCCGCGATGACGACGTTCGTGGGGGAGTTCTTCCGCCTGCTGTGTCGGTTGCGCACCAGCCCCGTGCCGGTGGTCGCCGCCGTGGAGGGTCACGCCATAGCCGGTGGAGCGCTGATGCTGTGCGCCGCTGACCGGCGGGTAGCTGCGCAGGGGAACTACCGGGTGGGCCTCAGCGAGGCCGCCCTGGGTCTGCCCCTGCCTGGGGGTATCGCCGAGATGGTGCGGCGCGTCCTCGGTTCGGTGGCCGCCACCGAGGTGCTCTGCTTCGGCGCGTTGCACGGGCCGGACCGGGCGCTGGAATTGGGGTTTGTCGATCGCCTGGTTGCCCCGGACCGGGTGTTGGCCGAGGCCCTGGACGAGGCCCGGCGGCTGGCCGCTCTGCCGCGTGCGGCGCTGCGGCAGATCCGCTCCGCTCTGTTGGGAGACCTGGCCGGCAAGCTGGCGGCGATGCAGACCGAGGGCTACGGTGCGTTCGTCGAGTACTGGTTCGAGGCCCCGTGCCGGGAGGCGCGGGAACAGATACTGGGGCGGTTGGGAGGCGCCTGATCGGCGGCCTGGAGCGCCCGCTGTCGTGGGCGCGTTTGGCCGAGGCAACGCGCCGGGGGACTTGGACAGGTCATGAAGGGGTTGAAGGCGTAGGGGCGGAGGTCCAGGACGAGCCATGCAGCAGCGAGAAGCGGGGCGGGTGCCCCTGTCGGAAGCCGAGTCCAAAGCGCTGCTGAGCCGTTACGGCGTGCCGGTGGTGGAAGAACGGGTGGTGCAGGGCGCCGAGGACGCCGTGGCCGCGGCAGCGGGTTTCGGTTACCCGGTGGTGCTCAAAGCCCACGGCGCCGGGTTGACCCACAAGACCGAGCTGGGGCTGGTGCGGCTGAACCTGGCGGACGCCGGGGCGGTTCGCCGGGCTGCCGACGAACTTGCGGCCGCCGCCGGGGATCACGGGGAAGGGCTGCTGGTGCAGCCGCACCTGTCGGGGCGCCGGGAGTTCATGGCGGGCCTGTTCCGCGACCCCATGTTCGGGCCGGTGGTGTTGTTCGGCTTGGGGGGGGTGTTCACCGAGGTGCTGGACGACGTGGCCCTGGGGCTCGCGCCCCTCTCGGAAGGGGAGATCGACAGTCTGTTGGATCGGGTGCGGTCCAAGGTACTTCTGGGGGCGTTCCGGGGGGAGGCGCCCGCCGATCGGGACGCCCTGCGGGCCACCCTTAGGGGCCTGTCGCGACTGGGGGTGGAACGGCCCGAGGTGGCCGAGGTGGACATCAACCCCCTTCTCGTGTCCCCGGCCGGCGCGGTGCGGGCGGTGGATGCCCTGGTGGTGCGGCGCGACCCGGGCAGTGCGGTCCACCCGCGACCCGTCGTGGACACCCGGGCCCTGGGCGCCCTGTTCCACCCCCGCAGTGTGGCGTTCATCGGTGCCTCCGCCGCCCTGGGCAAGTGGGGTCAGAGCCTGCCCTCCAACCTCATCGCCGGGGGGTTCACCGGGGAAATCTACCTGATCAACCCCCGGGGCGGCGTCCAGTGGGGGCGGCCGGTGTTCCGCAGCCTGGCCGAAGTACCCGGTCCCGTGGATCTGGCGGTGGTCACCGTGCCGGCGTCACGGGTGCTGGAACTGTTCCCCCAACTGCAGGCCAAGGGGGTGGGTTACCTGTTGCTGATCACCTCGGGGTTCAGCGAGGTGGGGGAGGCAGGCCGCGCGCTGGAACGCCAGCTGGTCGCGGCGGCGCGGGATGCCGGAGTGGTGCTGCTGGGGCCCAACACCATGGGCATCTGCAATCCCCACCACGGCCTGTACCTCACCGGGGCCCATGTGCGGCCCGCGGTGGGCTCCACGGCCCTGGTGTCTCAGTCCGGCAACATGGGAGTGCAGTTGCTGGACTTCGCCGCCCGCCAGGGCCTGGGGATCCGCGCGTTCGCCGGCAGCGGCAACGAGGCCATGGTGGCTGTGGAGGATTTCCTGGAGGCGTTCGCCATCGACGAGCGCACCCGAACGGTTCTCCTGTATCTGGAAAGCGTCAAGGACGGCCGGCGGTTCTTCGCGGCTGCCCGTCGCACCGGCGCCGAGAAGCCGGTGATCGTGCTCAAGGGTGGCCGCAGCGCCGCAGGCAGCCGGGCGGCAGAGAGCCACACCGGCGCCCTCGCCACCGACCACCGGGTGTTTGAGGCGGCCTGTACCCAAGCAGGGGTGTTGTCCGTGCACCAGCCGGTGGAGATGCTGGACGCGGCGGCGGCGTTCTCCTCCCTGCCCCTGCCCCGGGGGCGGCGGGTGGCGATCCTGACCCTGGGAGGTGGCTGGGGGGTGGTCACCAGCGACCAGTGCGCCGAGTGCGGGCTGGAGTTGCCGTCCCTGGACCCGGCCGTGGTGGAACGGCTGGATCGGCTGCTGCCCCCGTACTGGAGCCGCGCCAACCCGGTGGACCTGGTGGGGGAGAACGACCCGGAGCTGCCCTTCACGGCCCTGGAGGAGTTGGTGTCCTGGGACGGATGCGACGCGGTGATCCACCTGGGCATCTTCGGCCGCCGCTTCCTGCTGAAGTGGTTGCTGGACTCCACGGCCGCGGCGGATCCGACCTTTCCCGCCGCGCAGCGGGACGGCCTGCAGCAGCAGGTGGACGGCACCGAACGGCGCTATGTGGAGCACGCGGTGCGCTTGATGGAACGCTACGGAAAACCGGTGATCGGCGTCGATCTGGCGACCGCAGAGACCCCGCGCACCCTCTACGGAGTGTCCAGGTCCGAGTACAAAGGGGTGTTTTTCCCCAGTCCGGAACGGGCGGTACGAGCCCTGGCCCACATGTGCACCTACCGCGACCACCGGGGCCGCTCCGCCGCGGGTCTCTGACGGCCGTTTTGTGCACCGAGAAAAAGAGATTGGAGCCTGCCGGTGTGGGTTGACAAAGAGCATAGTACCTACTATTTTCGCGCCTGTTGCCCGCCCCGGGGAAGCCGCGGCAGGTTGCGCCTGCTGACGACTCCCTCGGTGCCGACGAGGCACGAAAGGGTAAGGAGGAACCACCCATGAGCTACGAGAACGTGTTGTTGGAGCAGCCGGAAGCCGGCATCTACCTGCTCACCGTCAACCGCCCCAAAGCGCTGAACGCGTTGAACTCCCGCACCTTGGACGAGATCGGCGCGGCAGCGGCCGAGGCGGGAGCGGATCCCGAAGCCCGGGTGCTGCTGGTCACCGGTGCCGGCGACAAGGCGTTCGTGGCCGGCGCGGACATCTCCGAGATGCGCGCCTACACCGCCCTGGAAGGGAAGACCTTCTCCCAGCGCGGAATGCGCGCGTTCCGCGCCCTGGAGACCCTGCCCATCCCCACCATCGCGGTGGTCAACGGGTTCTGTCTCGGCGGCGGCCTCGAGCTGGCGATGAGCTGCGACTGGATCCTGGCCAGCGACTCGGCACGGTTCGGTCAGCCCGAGGTGAGCCTGGGGGTCACGCCGGGCTTCGGCGGCACCCAGCGGCTCGCCCGACTGGTGGGCCGGGCGGTGGCCATGGAACTGATCACCACCGGGCGGCAGGTCAAGGTGGAGGAGGCCAAGGCCATGGGCCTGGTCAATCACGTTTTCTCGGCCGACACCCTCATGGCCGAGGCGCTCAAACAGGCCCGCACGATCGCCGCCAAGGGGTCCATCGCGGTACGCCTGGCCAAGGAGGCGATCCAGTGCGGCCAGGATCTGGACCTGGACAACGCCTGCGTGCTGGAGAGCAAGGCTTTCGGCCTGTGTTTCTCCACCGCTGACCTCAAGGAAGGCATGCTCGCGTTCCTGGAGAAACGAGCCGCCGAGTTCACGGGGCGCTGAAGTCCCCATCGATAGGTCGCAAGAACCCCATCCCGGGTCTTCGGGCCCGGAACAACGAAGGAGGGAACACCGTATGAAGATCATGGTGCCGGTGCGCCGGGTTCCGAACCCGGACGTGAAGGTGAGGCTGAAGAAGGACGGCAGCGGAATCGAGACCGAAGGAGTGAACTTCCTGATCAACTCCTTCGACGAGTTCGCCATCGAAGAAGCCGTGCGGCTCACGGAAAAAGACGGCGGCGAAGTGTTCCTCGCTACCGTGGGCGGCCCGGAGAACGAGGAGACCCTGCGGGCCGGGCTGGCCCTGGGCGCCGCCCGCGCCTACCTGGTGGACCTGGGGGGAACCTGCCTGGACAGCAGCGGCATCGCCGAGTGCCTGGCGGCGGTGTACGCCCAGGAGAAGCCGGACCTGGTGATCGCCGGCAAGCAGAGCGTGGACACCGACAACAACCAGGCGGCGCAGATGCTGGCCGCCCGGCTGGGGCTGCCCCAGGCGTGCTTTGCCTACAAGCTCACCCTGGCCGACGGCAAGGCCACTGTGGAGCGAGAGATCGACGGCGGGTTGGAGACCAAGGAAGTGGACCTGCCGGCGGTGATCACCGCCGACCTGCGCCTGAACACCCCGCGCTACGCGGCGCTGCCCCAGATCATGAAGGCCAAGCGCAAAGAGGTGAAGAAGGTCACCCTGGCGGACCTGGGCATCGAGCCCAAGAGCCGCACCCGCATCCTCACCTTGGTCGAACCCCCGGCACGCAAGGCCGGCCAACGGGTGGCCAGCGTGGACGAGTTGGTGGACAAACTGCTCAATGAAGCCAAGGTGATCTGACATCCGTGATCCGTGAGCGGTGAGCCGTGATCGGAAAGCCCGGAACCCAGCACCCAGAACACAACACTCATAACGTACTTGGAGTTTGTACCGATCACGGCTCACGAACTCCGAAGGAGATACAAGCATGTCGATCCTCGTAATCGCAGAAATCAGAGAAGGCGTCCTGCGGCCGGCGAGTTACTCGGCGGTGGCGGCGGGGCAAAGTTTGGCGAGCCTGACCGGCCTGGGCATGGACATCCTGCTGCTGGGCAAGGGCGCCAAGGTCGTCGCCGGGGCGAGCCTGGGGCAGGGCGGTACCGTGTATGTCAGCGAAGCCGCCGCGGTGGCCGAGTACACTGCAGAGGCCCACGCCGCTGCGGCCGCCCAGCTGGTGCAGGAAAAGGGCTACATCCACCTCCTGACCCCGGCCACCACCACTGGCAAGGACTTGATGCCGCGCTTGGCGGGGCTGTTGGACGCGGGCATGGTCAGCGACGTGACCCTCTTCGAGAAGGGCGACGCGGGCGTGGTCTACACCCGCCCCATGTACGCCGGCAACGCCGACGCCAAGGTGGTGGTGGACACCGCGATCCAGGCCTGCACCGTGCGCGAGACCGCGTTCGACGCCGCTGCACCGAGCGCCGGCAGCGCCACCGAGCTGGCGCTGAACCTGGACGAGGCGAGCCTGAAGGCCAAGTTCGTGTCCTTCGACCTCACCCAGTCGGGGCGCCCCGAGCTCACCGAGGCCAAGATCGTGGTGAGCGCCGGCCGCGGGGTCAAGGACGCGGAAGGTATCAAGCTCATCGAGCAGTTGGCTGACACCCTGGGCGCGGCCTTGGGGGCGAGCCGCGCGGTGGTGGACGAGGGCCTGGTGCCCAACGATCTGCAGGTGGGGCAGACGGGCAAGATCGTGGCCCCGGACCTCTACCTTTGCTGCGGCCTCTCGGGTGCCATCCAGCACGCTGCGGGGATCAAGGACTCCAAGGTGATCGTGGCGATCAACAAGGACGAAGAGGCGCCGATCTTCGAGATCGCCGACTACGGGCTGGTGGACGACCTGTTCAAGGCCGTGCCCAAACTCATCGAGAAGATCAAGGCCGCCCGGGCCTGAGCCTCACAGCGGTCTTGGGGGCGGCGGTTTACCGCCGCCCCCAAGACTCCACCTCGCAGCTTCCGCAGCCCTTGCGGGGTCCACCGTACCCACCTTCGACGCCCGCTTCGAGAAGATCGAGCGGGGCGGTTCCAGCGCCCTGTTACCCTGACCCACTCCGTTGCAGTGCCGGACAGCTCCCCCGGCGTGCTCTCCACTGCCAACCTGGTCTCGTTGTTCCTTCTCCGCTTTTCTTCCTTGCCCCGATCTCCTGACCGGCTAGTTTTCTGAGAGGAGTTCCTGCCCCTGGGAAAACCGGCACTCGGGCGCCGGTTGATCGGGGTCGCGAGCGAGTTGCACATGGCCTGTGTCGTCGCTGACCTGGTGGTGGTGCACCTGGCGTGGATCCTGTTCCTGGTTTTCGGTGCGGTGGCCGGCCGGCGTTGGACCTGGGTCAAGTGGGTCCATCTGGCCGCGCTCGCCTTTGCCGTGGTACTCACCGCCGGCGGCTGGATCTGCCCGCTGACCCACCTGGAGGTGTGGCTGCGCCGCGGCGTCCCCGGGGCCAGGGGCAGCTATCCAGGGGCGTTTCTGGGGCACTACGCCGAACGGCTGGTGTACCTGGACGTCCCGCGCTGGGCGGTTCTGGTTGCCGCCATCGGCATCGCGGGTGGGTCGGTGTGGGTCTATGCCGGCGGCTCGCGCAGGGTCGGCAGGGATCTGGAGGAGCGACCATGAGGGGTCTGGCGGTGGTGCTGTTCCTCGCGTTCCTGCCCCAATGGGCGGCGGCGGAGGGGTTCGCCCTCCAGCGCGACGCCATGGTGGAGACCATCCGCCGCGACGTGGAGGATACCCGCCGCTACCTCGGCAAGGGGGAACTGGACCTGGGGGTGCTGGCGGCCCTGGGGCGGGTCCGCCGTCATGAGTTCGTTCCCCGGGAACTGCGTGACCGGGCGTACCAGAACCGCCCTTTGCCCATCGGCTACGGCCAGACCATCTCCCAGCCCTACATCGTGGCGCTGATGACCGACCTGTTGCGGGTCGGGCCGGGGGACCGGGTTCTCGAACTGGGCACCGGTTCTGGGTATCAGGCAGCGGTGCTGGCGGAGCTGGGGTGCCGGGTGTTCACCGTGGAGATCGTGCCCGCGCTCCACGAAGCTGCCACCGGGCGCCTGGCACGGCTGGGCTACGACCAGGTGCGGACCCGCCAGGGCGACGGCTACCACGGCTGGGCCGAGCACGGCCCGTTCGATGCCATCGTGGTGACCGCGGCGGCCAGCCACGTGCCCCCGCCCCTGGTGGAACAGCTCAAGCCCGGGGGCCGAATGGTCATCCCCCTGGGCAACCCGTTTCTCACCCAGCAGCTCTCGGTGGTGGAGAAAGACGCCGCCGGCGCGGTGCGCACCCGGCAGTTCCTGCCCGTGGTGTTCGTCCCCCTCACCGGGGGGCACGGAGCCGGAAGGTAGGCAGGGTGCTTCCCCTCTCGGTGGCACTGCTTTCGGCGGCGGCCCTGGCGTACGAGTTGCTGCTGGTGCGGCTGTTCTCCGAGGTGTGGTGGCACGGCTTCGCCACCACCGTGATCAGTCTGGCCCTGTTGGGCTATGCTGCCAGCGGAACGGCCCTGGCAGTGGCCCAACGCCCCCTGCTGGTCCGGTTCTCCAGTGCGTACCGGGCCGGAGCCCTGGGGTTTTCCGTCGCCGCCCCAGCTGCCTTCGTGCTGGTCCAGGGGGTGTCGTTCAATCCCCTGGACCTGGCCTGGAGCCCGGTCCAGTGGGTCCGGTTCGCCGCGATCTTTCTGGTGCTGGCGGTGCCGTTTCTGTTCGCGGGCGGTTGCCTGGGGCTGGCCCTGCGCCGCTTCGGTCCCGAGATCCCGGGGCTGTACGCCGCCGACCTTGCCGGGGCCGGGGTGGGGGCAGCCGGGGCGGTGGCACTGTTGCATCGGTTTCCGGCGGAGCAGTGCGCGGTCGCCGTGACCCTGCTGGCCTGTGCCGCCGCCCTGTGCGCCGGGGAGCACGCCGGGGAGCACGCCGGGGGCCACGGCAGGGCCCGGTGGGGACGCTGGGTCACCTTGGTGGTGTTCCTGGCCGCGGCGCTGCTCCCCCGGGAGTGGCTGAGGCCCCGGCCGTCCGAGTTCAAGGGGGTGTCGCGGCAGCTCCTGGTGCCGGGCGCTCGGGTCGTGGAGGAGCGCTCCGGGCCGCGCTCGCGGGTGCAGGTGGTGGATCCCGGAACGGTGCCACTCCGCCACGCCCCAGGCTTGAGCCTGGGCTGTGTCGAGCCCATCCCGGCCCAGGTGGGCGTGTTCGTGGACGGAGAGATGGTCGGGGCCTGGGCGGCAGATCCGGCGCCGCCTCCGGGCTACCTGGACTGCTTGCCCCTGGCGGCGCCCTACGCCCTGCTGCGGCGTCCCCGGGTGGCGGTGCTGGGGGCCGGTGGGGGAGCCCCGGTTCTCGCCGCGGTGCGCGGCGGTGCCACATCGGTGGTGGCTGTGGAGGGGGACCGGCAGGTGCAGCGGTTGCTGGGCGAACGGTTGGCAACGCCCCAGGGTCCGTCGGTGGCGGTGCGTCACGCCGACCCCCGGGCGTTCCTGGCGGAGGGTGGCCCCGGGTTCGACCTGATCCAGGTGGACTGGACCGGCAGTGGCGGTGGGCCCCCGGGAGTGCGCAGCACCGCCCCCGAGATGCTAGCCACCGTGGAGGGGGTGGACGCGATGCTCGCCCGGCTGGAGACGGGGGGGCTGGTCGCGGTCACCACCGCGATGGAACTGCCACCCCGGACAGCCGTGAAGTGGTTCGCCACCGCGGCTGCGGCTTTGGAGCAGCGGGGGGTGGAGGAACCGGGGCGCCACCTGGCGTGGTTCCGGGACTGGAGTACTGTGACCCTGCTGGTGGGTCGGGACCCCCTGGAACCGGCGCGGGTGACCACCCTGCGGGAGTTCTGCGCCCGGCGTTCCTACGACCTGGTGCACCCGCCGGGGGGGCCGGCGGAAACGGACCAGGTGTCCCACCACGGGATGGGGGAGCCGTGGCTGGCCCAGGCTTGCGCAGCGATCCTGGGCCCGGGTCGGGCAGCGTTCCTGGACCGCTTCCCGTACTTCGTCGCCGCCGCCACCGACGACCGGCCGTTCTTCCACCGGTTCTTCCGCTGGGCAAGTCTGCCGCTCTACTGGTCGGCCCGTGGGCGGGGTGGGGAGGGGCTGCTCGAGTGGGGGTACCTGTTGACCCCGCTGGCCCTGGCACTGGCCGTGGTGTCCGGGGGCGCCCTGCTCCTGCTGCCGCTGGCCGCGCTGTTCCGCCTGCGGCGCAGGGCAGGGCGAACAGTGCATCCCGGCCGGGTTGGGGTGTACTTCGGCTGCCTCGGGGTGGCGTTCCTGCTGGTGGAGGTGGTGGCCTTGCAGCGGGCCGTCCTGCTGCTGGGTCACCCGGTGCCGGCCACCGCCGCAGTGCTGGCTGGGTTCCTGGTGTTCGCCGGGGCGGGCAGCCGGCTGGCTCCCCGGCTCTGGGGGCGGGCGCCCGGCGGGTGGCCGTGCTGGGGGGTGGTCGCCGCCCTGGCGTTGCTCCAGGCGATCGGCTTCCCCGCCTGGGTGCGGGCGCAGACCTTTTCCCTGCCGGTGCGGGTGGCGGTGGTTCTGGCAACCACCGGGCCGGCCGCGCTCCTGATGGGGATGCCGTTTCCCCTCGGGCTGGGGCGGCTGGCGGCCCTCGCCCCCCGGTGGGTGCCGTGGGCCTGGGCCGTCAACGGCTTCGGTTCGGTGGTCAGCGCCGCCCTCGGGGCGCTGGTGGCGGTGCACCTGGGGTTCGCGGCGGTGTTGTGGCTGGCGGTGGCGCTGTACGGGGTGGCGGGCTGGACGGCGCGGGGGTGGGGGCCGGGTTCAGTAAGGGCTTCCCTTGGGTGTGGCGTCCAGTTGCGCGAGCCGCGTCCTCATCCCCCCCAGGATCATCAGCAGTTCCCGCATCATCAGTTCCAGGTCCTGCTTGCGTTCGCCGAGATCCTCCAGGGCGTTGCCCAGATGGGTGAGCGCCTTGCGGATCTGTTCCGCCTCGTCCATGTCGGTGGAGTACACGCCCAGGATGTCCGAGATCTGCTCCAGGCTGAGCCCGAAGCGCTTGCCGCGCAGGATCAGCTTGAGCCGGGTGCGGTCGCGTCGGGTGAACAAACGCTGGTCCCCTTCGGTGCGCAGGGGGCTGATCAACTTCTTTTCCTCGTAGAAGCGGATGCTGCGGGGGGTGGTGTCGAACTCCTTGGCGAGTTCGCTGATGCTCCAGGTGCGTTCGTCGGCCATGGGCGAGTTCGCCCTCCATGGGGTCACGTTGACGTTAGTGAAACCGTAGTTGGTTTGCCCGGCGAGTGTCAAGCAGATCCTGGCCGTCCCGGCGTTGGTTCATATTCCAGGCGTTTTTTTGGTGTCAAACAGGATTCTGGCGTTTCGGTGTTGACACGGGAATCGCTTCCTACTAGGTTTCCGTTAACGTAAAGTACCGGGAGGAGGGAGACCCAATGGCGCTATGTTTTGAACTGGGGGCGGAAGAGAACATCCTGCGGCAGAGCGTGCGCGAGTTCGCCGAGAAGGAGATCCGGCCGGTTGCGCGGGAGTTGGACGCCAAGGAGGAGTTCAGTTACGAACTCACCGCCAAGATGGCGGAGATGGGGCTGTTCGGCATCTTCGTGTCGCCGGAGTACGGCGGCAGCGGGCTGGGCTACGTGCCCTACATCATCGCGGTGGAGGAGATCGCCCGGGTTGACGGGTCCCAGGCCGCCACCGTCGCCGCGGGCAACTCCCTGGGTATCGGGCCGATCTACTACTTCGGCAACGAAGCACAGAAGAAGAAGTGGCTCCCCAAGCTGTGCGCCGGCGAGATGCTCGCGGGCTTCGGCCTCACCGAGCCCCTGGCCGGGTCCGACGCGGGCGGTTCGCGCACCAAGGCGGAACTGGACGGCAACGAGTGGGTCCTCAACGGCTCCAAGATCTTCATCACCAACGCCGCCAACGATCTGAGCGGGGTGACGGTGGTGCAGGCGGTGACCGGGAAGAAGAGCGACGGCCGCAAGGAGTACTCCTGCTTCCTGGTGCCGGCCGATGCCAACGGCCTGACCGCGAAGCCGATGCACGGCAAGATGATGTGGCGCGCCTCGAACACCGCGGAGCTGTACTTCGATGACGTGCGCCTGCCCACCGCCGCTTTGTTGGGCAATCGCGGCGACGGTTTCCGGCAGATGCTGTCGACCCTGGATGGGGGACGCCTGTCCATCGGAGCCATGGGCCTGGGGGGTGCCCAGGGCGCCTTCGACCTGGCACTCAACTATGCCCAAGAGCGCAAGCAATTCGGCCAGGCGCTGATCGAGTTCCAGGCCACCCAGCACAAACTGGCGAACATGGCGATGGAGATCGAGGCGGCCCGCAACCTGCTCTACAAGGCGTGCTGGCTGAAGGACGAACACAAGCCGTACGGCAAGCTGGCGGCCATGGGCAAGCTGTACTGTTCCGAAGTGATGGGCCGGGTGGTGAACGAGGCGGTGCAGATCCACGGTGGGTACGGGCTGATGCAGGACTACGATGTGGAGCGGTTCTTCCGCGACCAGAAGTTGCTCACCATCGGCGAGGGTACCAGCGAGATCCAGCGCATGGTCATCGCCCGCCATCTGACGAGTTGAGGGAGGGCGCCATGAGACCCTACTTCGAGAAGATGCCCCGCTTCGGGCGCGCCCTGACCGACCGCCAGATCGCCGATGCCGCGGAGAACATCGAGGCGATTCGCGGAGTGGAGGCTGGATTGGACGCTGCTGTGGCGGCGGTGATGGCGGCTGGCCTGCCCGCCGAGAAGATCAATACCCGCGGCCAACTCACCGTGTGGCAGCGCCTGGAGTCTCTGGTGGACAAGGGCACCTGGTGCCCCCTGCACACCCTGTACAACCCCCTGGACAATGAGGAAGGGACCACCGGCGTCGTCGACGGCATCGGCAAGATCAGCGGCAAATGGGCGGTGATCATCGGCTTCGACAACAAGGTGGTGGCCGGCGCCTGGGTGGCCGGGCAGGCTGAGAACAACCACCGTGCCACCGACCTGGCCAAACGCCTCAACATCCCCCTGGTGTGGCTGGTCAACTGCAGCGGCATCAAACTGCCCGACCAGCATCTCACCTACGGTGGCCGCCGTAGCGGCGGCTCCACCTTCTTCCGTCACGCCGAGCTGCAGATCGGCGGCGTTCCGGTGCTGGCCGGGATCTACGGCACCAACCCCGCCGGCGGCGGCTACCACTCCATCAGCCCAACGGTCATGTTCGCCCACAAAGACGCCAACATGGCCGTGGGCGGTGCCGGCATCGTCGGCGGCATGAGTCCCAAGGGCTACTTCGACGAGGAGGGGTGCGAGGCGCTGATCAAGAGTACCCGCTCCTTCAAGGCGGCGCCTCCGGGGCGGGTGGCGACCCACTACGACGAGACCGGGTTTTTTCGCTACGTCTCGGACACCGAGCAGGGGGTGCTGGACGGCATCCGGTCGTACATGGCCGACATGCCCGGCTACAACCCGAAGATGTTCCGAGTGGCCGAGCCGGCGCCGCCGGCGTTCCGTCCCGAGGAGCTCAACTCCCTGGTGCCGTTCAACCAGAAGCGCACCTACACCTTCACGGAGGTGTTGGCGCGGCTGGTGGACGGCAGCGAGCACCTGGAGTTCAAGCCCGGCTATGGCCCGGACATCTACTGCGGGCTGGTGAAGGTCGACGGCTTCCTGTGCGGGGCCATCGGCAACAACCAGGGGATGCTGGGCATGAACTACCCCGAGTACGCCGATTACCCGGGTATCGGCGGCAAGCTCTATCGCCAGGGCCTGATCAAGATGAGCGAGTTCGTCACCCTGTGCGGCCGCGACCGCATCCCGCTCTTGTGGTTCCAGGACACCACCGGCATCGACGTGGGGGACGCGGCGGAGAAGGCGGAACTGCTGGGGCTGGGTCAGTCCCTGATCTACTCCATCGAACAGACCGTGGTGCCGCAGATGCTCACGGTGCTGCGCAAGGGCTCCGCGGCGGCACACTACGTGATGGGCGGCCCCCAGGGGCGCAACCACAACGCGTTCACCCTGGGCACCCCCACAACCGAGATCTACGTGATGCACGGGGAGACCGCCGCGGCGGCGTCCTACTCGCGGCGCCTGGTGAAGGAGAAGGACGCCGGCAAGCCCCTGGGCCCGGTGATGGAGAAGATGAACGAACTGGTTCAGGAGTACTACGACCACTCCCGCCCCCTGTACTGTGCCCGGCACGGCCTGGTGGACGAGGTGGTGCGCTTCGCCGACCTGCGCCGCTATCTGGTGGCGTTTGCGGGCAGCGCCTACCAGAACCCCCGGTCCATCTGCGCCCACCACCAGATGATCCTGCCCCGGGTGATCAAAGAGGCCAGTCACCCGTGAACAGTGAGCAGTGAACGGGGGGGGCGAGCGTTCGGCAAGGCAAGGGGATGGAACCCGAAAGGCATTCTTTGACAGGATCACACGGATTGGAAGAACAGTACCAAAACAAAAGGGCTTGTTCTTGTCGCTAGATCAGATCTTATCCCGGCCATCCTGTCCAAAAAATGGCTTTTGTTTGGATCCTTATTGTGATGTGGCCAGATCGAGAACGAACGTAGTCCGGATGGACGATGCGGAGCTGACATAGGGAGCGGAGAGGGAAGAGATGAGTGAATTGCTATGGACCCCCAGCCCGAAACAGATTGCCGACGCCAACCTGACCCGTTTCATCGCGTTCGTGAACCGGGAGCGCAGTCTCAATCTCCAGGGCTACGATCAGCTGTGGGAGTGGTCCGTCACCGAGATCGCGGCGTTCTGGGAGTGCATGTGGCGGTTCGCGGGGATCCTTTCGTCCCATGCCTACGACGCCGTGTTGGTGGATCCCAAGATGCCCGGGGCGCGGTGGTTCCCGGGCGCGCGGCTGAACTTCGCCGAGAACCTGTTGCGCTACCGGGACGACCGGGTGGCCTTGACCTTCGTGAGGGAAGGGGGTGTGGCGGACGGGGAACTGACCTACGCCGAACTGTACGCCCAGGTGGCCAGGTTCGCCCGCTTCCTCAAGGACGCCGGGGTGGGGCCGGGCGACCGGGTGGCGGGGTTCATGCCCAACCGCATCGAAACGGTGGTGGCGATGCTGGCCGCCACCTCCATGGGCGCGGTGTGGTCCTCCTGCAGCCCGGACTTCGGCTTCAAGGGGGTGATGGACCGCTTCGGCCAGATCGAACCGAAGATCTTGATCACCTGCGACGGCTACGTCTTCAAGGGCAAGCCCCAGGACTCCCTGGCTCGGGTCCGCGAGGTGGTG
>JARGFW010000073.1 GCA_029211085.1 Deferrisomatales bacterium | reverse complement strand
GCCCCGGGTCGTAGGGGATCACATTGAGCGGCACCCATGGGCCGTTCCTGCGGTTGCGCAGCGTCTGAAACGCGCTGCTGTCGTGCACCTCCACCCGCCACTCCTTGTTGGCTAGGTCGCCGAGCGTCGCAGGGCTGATATCGGCGTATGCCTGGTTGCTGCGGCCGGTGAGGCTCTCGGCTCCTGTCAGGGTGTCTCGCCAGTACACCCGGTAGTACAGCGCACCCGTGTGGTTCACCCCGGCCCAGCTGAAGCGGAGCTGTCCCCCCAAGGTCTCTTCCACCTGCCAGGTTGCGGGATCCGGCGCCGGGTAGGTGGCCGCCGGCGTGAGGCTCGAGTGGACATAGTGGTCCACGTCGTTGGCCACGTAGTGGAAGGTGTACAGGCCCGGCGTCAGGAAACCAGGAACCCTATTGAACCAATCGCCCCAACGGGCATTGAAATCTGCGACCCGGTCGAACGTGTAGTGGAACCCCGGGCCCGTGACCTCGGCCAGGGTCACGGCCCCAGGGTCGGCCACGGTCAAGTCGAGCGTGGTCCACTCGGTCCCGTCGGCTTCGACCTGGTTGTACGCGATCCAGGAACCAGCTTCGACCCGGTCCGGATCGTAGTCGCTGTTTTGCGGAGTGAACGCGGTGTTGGCGGTCTCAGAGCGGTTGAACAGGAGGTCGAAGGTCGGTGCATCGTGAACCTCGACCCGGTAGGTATAGGTCAACCCGTCTGTCATCAGGCCCGCTTCGACCACGGCAACGTTGCTCATGGCCCGGGGCCAAAATTTGACGTCACGCCCATCTGGCCCGAACAGTCGGAGCCGGTAGTAGTAGGTGCGGGGAGCGTTCACCGGAGCCCAACTGAACCGGTACGAACCGTCGAGGCGGCGCTCGTACTGGATGGTGCTCTCGTCGACGCGGGGGATCGGGTTCGGGGCGTGGGTATCCGTGCGGATGTGGGTGAGACCGAACTCGTCCGTCAGTGTGAACGTGTACAGTCCCGGTTCCAGGGACGGGAACTCCTTGTATAGTTCGAGGTTGTTGAGCCACTGGTCCGCTGGGACGAAATCGTAATGAAAGCCGTTCGGACCATCGACGAAGGCGGTCACGGAACTGATGTTGGCAGGGTCTCCTCGGAACGCCAGATCCAGGGAGTCGGTTTCGCTGCCGTCACCGTTGCTCTCGTGCGTCAAGCCAACATAAGTGATCCCCGAATCAGGTCCACGCAGAGGCAGGACGAAATCGACGACCGTGTCAGCAGGCGCCGTCACGGACACGCCCTGAGCCGTCCGGTAGGAGTAGGTTTCGTCCCCATCGACCGTTACCCGGTAGTCGAGACGGGTGGGTAACGAGGCGATCTCGTATGCGCCGGAGGCGTCGGTGGAGCCTACCCCGTACCAGCTGTTCCGGCTGTCACGAACGGTAACCTGAAAGCCTTCCAACGGCAGCGAAGTGTCCTCGGCAATCACGGTTCCGATGATGGCGCCGGCTGGCGCCAGACCGAAGTCGATGGCGGACGTCTCTGTGCCAGCTGTCACTGCCACCAAGGTGGCGGCACTCCAGTCGCGGGTGTCGTCGTAGTACTCGCCCACATGGGACCCATCGCCGTTGGCTTGGACCCGGTAGTCGGCTGAGGCACGCAGCCCTTCGATGTGGTACACGCCGTCGGCGCCGGTGGGGTCGCAGTTCCCGACTCCCAGGGAATCGGAGTTTGCGCACACCCAAATGTCGGCAATCGGTGCACCCGTGTCGCCGTCGGTCACCGTGCCGGAAATCGAGCCGCCCTCGGCCAGACTGAAGTCGATGCCGGGCGAGCTGTTTCCGGCTGTTACGGTCACCAGTGTGGCAGCGTCCCAGTCGTTGGTGTCGTCGTAGTACTCACCCACGTAGGCTCCGCCGCCGTGGGCCTGGACCCGGTAGTCCGGAAGTGGTTGAAGCCCCGTGATCTGGTAGGTGCTATCCGTATCGGTGGTGGCGCAGCTCCCGCCTCCCATGGAAACAGAATTTGCACACACAGTGATTCCTGGCAGATCGGCACCCCCATCGGCTGTCACCGCGCCCGAAATAGAGCCGCTGAGAGCCAGGCTGAAGTTTGTGCCGGATCTGTCGTTGCCTGCTGTCACGGCCACCAATGTAGCGGCGTTCCAATCGTAGGTGTCGTCGTAATATTCACCCAGGTGGGATTCGTCGCCGTAGGCCTGGACCCGATAGTCCGGGAGTGCTCGGAGCCCCGGGATCTGGTAGACACCCGCCGCGTCGGACGTACCGCAGTACCATCCGCCCAGGGAAGCGGAGGTTGCGCAAACGTCTACTCCCTCCAGAGCGCCGCCGCCGTCGGCGGTCACCGTGCCGGAAATCGAGCCGCCCTCGGCCAGGCTGAAATTTGTGCCGGACCTGTCATTGCCGGCTGTCACGGCCACCAACGTGGCGGCGTTCCAGTCATAGGTGTCGTCGTAGTACTCACCTACATAGGAGCCGTCGCCGTGGGCTTCGACCCGGTAGTCCGGGAGTGCGCGAAGCCCGATCATCTGGTAGGTACCACCCGCTTCTGTGGAAGCGCAGCTCCCCCATCCCACCGAGTCGGAGGTTGCGCACACAGTAATTCCCGGCAGCCCGCCGCCGCCGTCGGCGGTCACCGTGCCGGAAATCGACCCACCCTCGGCCAAGCTGAAGTTTGTGCCGGACCTGTCGTTGCCTGCTGTCACGGCCACCAACGTGGCGGCGTTCCAGTCGTAGGTGTCGTCGTAGTACTCACCTACATAGGAGCCGTTGCCGTGGGCTTCGACCCGGTAGTCCGGGAGTGTGCGAAGCCCGATGAGCTGGTAGGTACCACCCGCTTCGGTTGTAGCGCAGCTCCCCCATCCCACGGAGTCGGAGGTTGCGCACACAGTAATTCCCGGCAGCCCGCCGCCGCCGTCGGCGGTCACCGTGCCGGAAATCGAACCGAAAAGCGCCAACCCAAAGTCAATGCCCGGCGTATCGTTGCCAGCTGTAACAGCCACCAACGTGGCGGCGCCCCAGGTGTAGGTGTCGTTGTAATACTCACCGGCATAGGTTTCGTCGCCGTAGGCTTCGACCCGGTAGTCCGTGAGTGCTGGAAGGCCAGGGATCTGGTAGGCACCGGCAGCGTCAGAGGTGCCGCAATACCATCCTCCCAGAGAGGCAGAGGTAGCGCAGACGTCTACTCCCTGCAGTGCGCCGCCGCCGTCGGCGAACACGGTCCCCGAAATCGTGCCGCCCGGGTCCAAGGTGAAGTTGATCGGCCCGGACGGGAGTCCGGCTGTCACGACGACAGCGGTGGCGAGGGTCTCGTCGAGAGTCCCCGGGTAGTACTCCCAGGAGTAGTTGATCAGCCCTCCGGGATCGACACGCACGCGATAACCGTCCGCGGCGAGTCCGGTGATCAGGTATTCCCCCAGGTCCCCAGAAGTCGTGCACTGCCCTGCCCGAACTGTGAGGGGATCCGCACACACGGTGGCCCCGACCACTGCCTGGCCGGTGGCCCCGTCCAGCACGAATCCTTCTATCGATCCGCCCGGGGCAAGGCTGAAGTCGATGCCGCCGGTATCATTTCCCGCGGTCAAGACCACCGGGGTGGCGAGGTTCTCGTCGTAGACGTCTTCGTAACACTCGGCTACGTAGCCAACGAGCGGATGGTAGGTACAAAGAGTGAACTCCCCTGCGGGGAGGCCCACGAGTTGGTAGGTCCCGTCAGGACCGGAAAACCCACAGGACCAACTGAAGAACCCATACCCTCCCGCGCATATCTGGACGCCCTCGATGGCGAATCCGGTCCCGTCGGCCCGGATCGTGCCCGAGACCGTGGCGCCCACAGCGAGCACGAAATCGATCCCGCCGGTGGTCGTTCCCCCGGCCACCCCAACCGTCGTTGCCTGATCCCACTCAAAGGTGTCTCCGTAGTATTCCCACGAGTACCCCAAGAGGTTCGCCGGATCGACTCGAACCATGTAGTCGCCCACGGGTAATCCGGAGATCGTATAGTCCCCGTTGGCGTCCGTTTGGGTGCATTGGACCGGCTCGGTGAAGGCAGAGTCGGCACACACCGACACGTTTTCCAGTGGCAGTTCGGTGTCCTCGGCGATTACTGTTCCTGAAATAGTTCCGACGGATGTATCTATATGGTTAATGAACACACCTGCGCCAATCGTACCAGCGTAGATAACGTCTTGAAGCGAGGGATCATGTGCAAGTGCGTAAATCTCTTTACTGTATGGATCCTTCAGACCCTCGCTAAAAGGAGTCCAGTTTGTTCCAGAGTCATTGCTTCGGAATACTCCGTCCAGCCTTGTTCCAATATAAAGAGTGCTCGGAGATACTGGGTCGATAACAAGAACCTGCGGATATAGATATGCCCCTGTGGGCATGTCAGAGTTTATACTAGACCATGTGTCTCCTCCATTTGTGCTTCTAAATAATCCCCGTCCTTGTATGGTAGCATACAAAACATCTGAATTAATTGGATCTATTTTCAGCGCCACTACGTAGGAAGCACCAGGCCAAGTGACCGCTACTTCCCACGTAGTTCCATAGTCAATACTACGGAAGACACTTCCATCATATGATCCTGCGTAAATAGTAGACGACATTTTTGGATCTACTGCTATAGAGAAAATAGAAGTCGGTCCGTCATCAAGCGGGATCCAGGTGTCACCAGAATTAGTGCTGCGAAAGATCTTTATTCCATCACCAGTTGCGTACACTGTCGTCGGCGTTTCCGGATCAACGCCTAGCGCCCGTATCGCGAATGTATCGGAAAGGCCTTCGTTAATAGCTGACCAAGTCAAACCTGCATTCGTGCTTCTGTATATTCCCCCCTGTATGGTACCAACATATAGAGTTGGTGGCGTCGTAGGACTAATTGCCATGGATACTATCTTAAGTGTCCCTAATCCATCACTAGTAGTTATCCACGTTTCTCCATTATCTGAACTCCGATGCACTCCGTTTCCAGCCGCGTATAATACTGGGGGAACGCTTGAGTCAAAGGCAAGAGAGCTTACAAGGCTAGGTATCAATCCAGTATTACTTGGCAGCCAATTTGAACCCACATCGTCAGTTTGATACACCCCATCGTAGGTCCCAGCCCATACGCTGGATGGTCTATCTGGATTAAATGCAAACGCATAGATGTAGTCTGATCCAAGTCCACCGGTGGTACCGGTCCAACTAACGCCACCATTCGTACTGCGCAGCACACCTGCCCCATTTGTGCCGGCATAAATAGTAGTCGTGTCTAAAGGATCGACGGACAAAGTATTAATGTCACCACTGTTAACACTTTCCCAGGAAGTGCCACCATCGCTAGTTCTAAAGATACCAAGTGAAGTTCCTGCGTAGACAGTTTCCGGATCAATCGGATTGATCGCCAAAGAGCGGACGTAAACCCACGTACCTAGTCCAGAATTGATCTCCGTCCAATTGCCTCCACCATCACTACTGCGGAACACCCCAGAGCCATCAGTTCCTACAATTATGGTGCTGGTATTGAGAGGATCGATCACCAATGCCTTGGCCATGCTAGGGAAACTACCGACACCAATCCAAGAGTTCCCTCCGTTTTCACTTTTAAATACGCCACTCATAGTAGCAGCATAAACTATACTTGCTTCTTGATTGTCTATGCATATGGAATAAACATAGTTTGTCTCTAAGCCATTGTTAATCTGTGTCCAGTTATTCCCATAGTCTTCGCTTCGGAATACTCCTCCTCCGTAAGTTCCTGCATAAAGTTTGTTATTAGTTGTTGGATCGATAGCTAAAGCGTAAACTTGAAAAGCTGTAATGCCTCCACTTTGAATTTGGGTTAATCCTTCATTTATATCTGTCCAACTTTCACCAGCGTCAGTACTTCGAAACACACCGCCACTAGTACCCGCGTAGATGGTGTTTGAAGTTGGGTCAGCGGCCAGAGAAAAGACCACTCCCCCTGCTGGCCCGATACTCGCCCAGGCATTGCTCGCCCCTCCCAACAATTCGAAGGCGTGCTGCTGCCCTGCCTGCACCCCGCCCCAAGAAACCGAGGTGAAGCCCAAAATGTCGTTCCACGATCCCCATGCGCGGTCGTCCCCAGCATCTTCTGATGACCCTGCCCAAAGAAATTGTTCGACCACTCCCATCTCAGCGATTGAAACCCAATAGCGTTGACTTGCCACGAGAGAAACAGGAGAAGCAAACGTAGCACTGAATTCATAGAGCGTGGCGCCTCCGTAAGACTGGCCTATAGGAACCGTTTGCCCGGAGTCCACAAGCTGGGCGGTGACCACTTCTGCACGTGACGGAATCGGCCCAGGCAGTCCCGTTGAGCCATCGTGCGGCAAGAACGCCAACACGAATTCGATGTTGGCGGGCACGGGATCCAGAGCCTGATCGAAGTATCCATACCACCTGACACCGACGACCGTACTGGCTTCGTTCATGACAAAGGAATCCGCCGCGACTTGCCCACCCAGGTTGCTGAACTGACCCGCGACCGCCGGGTCCAGCGCCTGCTCGAACACCACGGCAGCCCTGGCCTTGCCGGGACCTCCGAACACGGCGAGTAGGGAGACGGCCAGGACGATGGCGACTCGGTTGACGGATGCGGTCAGTGTCGTGTTCGCGGACCTCATGACGGTCCTCCTTTTCCAACTTTCAACTTCTGCTGGGTCCATCCAGGTGTGGTCGGTCTTCAGCTGTCAGCCATCAGCCATCAGGCATCAGCGGTCAGCGGTCAGCTATCAGCCACAAAGCGGAACCATTCGCCGGCACCACAGATCGTCTGACTCGCAACTCCTTGCTTCTTCCTCGTGCCTCCCGCCTGTAGTTCTTTGCTTCCCGCTGAAAGCTGGTCGCTGACAGCTGAACGCTGCTCCCCCTACTCCGGCGCCCCCGGGAACCCGGGCAAGGCTTCCCTCACTTCCTCTTCGATCTGGTCCTCCGAAACCTGGTCCTGCACTTCGGTGGCCGTTTGCTCCTGGGCCTCGGCCGCTTGGGTCTCGATCACCTCTTCGATGACCAGCTCTTCGAGGCCCCCGGTGTCGATGGGGTCCTCGGGCTCGAAGAGGTCTTCCGCGGAGATCTGGATCTGGAGTTCCTCCCCGGCCCCCACAAGCCCTGACGGTTGGGTGGGGTCGTCCCGACCGGCAGTCCCGGTAGCGGGCTGGGCGGAGTCGGCCTTCTGTTGGGCCTTCTGCTGAGCCTTCTGGTTTTCCTCGGGCTGGGGCGCGGCCTGGGCCGTGACCTTCAGCTCCTGCCTGAGCTGTTCGATCCGCTCGGGGGGCACGTTCTGGGGCTCGGGGACCGGGCCGCCCTGGACGACCCGCACGAGCTGCCGGTCGACCATGGTGACGGCTTGGATCTCGGGGGTGGCCAGGCTGGAGACGGCGAGCACGGTGTCGTCGAGGGTGATGATGTCGGTCACCGCGCAGAGTTCGCCCGGCTGGCGAAGCAGCTCGGGAACCCCCGGGAGTTCCGTGCACGCCAGTTCGCTCGCCTCGATGACGAAGTCGGACCCGCGGACGCCGGCCACCGCCGTGCGGGTCTTGACCTCGAACTCGGAGACCTTGAACTCACCCATCAGCTTGCGGATGAGGAAGCGGATCTTCCCCAGGCTCACCCCGAGAAAGGTGGAGCGGCCCTTCGCCGCGTCGACGAAGCTCTTCAGGATCACCAGCTTGGCTTCGGACGCCATGCTCAACCGGCTGTCGTCCCCCAGGCGGATCTGGGCCCGGGCACCCTTGAGGGTGATCACCGTGTCTCCCCGATAGAGGGCCGCGCCCAGCTGGCCGCGGTAGCCGGTGCCGGGGGCATCCCGGTGGATGACGATCACGTCCCCTTCGACGCTGTCGAGCTGCCCCACGGAGTTCCCGAACCCGGGCTGGTAGGTGTCTTCGATCCGGAGTCCTTCGGGCAACAGGCCGGTGGTGTCCTGCTGGGCGGCGCCGACACCCGCGGTGAGCATCACCAGGGCGACTGCCAGGAGGGAGATCGCTGTTCGTTGCGCCAGTTTCATGGGGCCGCTCCCATCAGTACCGGGCCGTCAACGACAGGCTGACCTGGTTCCTGTCGTAGTCGAAGCTGTCGATGTTGGAATCGCTGCGGGTGTAGCTGTACTCGACCAACCACCCGAGCCAGTCGGTGAACAGGGCCCGCTCGAGGGTCAACCCGGCCTGGAGATTGCGGTCCTCACGGCGGGTTTCGAAGTCGGAGTCGACGTTGTCGTAGTCCTTCCAGTAGTAGCGGGCCTTCACGGTCGCCTGAACCCCCGCGAGCAGTTCGAAACCCAGGCCCCCGCGCGCCGTCCACTGTTGGTACTCCTGGTCCGGGGAGTCGGCGGAGCGGCTCTTGTACGTGCCGCCCAGGCGCAGGAACGTCGTTCGCCCCCCGAAGCCGTAGACCAGGTCGAGGGAGCCGAGGTGGGCGTCCCCGTCCCGACCGTCGTCGCTTTGGTAGTCGTCGCGCTCGTAGGCGTACGCCAGGAGCGAGACGACACGTTTGCCGAGCTTCCACTGCAGTTCGGGGCGCAGTTGGTGGCGCTGGAGATATGTGTCGCCGTCGAGCCAGTAGAAGGAGGGAAGGTAGCGGAACCCGTAGGTGAGGGCGCGGTGGCGGACCTGGGCATACAGGTTGGGGGTGGCGCCGATCAGGTTGAACTCGGTCAGATCCTCGTAAACGGTCTGGGAGTGGTTGTAGCCCACCCCGAACGTGGTGACGTCGCCGCGCACCAGGTCGTAGCGCCCCGACAGGTAGGCCTGCAGGTAGGCGTCCCCCTCCTTGGCGGCGAGGTCCTCGTCGCCCGGGGACAGGCGCACGTTGTCGTCGTACCCCGCCCCGAGCCGGCCGTAGAAGCGGAACCGGCGCTCCGCGCGGGCCCGGGCCTTGAGTGCCCACAGGGCGTTTTCGGCGCTCTTGCGCAGGGAGCTGCTCTCGGCGTGGTCGCGCACGTAGGCGAACTTCTCGGCCGCCTGGTCGATTTCGCCCAGCTCCTGGTAGCAGAGCCCCACGTAGTAGTAGGCGTTGCCCCGCACCGAGGGGCTCCGGTCGGCGGCCTCGAGCAGGCGGCCCGCGGCTGCCTCGAAGCGGTCCTCCCGGAACAGGCTGATCCCGGCGTTGTAGTTCGCGAGCACGTCCGAGGGGTCCTGTTCGGCGACTTCTCCGTACAGGGCGGCAGCTCGGGTGTAGTTGGACTGCTGGAAATGCAGGGCGGCGAGGTCGGACCTCAGTTCGGGGATCTCGGGGTCGATCTCCCACGCCCTCGACAGGTGGACCTCGGCTTTTGGCAACCAGCCCCTGGTCAGGTAGGTCTTGCCCAGGTAGTGGTGGATGTAGGGGTTGTCCGGTTCCAGCTGCACGGCGCGCAGAAGGTTGAACTCCGCGTCGTCGAAGGCGCCGTCTTCATAGGCGAACACGCCCAGGTTGTAGAAGTTGCGCCCCTCGCCCGGTTCGCCGGGGGCCGGCAGCGCTGCCCCCAGGATGCAAAGGACAACGGAGGCGAAGAAGAGTCCTCTCTGCATGGTTTCACTCCCCACGGGAATCCAAGAGACCGTACCCTCGACAGCGGACGATCTCTTACTCCAACGTTCAGGGGGAAACCTCCGCACCGACTTCGTCCACCGCGGACGCGCCGCGCCGCCGGGCACCCGGAACAGGGCCTGGCGTTGGATCCCGGTTTGTGTCGAGGGGATCCCCCTTTGCTGCGGGCGAGGCGCCGATGCCGGCGACCGCCCTTGAACCCTTCATGGACCCGAAAAGGTCCGAAAAAGCCGGGGGCCGGTATGCTCGGAAGCAACGGCCAGGACCAGCCGGCAAGTACGTCTCGATGCTTTCTACCCGGCGGGTCGGCGGCCCGCCGAAACTGCACCGTGGGGTGCCGACCCAATACGAAAAAAAGCCACCCCGCGGGATCAACCCCGCACGGGTGGCCTTCGTTCATCCTCTCCGGATGCTCTCCGATCTTCCCCATTTGGCTGAGAATGCGCGCATTGCCCCCGCCCGACGTCATTCGCGAACCGAACCCAAACCCAGAACCGAACTACAAGACGATCCGTGTCAGAAACCTACAAGCCGATCCTTTCTCCCTCCACCATGGCTCGCGAGAACAGCGCGCCCCGGGGCTCGCTCCCGGAACCACCACCCGTGGAGGTCCCGAGTGCTCGGCCCGGAGCTTCCTCCCGGCAGTGCCGGGTGCCGCGCCGATCCCGCATCCGGTGACCCTGAGCAAGCTTTGTGCCGGCGTCAAGATCAGGCTGTCATTTGTTGTGACTGGCCCAGGCGTGCAACGGTGCATACACCGTTGCGGGAAACTCCAGCACGCCGGGCATCCGGGGCTCAAAAAGAAATCAACTTCCTTTTTATGGTAAAAACTTCCTCAATTGTGACTATTAGAAGATGAGTCGATCACGGTTGCCGGGAGTCTTTCCATTCCATTTACACGGTGAATGGATTTTATCAAGGCACCACCGGCCTTCGGCGCCACAAAAAAATAGCTTTCTGAAGGCTGCGGAACCGGGGAGGATGACACTGCCAGGGGGTGGGTTCGGGGAGTCAAAGGAAGATACCTGAGGTTTTTGGAAAAGCCACGGAGGGATGGGGTTGGTTACAAACTCCTTCTGGAACCACATTTGAGAATGGCCAAAAAGGCGTTTGTGGACTTGATCGGAGCAGCTGTTACCTCATAGTCTACGGCGTAAGTCTGCTGGAGACCGGTTCGAGGCAGACTCTTTCGGAGGGAACCATGGCGGAACGGCCCCGGGACGTCATCGCGGATCTGAAAAGGGAACGGACGCTGTTCCGCCTATTCGAAGACAGCGAATTGGAGGTGATCTCCCCCTATTTCGAGCCAGAAGAACACCCTAAGGGGACCACTCTGTTTCGAGAGGGGGATCCGGGAGATTTCGTCGCCGTGATCCGGTCCGGAACCGTGGAGGTGAGAAAACAGACCGAGTTCGAGGGCAAGTGGGTGGTGCTGGCCCAGTTCGGAAGGGGCTCGATCCTGGGGGAGCTCACCATGTTCGACAATCGCCCCCGGTCGGCAACAGTGCTGGTGTCTGAGGACGTGGAGTTGCTGGTGTTGCGCCGGGATGCGATGGAAGCGTTTCTTCAGGAACACCCCGCGTTGGGGGTCAAGCTGCTCAAGGGGGTATGCAGAATTCTTTCCCTGCGGCTCCGGCAGTCCGCGAAACGCCTCACATTGATCTTTTAGGGGGGAGGTGCCTCGATGTCGCCAGCGGTGTGTAGGGGAAAGCCGGGTGCCTCCCACCAAGAGAACCCGCCGGGGGGGAACGGATGAGCGGGTCGGTGTTCGATCCCCTGTGGGACCAGTTCGGGCGGTTGGCAACCTGGTGCCTGTACTACCTGAACCAGGCCGGGCGGATGGGGATCTTCCTGTTCTCCTGCCTGTTTCACGCCATCCTGCCGCCCTACCCGGTGCGCTCCACAATACGCCAGATCCACTTCATCGGGGCCCGCTCCACCTTCGTCATCCTCTTTACCGGGGCGTTCACCGGCATGGTGCTGGCCCTCCAGGGGTATTACACCCTGGCCAAGTTCGGGTCGGAAGGACTGCTGGGGTCGGCGGTGGCACTGAGCCTGCTGCGGGAACTGGGTCCGGTTCTAACCGCCCTGATGGTAGTGGGGCGGGCGGGTTCGGCCGTTTGCGCCGAGGTGGGCATCATGCGCAACTCAGAGCAGATCGACGCGCTGGAGTGCATGGCCATCGATCCGTACCGCTACCTGATGGTGCCGAAACTGGTGGCTGGGGTCATCTCCATGCCTCTGTTGACCTTTCTGTTCAACGTGGTGGGGATCCTGGGGGGGTACCTGGTCGGCGTCGGGCTTCTCGGGGTGAACTCGGGTACCTACTTCCAGGGGATGTACGACGCGGTGGTCTGGGCGGATGTGGAGATGGGGCTGGTCAAGTCCCTGGTGTTCGGCCTGGTGGTGGTGTGGCTGTGCGCGGCCAAGGGCTACTACCTCCATCTGGAGCAGTCGGGGGGGTTTGGGGCCGAGGGGGTGAGCCGAACCACCACCAGCGCTGTCGTGTTGTCGTCGGTGTCGGTCTTGGTGTTGGATTATCTGATCAGTTCGATCCTGATCTGAAGGAGTCGGCTGGGAATGACGGAGCCAAAGAGGCCGGTGGCCATCGAACTCGCTGGGGTGGAGAAGAGATTCGGGGACCAGCCGGTTCTCCGAGGGGTGGACCTCACGGTGCACGCGGGGACCACCACGGTGCTCGTAGGTCCGAGCGGGGGCGGCAAGAGCGTGGTCCTCAAACACATGCTCGGGCTCATGAAGCCGGACCGCGGCCGGGTCACTGTTCTCGGTCGGGATCTGGCAACGGCCCGCCGCAAAGAGCTCAAGGAGGTGCGGGCGCACTTCGGGGTGCTCTTCCAGGGGGTGGCCCTGTTCGACTCGATGACGATTTACGAGAATGTGGCGTTGCCACTGCGGCAACGGACGAAGTCCTCGGAGGCCGAGATCCGCGAGGCCGTAGAGGAGAAACTGGGCTGGGTGGACCTGGAGAACGTGAACCACAAGTACCCGGCCCAGGTGAGCGGGGGCATGCAAAAGCGGGTGGGCTTGGCACGCGCCCTGATCTTGAACCCCTCGATCGTGTTCTTCGATGAGCCCACTTCGGGGCTGGACGTGCGCCACAGCAACGAGATCTACCGGTTGTTCCAGCGCACCCAGGCCCGGCTCCAGTACACCGCCATCATCGTCAGCCACAACGTGCCCAAGGTTTTCAAGTTGGCCGACACGGTGGCACTGCTTGCGGAGGGGCAGATCCAGGCTTGCCTGTCCCCCGAAGCGTTCCAACTCTCCCGAAACCCGTTTATCCGCTCGTTCGTCGAGACGACCATGGGCCCGATCTACGCCAGCGAAGTCGAGGAGACCGAATTCCATGAACAGGTTTAACGTAGAAACCGCGGTGGGCATCTTTCTGGTGGCGGGATTCCTCTCGTTCAGTTATCTCGCCGTGAAACTCGGTGGCGTGCAGTTCTTCGGCGGGGATACCTACCCGGTACAGGCCCGCTTCGGGTCGGTTTCCGGCCTCCAGACAGGTGCGGTGGTGGAAATCGCCGGGGTTCGGGTGGGAAGGGTCACCGGCATCCACTTGAACGGCGAAGACTACGACGCGGTGGTCGACCTGGCCATCGACCGGGGGGTGAAACTCCAACTCGACAGCATCGCTTCTATCCGCACGGCGGGGATTATTGGCAACCGGTATGTGAGCATAGCGCCGGGGGGGGATGAGGAGTACATCGGTCCCGGGGGAAAGATCGAGGAGACCGAGTCGGCGATCAACCTGGAGGAACTGATCAGCAAATACATCTTCGAGAAGGATTAGGGTCGGTCGCGGGGTCCGTAATGGACCGCTCAAGTTCGACAAGGGGGTGCTGATGCGTGACCAACGGGTTTCGGTCTTCCTGCTGGCTGTTCTGCTCTGGGTGTTGACCGCCTGCGCTCCCCAGCGGTCCGTGCTCCAAGCCTCGCCCCCGACAGCGGGCTCCCAGGCGGTCGCGACCGATGCCGCGGGGCCGAGCCAGCAGGAACCCGAAACCGTCGCGGGGGCAGGCGCCGGCGAGCCCGCTGCACCCCCGCCAGCAGCGGCGGCGCTGGAGGAGGGCGACGACGGGGTCGAGGATCTCTGGGAGGAGGAAGAGGCCCTGGTCGTTCCCGACCCGTTGGAACCCGTGAACCGGGCCCTATTCTGGGTCAACGACAAACTCTACGTCTACCTGTTCAAACCGATCGTGCGGGTGTACCGGGTGGTCCCGGAGCCGGCGCGGCGGTCCGTATCCAACTTCTTCACGAACCTCAAGACGCCGCTCCGGTTCGCAAACTGCCTGCTCCAGCTCAAGTTTCTAGATGCCACGAATGAGCTCGGCCGGTTCCTGGCCAACTCGACCTTGGGGGTTGGCGGGCTGTTCGACATCGCCAAACTCGACGGGGGGCCCGGGCCGAAAGCGGAGGATTTCGGGCAGACCCTTGGCCGGTACGGGGCAGGGCAGGGTTTCTACCTCGTGTTGCCGTTGCTCGGCCCGTCGAGCCTGCGAGACGGGATCGGCACGGTGGGGGACTGGTATCTCGATCCGTTGACCTACGTACTGAAGTTCGAAGAGCGGATCGGTGTGACGGTGGCCGACAAGGGAACCGCCCTTTCCCTCGACAAGGACACCTACGAGGCCATCAAGAAGGAACAGCTGGACCCCTACGTCTTCATCCGCAACGCGTACTTTCAATACCGGGCCGAGCAAGTGCGGCAGTGATTGCGGCCAGACCCTTACGGAGGCATGCCATGATCCGGCAAAGAAGCGCACTATTACTCGTCTTGTCTATGGCCGTGGCCGTCGCCGTTGTGGCGCACGCTTCACAGACACCGACCGATCAGGTCCGGGTGACCGTGGACGGGGTCATCGAGATATTGAAGGACAAGGGGCTGGACCCCAGCATCCGGCGGGAGAAGATTACGACAGCGATCCGGGAGCGTTTCGATTTCGAGGCGATGGCCCAGGGCACCCTCGCCCAGAACTGGAAGAAGGCCGCGCCCGAAGAGCGCGCCCGGTTCGTCGGGTTGTTCTCCCAACTCCTGGAGAACACCTATATGGGGCGGATCGAGGCCTATACCGACGAAAAGGTCCGGTACGAGAAAGAACAGGTGGAAGACAAGCGGGCCGTGGTGGGTACGGTGATCGTAACCAACGTGGACATTCCCGTGGACTACAAGCTCAGGCGTAAAGGGGACGAGTGGTTCGTCTACGACGTGGTTATCGAGGGGGTGAGCCTGGTGCGCAACTACCGCAGCAGCTACGGCGAGATCGTGCACCAGGAGGGTATGGAGGGGCTGCTGTCGAAGATGGAGGCCAAGGTGGGCGAACTGAAGACTGCCGGTGAAACCGGGAAGATCCGGTGAGTGTCGGGGCGGACGTCTGCGAACGGATGCGCAACGACCTTTGTTGCTTCCTGTTCCTGACCGAGTCGGATGTGGCCCGGGCGGGTGCCTACTTCACCTGTCACCGGGCCCCGGCGGGGGAGGTGCTCTGGCACGAGGGTGATCCCTCTTCCCACGTGGTGTTCATCCTCTCGGGCCGGCTTGCCATCAAGAAGGAGACAGAGTTTCCCGGACGCCCGGTGATCGTGGGCCTCTACGGCGCCGGAACGATTGCCGGCGAGTTGTGCATCCTCACGGGAAAGCCCCGTGTCGTCACCGCCGAGGTCGTGGAGGACGCATCTCTGCTGCAGCTGAGCCCGGCGGATTTCCAGAAACTGGTGGAGGACGCCCCGGACGTCGGGGTGAAACTCCTCAAGGGGATGCTCCACGCGGTATCGATACGGCTTTCTGCTTCGTTTTCTCGTCTGGCCTCGATCTTCTGACGGAATCGTCACTCGCCCCCTCCATGAGGCTCGCCCTTCGGGCGTGCCTGCGGCACGTGCGATTCCTCTATCCTGTGAAATCGTGGGGCTCGCCCTTCGGGCGGGCCTGTGGCCCGTGCGGTTCCGCCGTCCTGCGGAATCGTCACTCGCCCCATCCTGGGGCTCGCCCTTCGGGCGGCCCTTGCGGGCCGTGCGATTCTGCTCTCCTGCAGAATCGTCACTGCTCCTTCCCGTCCCTCCAGGATTTGTCCCCCAGGAACTCCCACGGGGGCACGGGGTCGGGGTCGCGCCACAGGCCGCGGCGGGCGCGGCGGGCCTGCTGCTCGGCGGCGCGCAGTTCCGGGTAGGGGGCGAACCACGAGCCGCGGTGCCAGGCCAGGCCGGCGGCCACCAGTTCCCGGTTGAGGGTCTTCCCCGCCCCGAACAGCACCTCTCCCACCACGTGGCCGGCGGCACCCGTGTCCACCACCCGCACGGTGATGGTCTTGTCTTGTACCAGTCGCACGGTAAACGCGCGCGCCTCGTCGCGGTAGGGCTGGCCGCGCACCGGGCTGTCCACCCCCGCCAGTTCCACCCGCATCCAGCGGCCGTCCATTTCGACCTTGAGTAGATCGCCCTCGATCACGTTCAACACCTTGCCGGTGTGCTCTCCACCCCCGCTGCAGGCGGTCAGGAGAAATCCCGCGCACAGTACCAGGGCGATCAGGGCAATCCCCAGGTCTGGCCTGTTGGATCTTGATTTTTCGGGCAGTTCGACGCACACCATGGGGTGCTCCGGATCGGGCTCGGGGTCCGCGGCGAGCACCGGTTTCTTCACCGTGCGCCGGTCCGGGCCGGAGCGCTCGTTACGCGACGGGTGGGAGAACGGCGCCCGGGAGACCGGGTGGCCGACGTGCCGATCTTCCGGAACAAGGGTGCGCAGAGTGGACATCTTCAAACTGTATGGCTGGCTGGCGGCCAGTGTCAAAACCCATCCGGTGAAGGTCGGCCGGCTGGCCGACCTGGGGTACCGGATTGCTCCGCAACTGGCGGTACTTGCTCATCTTCGTTCGGGGGTGGCGCGGCGGTGAAACGCAGGCCGGGTACCTCCCGGTGATGACCCGGTGCCCCGGGGCTAGAGCGCGGATTCCCCGCGTTCGCCGGTGCGGATGCGCACCACCTCGCTGACGTCGAGCACGAAGATCTTGCCGTCGCCGATCTTGTCGGTGCGCGCCGCGCGCTCGATGGCGTCCACGGCGACGGCGGCCAGGTCATCCGGCACGACCACCTCCACCTTGACCTTGGGTACGAAGTCCACGGTGTACTCGGCGCCGCGGTAGTGCTCGGTGTGGCCTTTCTGGCGCCCGAACCCCTTCACCTCTGTGGCCGTCATGCCCTGGATGCCTGCCTCTTTCAATGTGTCCTTCACCGCGTCGAGCTTGAACGGCTTGATCACCGCTTCGATCTTCTTCATCGCCAACTCCTTTGTCTGGGGTTCCCGATTCGATCCGGTTGTCTGCCACCGGGCGGTGCCGGTGTTGTCACGTCGCGCGGCGGGCTGCCTCCTCCACACCGTCCAGCAGTGCCTGCCGTTTCGCCTCCCCGTCCACTCGCCCGCCGAAGATGTCCTTGAGATGGAAGACGTCCTGGGCCATCGGGCCGTGGGTCGTCACCAGGGCATACTCCACGGTCAGGCCGAGATCGTCGAACAGCCGGGCGAGGTCCCGGATCAGCCCCTTGCGGTCGCGGCAGCGCAGTTCGAGCACCGAATGGAAGGGGTTGTCCCCGGCAGTCAGGTGCACCCGGGTCTGCACCGGCACAGCCTCGTTCCGTCGGTTGGGCAGCCGGGCCGGTTCCGGTGTCCGAGGGGCGGAGTCCCCGCCGGTGAGTGCGTCGGTCAGCCGCCGCGCCAGTTCTGCCGCCGACACGCCCCCGGATGGTCCCGTCAGGCGGAACCAGAGGTGGATCGTCCCGTCCGCCCAGGTGTGCACCTGAAACGACAGCACGTCCAGCCCCAGGGCGGCGAGGGTCGCCGTGGTGGCGCCCAGCACCCTCGGCAGCGGAGCCACCGCCCCGGTGACTTCCACCAACCCATTGCCCCGGGGCTCCACGTGCCAGCGGGCCGGGCCGGTTCCCAGGGAGTGCCCCAGGTGCAGCAGGCGGGCCAGCAGGTCGGGGGGAACCTGTTCGACCTCGCGGGTGGGAATCAGATTCCAACGGGTGGTCACCTCGCCCAGCCCCTGGTCAGAGGCGGCCTCCGCCACCGCCTTGTGCAGCAGGGAGGTTCGATCCGAACCGCAGTTTCCCTCCCTTCCGCTCTCCCAGGCCCGGGCGTGTAGGAGCAGCAGGAGGTCCCGCTTCCAGTCGCTCCACACCCCGGACCCGGTGTGCGGGTTGGTGGCAAGCATATCCGCAAACGCCAGCGCCACCAGGGCGTCCAACCCCGTAGCGCTGCCCGCGGCGCTCCGGGCGCTTTCCCAGGAAACTGGGTCTTCCAGGTCTTCGCCGAACGCGATCCGGGCGACGGCGTGGTGATGGCGTGTCAGCTGCGCCGCACCATCGGCTTCCGAGGGTGTCAACCCCAGGCGCAACGCCAGTCCGCGGGCCACCTCCTCCCCGCGTTCTTCGTGTCCGTCGACGCCCCCCCGTTTTCCCAGGTCGTGGCAGACGGCCGAGAGACGGGCAGCCGCGGGGTGCAGCACTGCGCTGGCGATGCGGGTGAGGTGGGGTTCCTCCCGCTCCAATTCCCCCAGCCACAGGCGTTCGAACACACCGAGGGTTTCGATGCAGTGCACACCGGTGGTGAACGCATGGCGCGCGTCGTAGTGCACCTGGTGGGCCACCGCGTCCAGTTCCGGGGCGAACAGTCCGAGCCGACCCAGGGCGTGCAGCTGGCGCAGCAGGGGGGCCAGGGGAATCCGGGTGCGTAGCAGCCGCGCCGCTGCCGTCGTCACGGCGCTCCCTAGGACATCCCCACTCCCGGTTGTGAACGCGAACCGCAGGTCTTCGGGGAACTCCCCACCGTCTCGGCACCAGCGCACCAGATCTTCCGCCAGAGGCTCCGGGACCCGCGGGGGCGTTTGCGCCGCGCGTCGCTTGCGGCGCGGCAGGAGTTCCTGCTGCGCCCGGGCGGCCACCTGGTCCCAGGTGGCAACGACCGCGTGGCTGGCCCGGTGCAAGGCCTCGAAAAAACGGTCCAAAGGTTGCCCCGGCATCACCCGCCCCGCCACCTCCTGGTGCAACTCGAAGGTCAGGTGGTCGGTCTTGCGGCCGGCCGCCGCGTGCAGGGCGTTGCGGCACCGGTTGAGGAACGGTAACGCACGGCCGATGGCTTGGGAGTCCCCCGGGGGGGAGAGGTCCTTCTCCGGGTCAAGGCCCAGACAGGCCAGCACCCAGCGGCTGGCCTGCAGGTCACGCAAGCCCCCACTGCCCTCTTTGATATGGGGCTCCAGCAGATTGGATACTTCGCCAAAGCGCCTTCGGCGATCCGCCACATCCGCAATGATCTTCGACACCCAGCGCCGGGTCTCCCGGCTTCCGCCGGGCCGCAGGCCCGCCTTCTTGCGGGCCTTTTCGAACAGTCCGACGTCGCCCAACAGGTGTCGGGCGTCGAGGAACGCTGTGGCGGCGGTGAGATCCCGGGCTGCCATCGCGGCGCAGTCAGCAGGGGTGCGCAGGGCATGACCCACGTCTAGGCCCAGGTCCCACAGGGGGTATAGGACCTGGTCGATCTCGCCGGCATCGGAGTCGCGGCGCATCAGAAACAGCAGGTCTACATCACTGTGGGGTGCCATCTCCCCCCGGCCGTATCCGCCCAGGGCGACCAGGGCGCAGCCGAACTTGTCCCACCCGGCCTCCCTGCCCAGCATGCACAGTAGTTCATCGAGCACGGCGACCAGCTCTCCCGGGTCGCCTTGACTATTCCCCAGGGCGAGCCGGGCCTGTTCGACGCGGATTTTCCAGTGCGGCAGATCAAAGGTGGAACGGGGCTTGTTCACAGGGAGTAGCCGACCTCACCGTGCTCGGCCTGGTCCAGTCCGACCACCTCGTCTGCCTCCTCGGAGCGCAGGCCGAGGACCGCGTCGAGGCTCTTGCAGAGGACGTAGGTAACCACGAAGGCGTACGCGGCGGCGGCCACCACTCCCACCACCTGCACCACGAACTGCCGCCCGTCGCCGGTGATCAGGCTGCCGGTGCCCACCGTTGCGACGACCCCGGTGAGGATTGCCCCCAGGGTGCCCCCGACACCGTGTACCCCGAGCACGTCCAGGGCGTCGTCGTACCCCAGGCGGGCCTTCAGACACACCGCGTAGAAACATACGAACCCAGCCGAACCGCCGACCAACATGGCCCACCCGGGAGTGATGAATCCGGCCCCAGGGGTGATCGCCACCAGCCCGGCCACGCACCCGGAAGCTGCGCCCAGGGCGCTGGGCTTGCCGAAGCGCATGCGCTCCGCCAGCAGCCAGCACACCAATCCGGCCGCGGCGGCGGTGTTGGTGGAGAGCAACGCCATCGCCGCAGTCCCATTGGCGGCCAGAGCGCTGCCGGCGTTGAAGCCAAACCATCCGAACCACAGCAGACCGGCGCCGAGCAGGGTCATGGTCAGGTTGTGGGGCACGAACGCCTCCCTCGGGTAGCCCTTGCGTTTGCCCAGCACCAGGATCGCCGCCAGGGCAGATGCTCCAGAAGAGATGTGCACCACCGTGCCGCCGGCAAAGTCCAGGGCGCCCAGTTCCAGCAGCCAGCCCCCGTCCCCCCACACCCAGTGAGCCAGGGGGTCGTACACCAGCATGGCCCACAGCAGGATGAACACGGTGTAGGTGCTGAACTTCATGCGCTCCACCACCGAGCCGCTGATCAGGGCCGGGGTGATGATCGCGAACATACCCTGGAACGCCACAAACACGTAGGCGGGAATGGTCCCGGTGAGGGTGTCCGGGCCCGTCCCGGCCAGGAACAACTGGTCGAAGCCGCCGAACAGCGCTCCCCCCGCTCCGCCGAACGCGAAGGAGTAGCCGAAGACGATCCACTGCAGTGCCACCACCCCCATGGCAATGAAGCTCATCATCAGGGTGGAAAGTACATTCTTGGTGCGCACCATGCCCGCGTAGAACAGCCCGAGCCCGGGCAGCATCAACAACACCAGCGCGGTGGACACGAGCAGCCAGGCGGTGTCCCCCGTGTCCAGTGCTTGTTCTCCTGCCAGGGCCGGGGCTACCCCGAGGAGCAGTGGGATGAGGGTCAGACACGAGGTGCGCAGGACGAACATGGAGATCCTCCCGAAATGGTAAGTTTCGGGAGATCCAACGCAAGGACGGTGCCACGGTTTTAAGTATTTGAAATTGCTATGGAATGCAAGATTATGGCGATGTGACCGGGGGTGTTGATTGCTACAGAAATGTGGGGATCTGTGGGGTGGCGCTACAAAAACGTATGGGCGGGTTTTGGGCAAAATAAAGGGGGAGTCCGGCGCAGCTCTCCGGGGGGGCAAAGAGCGTTTGCGGTTCCGAACTCCCCCAACCGATCGTTTGAGGTGGCATTACTATGCAGCCGCCTCCCGCCGATGTCAACCCAAATTCCTCCCAAATTTTCCGCTGACTGCACGTGCTGCCTGTCGCGTCATAGGGGGGCAGGGATGGAACCAGCATCGGCTTGAGGGGCCCCTTGGTTTCTTACACGGGAAACCGCCCCGGAAAACTTCCAGAAGGGGCGGGGCGGGGACCCTCGGGCAGCTGCGCGCTCCTCTGTGGGAGACAGTCGCTTCTGGAGCGCATAGTGGACACTACGTAGCAACTGGTATGCTTGACCCCGCTCCGGGAATCTTCTAGGGTTGCAGGCCGTCGGGAGCGCACAGGATCGGTGGATTTTCCAGGTTCGGTTGATCTACACTCCCTTGTTTGGGGGCCGGCAGGAGGGTCTGGATGGGTTCCACGCGAGTGAGAGGGGCATGATCAACGCACTGGACTTTGGATTGCTGCTGCTGGCCGGGGGGGTATTCGCCG
>JARGFW010000375.1 GCA_029211085.1 Deferrisomatales bacterium | reverse complement strand
TCGGAACGAAAGCTCCCTTCCGCCCGGTAAAGTACTCGTAGTCGGTAGCGGCCAGTCGGGAGCACAGATCAGTGAGGAACTGCGTGAGGCCGGGCGTGAGGTGGTCCTCGCATCCGGCAAGGCGCCGTGGATCCCGCGCCGCCTGGGCGGCCGAGATATCGTCTGGTGGCTTAAACCGAAGTTTTCGCCCCCCCACGCCAAAATCCCGCACCACCACCGGGTTTGTGGCGATGAGCGCCGGCGGAGCTTTGGCTACGGGCGGACGCCCAGCAACTCGAAGGCCCGCGTCTGAAGGGGATTCGGCTTCGTAAGCTGGGTGAAGCTGTGTCCGCCGGGCTCGATCAGCACCTCATTGCGGCAGAGGGTACCGAGCTCGGCCAGAAGGTCGGGGAAGGAGTGGGCAGGATAGCCCTCCGCGGTCAGCTTGGAGTCCGCCTTGGCCTTCCCTCCCGGTGAACGTTGTGCGGGTGCCACGGGATCGACAGGGGCGAGGGGGGTGTCGTCCGAAAACAGGAGTGGCCCCAGGCGCCCCTTAAGCTCGAAGGCCACGTAGTAGGCGAGCATGCACAAGAAGACGTGGGCGCGGACCCGCTCCTCCAGGTGATGGTAAATAGGGCGAATCTCGATCTCGGGGGACTTCATCTGGCGAAAGGCCCGCTCGGCCACCTTGAGCTGCTTGTAGGCCCTGACCACCGCCCGGGCCCCGAGCTCTTCTTGCGCGCAGGTGGTGCGGAGCACGTAGAGGCCGTCAAGGGCCGCCTCTTTCGCGATCCGCTCTTCTTTGCGTGCAAAGGAAAAGGCACCGTCTTCGATCTGAAGCAGGAAGTGTTTAGCCATCTTGTAGCGGTTGGAGACGCGCCCCACCCGCTCGCCGATGGTCCCTGCGTCTGCGTGATGCAGGCGCCCCCGCGGGTTCTCCACCATGGCTTGGACCTTCTCGAGTTCAGTCTCGGTCGCCCGGAGCAGCTCCTCGCGCTTGCGCCGCCGCTCAAGAGCCACTGATGGATTGCGGCAGACGACGAGGCGCTCCCCGGGGAACTCCCGGGAGTGGATCTCGGCCAGGTTGCACTCGTCAAAGAGGGAGAGCTGCAGCTCCCCCGAAGCGGCCAGGGCCCTGATCTGGGGGCTCTTAAGCGCACTTATGAAGCCCACCCCCTGCTCTTGTAGCGTCTGGGCGTGGCTGTGGGTGATCATGCCCCGATCCCCCACGAAGATGACCCGCCCTATCCCGAAGCGCGCCGTCACCGAGGCCACCGCGGGGCCAAGCGTCTCATGGTCTTGGGTGTTGCCGGGGAAGACCTCCACCCCGACCGGCCGGCCTTCCGGTGAGCAGATGAGGCCGTAGGTGATCTGGAGCGTGCCCCGCCTGTCGTCGCGGGAGTGACCGAGGGCGGCCAGCGGACAAGAGCGCCCCTCGAAGTAGCTGGAGGAGAGATCGTAGAGCACGAAGCCGCCGGGGGTCAGATGACGCCTCGCCAGCGCCCGCTCGATGCGCTCCTGGCGCAGGAGGAGCCAGTCCATGGCTCCTAAGAGTTCCGCCTCCCCCACCTCCCCGAGCGCGAGCTCCTGGGCGAGGGTGGTCTGGGCGAGGCGCCGGGTGGCCGAGAGCTTCGATCCCGGCGAAAGGAGACGCTGAGAGATAAGCGCCACCGCAAGATCCCGCTCCCGGCAGGGCTCCCGGGAGAGGAGCCGTTCAAGGTCAAGAGAACGCAACGTCCCGAGCACCGCCGCCACGTGACCGTGGGGCAGGGAACGCTCTACCTGGAAGCGGTCCTCGGCGGCGACCAAGGTCTCGCCGGCCAAGACCCGACGGACCGCAGAGATGGCGGCCTCAGGCAGGTGGGAGAGGTTGCCCAGGTTCTCGTGGCGCACCCGGCCGTCTTCACGATAGGAGCGGCGCAGGAGGTAGGAGGTGTAGACGCGGTCTCCCGCACCTTTAGTCTTAATTGTGGCTACGTGTACTGACCCACCGCGCTTTGGCATACCAACATCATAAGGCTTATGCTGCACAAATGCAAGCATAACTTTGGCTACACCAAACCGCGAAAAGAGAGCCCGATCCCGCACCGGCAGCGGGATCGGGCGTCAGGTGGGGCGAAAACTTCGGTCTAGACGCAATGGTAACACCGCGCTGCATATAGGGGAAGGGGGTATACAAATCGCCCCCGACGAGGGGTCATCTGAAGGAATCTACATGCGGGCGCGCAGCCAACTGCTCGTCTCTGAGGTCAGCGCGAAACATCGCTCCGCGAGTTGCGGTGGAAGCGCACCCGTGCCGCAGGCCGGCGACACGAAGGATGCCTCCAGGATGTCGCCTACCTCGAGAGCGCCGGTGGTGGGGCCTGCCGAGGCCAGCGCCTCAGCTCCCCGTATCACCCGCGCGCCCGTCTCTTCAGCGGTCTGGTCGTAGGCACGGTCGTCGTTCGGGACTACACCCCAAGCAAGGAGACCGCCCTCACCGAGGAAGGCGCTCAGAGGCTCGCGGTGAGCCAGGAACGATTCGAGATGGTCGGCGGCATCGAAGTTGAGAACATCCACCGGAAGTGAGGCGATCATGCTCCAGTCGGTGCCGCCGCACACGTGGATGCCCGCGAGACACGGCAGAGCGCGAAGGCACTGCTCCAAGGCGGGAAAGGCCAGCCTCTCCGGGATAGAGACGAAGGCCGAACCCATCTGGGTCAGGCTGGGCTCGTCGACCATGATCAAGGGAGTGGATAGGGGCGCCCACGTCGCAAGCAGGCCGAGCTGCCAGCGCGCCTTCATCACGATCAGCTGCACTGCGACATCTCGCATCGTGTCGTCGTAGAGGAGGGCGCGTCGGTCCTCTCGCGGGAGTCCCAGACCGAACGAAACAGGGCCGGTCACCTGCCCCTTCACGAACCGGGGTCGTGCCTCAGACAAGGCATGCTCCAGTAGCGGGATGGTGGCGGCGTATTCCGGGGAGATCGCGAAACGGGAGGGGTCATCCGACTCCATGGC
>JARGFW010000374.1 GCA_029211085.1 Deferrisomatales bacterium | reverse complement strand
TGTAGAGAGTCACACTATACTACCTGAAATCAGGTCAAAATTCTCAGTTACAAATACCAATATGAGAAGAGCTCAACCGCAGGAAACGAGAAAAGTGGGCAGGCTCGGCACGGGACAGAGGGGGTGGAGAGCAGGAACCGCCTGATGCCTTGCCATCCTCCTCCCCCCCTTAGGGGGGGATAAGAGGGGGGGATTGTGGTAAATAGTATTTTCACCAATATTATCCAACACAACCCACCACCCTCTTATCATGCATACACTATCCTCATCTCGCCCGTTCAGCAACAAAGAATCGCGTATCCGCTGCCCTCTCTGTGGAAAATCCCTGTTTATCCGCAATGGTACCTATCCACGAGCGCATCCGGAACAAGGGCTTGAGGTCAGGGTCCAGCGGTACCGCTGCAAAGTACCGCATTGCCCGCGGGTGACCTTTTCCGTGCTACGCCATCCCTTTCTGCCGATCGTCCGCCACTTCTATCAGACCATCCTCTATTGCCAGAGCCTGTTTGCCGAGAGCCGGGTGACCCAAGCCGAAGGTGCCAGGCGACTGGGGATAACCCGAGGCGTGGTCAAGCGGCTGTGTGCTCTGGTGGTACGAGTTGTCCCGTGGCTGGACCACGAGAAGAAAATTGGTGCCTGGGGGCCAGACCCGACGATCCAGCCTGACCAGTTCTGGGTCGATTTTACCCGGGACTTTTCGCAGAGTTTCTACCCATGGAGGTGCTGGAAAATCGGACCAACATAATACATACCTCCACATTTTCGGGGAGATATGGTGTTGTTGGCCAAACCGCACCCCATACCCTCTGGAGGTAACCATGACTCTTGTCACACAAACCGACCTGGCCGTCTGGCGATACGGCCTCATCAGTCATCTTCTGCACCGCAACGACGCGGAAGAACCCCTGGAGCATGAGCTGCTCCGCCTTGCCGCCAAAACCTTTGTCAGAGCGGATGGACGTAGTGTCCGCTACTCCGCCGAAACCCTGCGTAAATGGCTCTACCGCTACCGTCACGGCGGCCTGCCGGCACTGGCCGACACGCCCCGAAAGAATCTCGGCCGGCATGACGCTGTGCCGGAGAAACTTGCCGAACGGATCGTCGAGTTACGCGCCGAACACCCCCGCTGGACCCTGGCCCGGATTCTCGAACAGTTGATTGAAGAACGACGGTGGAACATGGTCAACCCTTCCCGCGCCACCCTCTACCGCTATGCCCATTCCCACAACCTGCAACGCGACCCGCATCTGGCGCCGCTGCCGGCAAAGGCCTTTGCCTACCAATACTTTGGCCAGTTATGGAGCGCCGACTTCCTCCACGGGCCGAAGATCAAGGTCAACAGCGTCAAGCGCAAGACCTATCTCCATGCCATTATCGACGACGCCACCCGCTATATCGTCCGTTCCGGTTTCTTCCTTGCCGAAGATACCGAGGTGATGATCAAAGAACTGATGGCCGCCATCGCCACCCACGGCAAGCCCTTGCGTTTCTATACCGACAACGGGGCCTGTTATGCCAGCCACCACCTGAAATTTGCCTGTGCCAACCTCGGGATCCATCTGGTCCATACCCCACCCGGAAAGCCCCGTGGACGCGGCAAGGTGGAACGCTACTTCCGCACCGTTCGAGAGCAGTTCCTCGACGGTGACACTCCGGTCGCCCATACCCTCGATGGCATCAACAAGGTCTACGCCCAGTGGCTTGGCCGCTACCACGGTTCGGTACACAGCAGCCTGGGGATCTCCCCCTTGGCCTGTCGCCTGAGCCGGAAGAGCGTCTGCACACCCATCCCCGAAACCATTGACATCGAACAGCTGTTCCGGATCAAACGCCGCTGCCGGGTCTATCTCAACAACACTATCCGCCTGAAAAAACGCAGTTATGAACTGAGCGATGCCCTGCCCGGACAGCGGGTCGACGTCTGGTTCATGCCCTGGGATCTCAGTCAGGTCTGGTACGGCCCGGAAATGAAACCGGCCAAACCGGTCGATCTTCATCTTAACGCCATGGGGCAGAGGAGGGAGCGATGAGCTACACGACCCAACCCCACGGCAAACTCCCGATGGGCGACTTCTTCGGCTTCAAGCACCACCCCTTCGCCGACACCTACGGCCAGCGGCAACTCTTTCTCCCGGAGCGGGACAGCAGGCAGATCCAGACCATCAAACGCCTGCTCCACTCCGGCAAGAGCCTCGCCCTCCGCGGCCCGTCAGGATCCGGCAAAACCACCCTCGTCCACGCCCTGCTCAAGGATCTCGACAAAAAGGCCTACCGGCCGGTTCTCCTCCCCTACGCCGGCCACTCACGCAACGGCATCGCCCGGATCCTCGCCGAAGCACTCGGCGTCGACACCAAAGGTCGGGGAATCCCGCTGATCGCCAGAACCCAGCAGTATATCGAGGCAATGATCGATGGCGCCAATCCCCGTCACCCGGTGATCATCGTCGATGACGCCCAGCGCCTGGAAAACGACTCCCTCTGGGATCTCTCCTCGCTGCTCTTTCAGACCGGCAAACCTTCATCGGCCGCTTCACTGCTCCTCGTCGGCGATGAAACCCTGGCGAGAAGGCTTGACCTGCACATCCTCAGTCCGATCCGTTCCCGACTCACCGGGATCATCAAAACCCAGTATCTGAATGAGTACGAAAGCCGTTTGTTCATCGAACACCGGCTGAAAAATGCCGCTGCCCCGCAAAACCTCTTCGAAAACGATGCCATCGAGATCATCGCCGCCTCGACCAGGGGCAACCGCCGGGCGCTGATGAACATCGCCACCATGGCCCTGGAGGAGGCCTACTTCCACGAACAGAAAACCATTACCGCCGAGATCCTCTACAACTCGGAATGGTTCAACGAATCCGAGTGAAACGGAGGCGGTTGCGAGGGGACTCCACCGCCAAGGGATAACTCGGTGCGGTAGACTGCTGTCTACTTCCGTACAGCCGGCTGGAGCAATCTGGCCGGCTGCTTCTTGTCCTCATGCCTGTGGTTCTCGTAGTTGAGATTATTGTTGGCTTCTTGCTTGTGAATCAACA
>JARGFW010000373.1 GCA_029211085.1 Deferrisomatales bacterium | reverse complement strand
CAACGAAAGGGGGAGACGGCAGAGCCGCCTCCCCCAAGGGAAACACCGAGTGTTTCCGTTCTTGGTGCTACTGGCCGAGCACCTCCGAACGGGTGCCGAACCCGGCACCGTTCAGGATCATGTGCTCCACCACCGTGTCTGCGGTGTGACAGGAGTAGCAGGCAGCAGCGGTGGCGGTGATGACCTCGTCGGTGGCGTTGGGCACCGTGTCTCGGGAAGCGGACACTTCGTCCCGGGTCATGGGGTCGGCACCGTTGGTGGTGACGTTGGTGGTCATCAAGGCACCGGAGGGGATGGCCTCCGGGTAGTAGGTGTCACTGAGGTGGCACTTGTTGCAGTTGCTGGGCTCGGCCGGGTAGGTGACCTCGCTCCAGTCGTAGTAGATACCGCCGGACCGGTTGCGCACGAACTCGTAGATCTGCGTGCGCACGGAGGCGTGGCTGGAGTGGATGCCGTGGATCATGTCCTTGAGGTTGTTGGTCGCCTCCGGGAAGGTCAAGGGATCGGTCCCCAGGGCATCGATGGTCGCCTGCGGCAGGTTGGCCGGATCGGCGGCACGGCCGGAGCTGGTCAGGTTCACCATGTGGCACAGGATGCAGATCTCCACACCGCCGTCCGCCGTCAGGTTGCGGTTGCCACCGTGGCCCTCGAAGATCTCGTGACAGCCGGCGCACTTGGCACTGTCCACCACCGCACGCCGCGGCGTGTCACCGGTGACCGTCACCACCACGGACCGGGTGTGCAGGGAGACGGTTTCGCCGGCGATGTCCTGCTGGAAGTAGCCCTGCAAGCCGATGGTCCGCATTGTGGCGTCCGCAGGAAACGGATTGGCCACGGTGGCGGTACAGGTGCCGGCGGCGCACGCCAGTGCGAAGTCGTCAACGCTGATGGAGGTCGGCTGGCCAGCGGAATTGCCGGTGTTGGTGAAATCTGCCGGGGCGGCGATGCCATCCTGGGCCTCGGCCCACGCCAGCAGGAAGCCGGGCCAACGGCCGGGGGTCGCCAGGTCGGCGGGCAGGGCCGTCAGGTCCAGAGCCGTACCGTTGGAGAGGATCCGGAAGGTGATGACCAACTCGTCGCTGGCGTTGATGACCGCGCCGTCCACCTCGTAGGCGATCTTCCGTTGCCCGGGGAGGAGGTCCGGGTTGTTGGCCGTCGCGTTCTCGGTCACGTGGCTGTCTCTGATGCCGACCGCCGTGTGGCAGGTGGTGCAGTTCTGGTTGTTGGTCTGGGCGCCACCGGCGTGCAGGGTGAAGCCGGCAGGGGCCGGGTCGACGAAGCTGATCTCGTGGCAGGAACCGCAAGAAGCCATGGTCGGCACCATGTTCCAGTTGTTGGCATCCGGACCCTTGTGGCAGGTCGTACAGTTCCGCAAGTCCTGGGGATACGTAACCTCTTCGTAACTGATGGCATCGTCGAGGGCTTCGAAGGCCTGCGCGGCGTGTATCTTGTGGACCATGTAACCGAAATCCCCTTCGATGGTGCCGAGGGAGTTCGCCGGCATTCCCGAGTAGTTCACGTTGTGGCAGTTGACGCAAATCGTGGTCTCGTTGTAACCGCCGCCATGCAAGGCCAGAGGATCGTGACAGGCGTTACAGGCGTTGGTCGTCACGGTGTCTTTGCCCGAGGAAACAGCCGTTCCCGGATCGGCGATCAGGAAATCGAAGCTGGTGTTGGGAACCGTGGTGACGTTGAGAATCCTCACCCGGAACGACACCCGCTGCACGTTGTCGGCATCCGGTGCATCTGCGAAGGGGGTCAGGAAGGTATAGGTGTAGTCACCGTCGGCGGCGTCGGTAGTGTCAAACGAACCGGGACCGATATCGGCTGTCGCCGGATCGTCGTCATGGTCCGTGGAACTGTCGGTGCGCTCATAAGACCAACGCAGCCAGGCGTCGGCGTCGCCGGCGGCGCCGGGGACCAGTTCGGCCAGGTAGAGGCGGCCTTCGTAGTCGGCGAGGTCGGTGATTGGGTTGCCGTCAGCGTCCTCGACATGGAAGCTGAGCACCGGGAAACCGCCGACGTCCGCCACGCTCACATTGGAGACCTGGAGGTCGATCAGATCCGAGCCATTGAGCCCGTGGAACTCGGCTACGTCGGCGATGCGGGTTTCCGCATGGCACACGGTGCAGGTTTCCAGGGCCGCGCCCGCCGGTGCCGCCGGACCCGCGGGCCCGGCAGGGCCTGCGGCCCCATCCTTGCCGTCGCTGCCATCGCTGCCACACCCGGCGACCGCCAGGCTGGCGGCCAACAGGAGACTCATCCACAGTTTCTTGTTCGTCATCATGCCTTGCTCCTTCTTGGTTGGGGGAACCCGTCATCGGGGCTTGATCCCCTGCGCGACCCCCTTCGTGTTTGCTGCAGGATCGAACGAAAGTCACCGCGAGGACACCGACCGCCCGCGGCCGGCGCCCCGAGGCAGTCCACTACGGCAGCGGAGGGCGATTCGCATCGCCCGGCCGGGCCGAGTCCAGGTAGTCGAGAGCCGCCGCGCGCGTCGCCGCGTCCAGACCCAGATTGTTGAGCGCTGCGGGCACGTCGTTGTCCAGTACGCCGTTGTAGATGAAGTCGATGGAGTCCCAGATCAGCCCCTTGATGTAGAAGTCGTTGTGGGCATAGCCGCCCGGATCATGCTCCAACAGGTTGTAGTTGAACGCCGCACCCATGGTGTTCCGCCAGTTGTCCACCCCGTACGGCCCCGCCCAGTTGGTGAAACCGTTGCTGCGGTTGTCCTCCGCGATCGGGTCGGTCTCCGCGTCCCCATCGTGGTCGAAGGTGTAGCCCGGGGTCGGCACGACGCCGTCCCCATTGTGATCGTTGAAGAAATAGGGGTAGCTGGGGAGAAAGAAGATCCCCCTGGCTTCCAACGCGGCCTGCAGGGCCCCGAGGGCGCCCTCGTACTCGTGCTTCCAGATCTGCACCTCGCTGCCGGCCAGCCCGGGGTGGCAGGAAGCGGTTCCGCACACCGTCGCGGTGACGGCCGTGATCCGGTTGGTGGCCTCGTCGGTCTCCACCGGCAGGAACAGGTGGCTCTC